>JBBSCG010000004.1:0-76731 GCA_038250515.1 Candidatus Limnocylindria bacterium
GAGCCGCTCGGTCGACGAATCACCAAGCTCACCGGACCGATCATCCATCGCTTGGTCGGCATGCCCATGCCCGGCGACGACGTGTTCAACGCCGGCGAGGAGCTTTTCCGCAAGCTCGAGCACATGCGTGAGCTGCTCGCCGATCGGGACAAGACGTCGGTGCGGCTGGTGCTGACCCTCGAGCAGGTGGTCATCAAGGAGGCGGAGCGCTCCTTCACCTATTTTCATCTGTATGATTATCCGACCGATCTGGTCATCGCCAACCGGGTCCTGCCGGCTTCGGTGGGCGACTACTTCCAGACCTGGTACGAGGCGCAGCAGAGGTATGCGCCCATGGTTGAGCAGGCCTTCATGCCGATTCCGGTGCGCCAGGCACCGTATTTCGATCGCGAGGTGGTCGGCCTCGACATGCTTCGCGAGCTTGCCACGGCGCTGTACGGTGCGGCCGATCCGACCGAGTTCTTTTATCGCGGCCGGCCATACACCGCGGTGCGCCGCGACGGCGTGTTCGAGCTGTCGGTCGAGCTGCCGTTCACCAGCAAGGAGCAGATCCAGCTGTCGCGACGCGGCGATGAGCTGCTGATCGATGTCGGAACGTGGCGTCGTAACCTGGTTCTGCCACGCGCTCTCGTCGGTGCTCCCACGCTTGATGCACACTTCGATGACCAGGTGCTCAAGATTCGCTTCGCGGCACCGCCCGTGGAGACCAGCAGGAGGTAAATGATGAACGACCAGGACCAGGTGGTTGAGCTCGAGGAGCGCATCGCCCAGCTCGAACAGCGGCAGCGCCGCGACTCCAAGTCAATCGCCGAGACCGCCTTCTGGGCGGTCATGCACAACGTCCTGCCCGAGGACGCTCGTCGTCACCTCAAGGCCGCCGGACGAGAGCAGCTGCTTGCCGCACGCGTCTACCTCGACAACTGGATCGGCAAGCTAGACCAGCCGGACACGGCTGCCGATGAGGTGCCGCCCGTCCACGAGAACATTCAGGTCAAGTAAGCGGGCGTGGCGGGGGCGTTGAGGATGCTGCACTGGGATTCGGACGAGACGCCATCCGTCGCATCGGTCGAGCGCCGGCTGCGCCGGGAAGGTGTCACGCCGTCCTTGTGGTCGAACGGCCCAAACGACCGATACAGCGAGCACAGTCATCCCTACACCAAGCTGCTGATGTGCGCCTCGGGGTCGATCAGCTTCGTCGTTGCCGGCGAGTCGGTTGAGCTGCGTCCGAACGAGGGCTTCGTGCTGCCGCCAGGCACGGCGCATTCGGCGGTCGTCGGTCCACAGGGCTGCACCTGCGTGGAAGGGCATCGCTGACCGCGTTCACCCGCGAGCCAGTGCTGCGGTCCCTCGGCGAGCGTGAGCGCCTGCTGCTCGACGAGCTGGCTGCGCAGGCCGACGTCGGACGCCTGCGAGCCGACCTCGAGGCGCTGCCCGCCCCACGCCATCGTCGCTCGGATCCGCAGCGCATGGCGGCCGCCGAGGCCTTCGTCGAATCCCGGTTCCACGATGCCGGCTGGGACGCGGAGCGACGCTCGTTCGAGTGCGGCGTGAACGTCGTGGCCGTGCGCGAGGGCGTCGAGCCGACGGCCCTGGTGGTGGTCGCGCACCTGGATACCGTCGCCGGCTCGGCTGGCGCGGATGACAACGGCAGCGGCGTCGTCGCGCTCATCGAACTCGCGCGGCTCCTGGCGCCATTTCGATTCCGGCGCTCGGTCGTGCTGGCCGCGGTTGACCTCGAGGAGACCGGTGACTTCGCGGGCAGCGAGGCACTCATCGCCGAGCTGCAGGCGCAACGCCGGATTGCCGGGACAATCGTCTTCGAATGCATCGGCTTCACCGATTCGAGCCCGAACAGCCAGCGCATCCCGCCCGGCCTCGGGCTGCTGTACCCGGGCCAAGTGGCGCGCGCTCGGGCGCTGGACAGGGCCGGGGTCTGGACGCTGGTGATCCATCGGTCGAGCGGCATGCCGCTGGTCCGCGCCTTCGGCGAGGGCCTTGTCGCGATGGCTGGTGCCGACGCGGTACTGGTCGTCCGAGACCCGTTGAGCCTTCCGATCATCGGTCCGATCCTGCCCTGGGCCGTGCCGACCGTTCGGCATTTCGCGCGCAGCGACCACGTCGCGTTTTGGCGTCATAGCATCCCCGCTATCCAGGTGACCGATACCGCCGACCTGCGCAACCCGCGCTACCACACCGGCCTGGACCTGCCGGCAACGCTCGACTACCGCCGCCTGGCCGATACGGTCGCCGCGACCGCGCTGGCGATCCACCGCCTTGCCGGTTGACCTGCGGGGGAACAGCTCAGCCGAGGGACAGGAGATCCCGTCGATCGCCCCAGTGCTTGAGGAATCGGTAGAAGTTGCGCTTCGAAAGCCGGTCGCGCTCGGCGTCTGGCAATGACGTCCAGCCGCGATGCTCGTGCCGCTCGAGTGGCAGTTGGACGGCGACGGCCCGCCAGCCGGCGTCGCGCACGGCGAAGCTCAGGTCCAGGTCGGCGTTGCGATAGAAGCGGAAGTGCGGGTCGAAGCCGCCGACGCATCGCAGGGCCTCGCGCCGGATCGCCAGGCAGTAGCCCTCAACCGCGAGCACCTCGCCTGTCGGCGCCTCATCGAACTGGCGGCCATTGGTGCTCGTCACGCCCCAGCCGCCCGCGATGCCGACCGTTGGATCGTCGAACACCGCACGCAGCGGACCGATGAAGTCGCCGCTGGGTTCGACCGACGTGTCGATCAGGACCGTGACCGCGCCGGAAGAGCGCCGCAGGCCGAGGTTCGCCGCATCGGCCCAGCCGAGACGCTCGCTGGTGGCCAGCACGGTCGCATCGGTTGGCAGCAGGGCGGCCGTGTCGTACGACGGCGCGTTGCCGACCACGATCAGCTCGCGGCTGGCAGCCGGAGGATGAGCGGCGAGGCCCCGCACGAGGCGCTCGAGATCTGACGGGTGCTCATCGGTGACGACCACCAGCGAAGCGTCGAGGGTCGGCGGTTCGTCCAGCACGGAGGCGAGATCCTCGGCTCGTGCGTAGCCCGTCGCGACCGGTGCCTCGGGCAGCGCTGGACGCGAGGTCGATCCGCGTGATGTGTCCTGCACCTCCCAGCCAAGCGCCCGAATCTCGTCGCGCAGCGCGTCGGCACGCGCAAAATCGCCGTTGGCACGTGCGAAGGTTCGTTCGCGAAGCAGTTGGTCGACCTGGTCGGAATCGGTCATTCGATGATGTGGCCCGAGGCGTCGCGTAAGAGCTTGTGCTCGCCCATGGTCGGTGGGTCGTAGCGCAGGCGCTCGACCGGCTCGCCACCGAGCAGGTGGCGCTTGAAGATCTCCTCGGCATCATCGGGCGAAACCCCGGCGTACCAGACCGCGTCGGGATAGACCACCACCATCGGTCCATGGCCGCACTGAGAAAAGCAGCCGGCGTGGTTGATCCGCAGCCTGTCGTTCAGGCCGGCCTCCTTGACAAGGGCCTTGAGGCGAGTGTGCACCCCGATCCCATCGCCATCCACGGATGGGCACCATTCACCACGCGTGCAGACGAAAACGTGACGCTCGTAGACGGACATGGGTGCGAAAGTACTCCCGCTGGAACCCGAAGGTACCGGGGCTCAGAACGGCACCCCAACCTTACTATCCGATCACGAGCCGCGCCCACCACACCCTCCGAGTGGTCGCGATCGGGAGAACAAGACAAATGATGACAAACGAGGTTGGAAAGCTGCTGACGGCCTCGGAAGTGGCCGAGATGCTGCACCTGCACGTGAACACCGTCAAGCGCCTGGGCGACCGCGGCGAGCTGCCGTTCTTCCGGGTCTGCAAACGGGGCGATCGCCGCTTCCGCTACGACGACGTGCTGGATTTCCTGCGCCGCGCCAAATAACGCGCAATTGATGCTCGCTCCGGCCCACGCCGGAGCAGCTCGTTCCCTGCCCGGGGACGACCGAACGACCGCCGAGGTGCCAACCTCTCGGCGGTCGTTCGCTTTGCCCGGCATACTACCGGCCGATGACTGACGAACCTCAAATGCGCCTCGCCGAGGGGCGACGCCTGCTCGACTCCGGCGACCTGGACGGCGCCGTGCGTATCCTGGCGCCGCTCACCGGACATCCTGACCAGGATCTGGCCGGCGAGGCGTGGCTCGCCGTTGGGCAGGCACGCTACCGCGAGGACGACGAAGCCGGCGCCATAGCCGCCTGGCAGAGTGCCGCACGCAGCGGCGGCAAGTCCGATTGGCAGGGCTCACGTGCCGTCGCTGAGCAGCTCGTTCGCAACGGACAGCTCGACGAGGCGATCGACGCCTATCGCGAGGCAGACCGTCGGGCGCCGGTGAGCGAGCGTGGCGCCATCGCCAACCGCATCGCCTGGCTGCTGAAGGAGACCGGTCACGATTTCGCCTCCCGGCGGCAGTTCAACCGCGCACGCGGTCCGTACGCCACCTATGCGGCCTATGTGACCTGGGCGATCATCGCGCTGGACGTGCTCGTCTTCGTCGCCGACGGCGTGATGAGCGGGTTCAACTTCGGCCTGTTCGGGGGCGGTGGCGGTCAGGGACCGGTGAGCGTCGGTGCATGCGGGGCGGGCTCGCCCATCCTGGAGGCCGGCGTCATCTGCGCCAATGGTGTGGCCCACGGCGAGTGGTGGCGCATCTTCACCAGCGCGTTCCTGCACCTGGGGCTGCTGCACATCGCCTTCAACATGTACGCGCTCTACCTGTTCGGACCAATCCTCGAGCAGATGTACGGGCACGTCGAATACTTCGTGATGTACATGCTGTGCGCGGCCGGCGGTTCGGTCCTGACCATCCTGGCCGCGCCCGATCAGCCGGCCGCCGGCGCATCGGGCGCGATCTTCGGCCTCTTCGGGCTTGCCTTCGTGGTAACGCGCCGCCATCACGTGGCGACGACGCGGCAGGCGCGCGCGCTGCTCAGCCAGGTGGGCACGCTGCTGATCATCAACCTGGTGCTGACCTTCACGATTCCCTCGATCAGCTGGACCGGCCACGTTGGCGGCCTGATCGTCGGTGGCGTGATCGGCTTCTTGGTGCCGCCCGCGCATGTTGAGACGCTCTCGACCATGTTTCGCGGTCCCGGTGGCGAACGCCTTCACAAACCGATGCCGACGGCAATCCGCGCCGCAATCTACCTGCTGGTGGCCGCCATCCTGGTCGCGGGCGCGTACATCGCGGTTCTTCGCGTCCCCGCCTTCGGCTGACCTCGCTCCGCGGTCGCCCGCCGCCGTGCTTACGCAGACTGTACCGATTCCGCATTGGAGCTGCTCCGGCCGGCTTGCTCGCCGCTGCGGACCGACTTCGTCCGGAGGCCGTGTTTTCGAGCCCCTTACATCCGTCGATGAGGCCCCTCTCGCGGTTGGCGTTGGGATATCGCCCGCAATGGTTGGTTGACATCAGGGACTATAGTCTATACGTGGGTAATCGCAGTGAGATGAGGTAGGGGACATGGAAAGGCTCGCTGAATTCTCCGAGCGCGCCGGCGAAGCGATCGCGCGTCGGCGCTTCCTTGGACGCGCGGCTACCTGGGGGGCCGGGCTTGCGGGAGCGCTGCTGCTTCCTTCCCTTTCGAGGGCGGGCACCAGCGATGCCGAGAGCAACCGCGTGTCGAGCGTGCACCAAACGGGACTTCGCGCCTGCACCATCTATTGCACCAAAGTCGAGTCGTGCGGAGCGTGTGCCGCCAGCAAGTCATGGCACCGCTGCGTCAACACCTGTGATGGCTTCGTCTCCTACGCCTGCCTGTCGCCGTGCAACAGCTTCTGCCAATCGATCGGAACCTGCTAAGCGGGACCGCAGCACGTGCTCCGCTTCGCCTTGGCACAACTCTGGTCCAGTCGCGTCGCTACGGTCCTGGCGTCGCTCGGCCTGCTGACGGCAACCGTAGGGTTCCTCCTTCTGACCAGTACATCGAGGACCACCCGCGCGGTGGTCACCGGCGATCTTAGTCGAGCGTGGCGCGCCCCCTACGACATTCTGGTTCGGCCCCTGGGTGCGCGTGCCGATCTTGAAGAGCGCCAAGGGCTGCTACGTCCGAATTTCTTGTCTGGCGTGACCGGTGGGATTACTCGCGATCAGCTCGCCGCGATCCGGGACGTTAGTGGAGTGCAGATTGCCGCCCCGATTGCGCTCGCCGGGATGGTGACCTGGCCGTCGGCCGTCTCGATCAACGACCTAGTGCCGTACGTCGACGATGAGAGCTCACTCCAATTGTTCAGACTAACTCTTGAACTCCGCGGTGAGGCGGGACTGTCGCGCTATCCGGCACCGCCACCCGACTACTTACTGGTCGCGCCACATGGTCGCATCGATCTGAAGGAGTCCACCGAATCTACGGAGGTCAGGCTGTCCGCGGCGAGTCACAGCCTCGATTGTTATCAAGTCCCCGTTTCGCCCGACGAGAAGGTGGCCGTGCCGTGTTTTGGCGGCGATAGCGCCGGGGTTGACAACGGATTCTTCCGACCCAGTGCCGTACCGGCGGATCGTCCGGCGATCTGGGCACGCTTCAATCAGCCGATCGTCGTCGCGGGGATCGATCCGTCAGCCGAGGCGGCGCTGGTCGGACTCGATTCGTGCCTGGCCTCGGGGCGCTACCTGACCAACAGCGATGGGCCAATGCTGGCTAAAAGGCCGAACATACCGGAAGAGGTGTCGGTCATTCCAATGCTGGTCAGCAACCAGTCGTTTCTCGATGAAGATTTGACCTTGCGGGTCGAACGCTCATCGGCGGATGGGCTCTGGAACGGAGCATCCATTGCGCAGCTGGATGACTGGCGGGAGGTCGCCCGCGTCACGGCGACTGCCGATGACGCCTATCGCAACTTTCTCCCCACTCTGTCGTCGAGCAACACGACACTCATCGGCTCATCACTCTGGACGCCGAGCGACGTCTCCTACACGACGGTCGGGCCGGACCATCTGGCCGCCCACAGCATGCAGCCGAATCTCGCGCTGTTCGCTTCCCCGCGATTCTCGCAGGGGGTGGATGTGCCGCCTGAAGCACACGACGATTGGTTCCGTTCGCTCACTCCGCACCCTCAGATCCTCGCTGGTGAGCCTCCTCCGATCTTCGGACTGGCGGGCCAGTACGATCCGACCTGTCTTCCGGGATTCGACCCGCTCGCCGGCTATCGGCTGGAAACCTACGCTCCCGCTCAGGTAGCTCTAGCCAATGGCGAAGTATTGGGGCCCACACGAAACATGGCCGGCTACGTCAACTCGCCGCCCCTCGCGTTGACGACGCTGGAGACCGCGGAATGGCTCGCCGATCCGAAGCGTTTTGAAGGAAGGCCGGGTTCTGCATTCATCAGCGCTGTGCGAATACGGGTAAATGGGGCAGAGGAGCCAGGACCGATTGCGGAGGCGCGCTTGGCCCGAGTCAGCGAAGACATTGCTACCGCCACGGGCCTGGACGTCGACATTGTCGTCGGCTCGAGCCCCCGTCCGATTCAGGTGGATCTGCCGGATGGAAAGTTCGGACGTCCCGCCCTGACCGTCAGCGAGGGGTGGTCGGTCAAGGGTGTTGCGGTTCGCTTCCTCGAGGCAGTGCGGATCCAGGATGTCGTCATCTTCAGCCTTGTACTGGTGGCCGCAGGGCTTCTCGTAGCGGAAACGGCGTACCTCTCCGTTCGACAACGACGGCTTCAGTTTGGTCTCCTGCGAGCCCTCGGTTGGTCCCGGCTACGGATTGCCGTGCTGGTCGAACTGGAGATGCTGCTGCTGGGCGCGGCAGTCGGAATTGTCGCGTTGCTCATCGGAGTTGGGTTGACACAGACCGGCGTCGGCGCGGCGCCCATTCTCGCCGCCATTCCGCTCTCCGTACTGATTGCTGGCCTGGGCGCTCTTGGTCCGGCATTCGCGGCCTCGCGTGGCCCAGCAGTTCAGACGCTTCGAGGAAATCCAATCACAGCAACTGGCCGATTCAATAGCATCGGCGCCTTCTCTATAAACGAACTGCTCAGAAACCGGCGTGTCGAAGCGGGTCTCGGCCTATTGGCGGTCGTCATGGCATCCGTCCTATTGGGCAGCGTTCTGCTGGTGACCACGGCGTTCGCCGGCACACTCGACACGACGCTCCTGGGCACCTACCTGTCTGGCCGAGTGCAACCGTTCCATCTGTTGATCACCGGGTTGACGTTTGTCGTCACCATTTTCGCGATCGCCGAGATCGTCATGATCAGCTATCTCGAACGCGCACCCGAACTTGCCACGCTACGTGCGCTGGGTTGGCCCCGCCGTGCATTGGCGATGTTCATCGTGACGCAGGCATTTGTCCTCGGCTTGATCGGCGGTTTGGTTGGCGGAGGAGTCGTCGGCGTCTTGGGGGTGGGCCTTGGAGCGAGCCCCGCCGCCCTACTGGGATCGGCCGCGGCGGCGAGCCTGACCGCGACGCTCCTGACGACGGCGGCAAGTGCTGGACCCCTGGCCTACATCTATCGGGCGCAGCCGATCACGACGTTGCGGGCCGAGTGAAGGATGGCGATGTTCAGTACGATTACTGCACTCGGTGTTGCCACCCTCTTTCTCGTGTCGGGTATTGCGAAGGTTACCAATCCAAGCAGTTTTCGTTCGGTTCTGTTCAGTACCTACCACATGCCTCGACGATTGGCATTTGTCGCGTCGTTCGGCGTACCGCTCGCAGAGATCGTTTTGGCTGTGCTTCTGCTTGTCCCAAAAGTGCGACCAATCGGACTGATCGCGGCCGTTTGCCTGTTCCTGGTGTTCACTTTGACCCAAGCGGTGGCCTGGTCGGCCGGATGGAGCGGCGAGTGTGGCTGCTTCGGGAGCCTCAAACGGCAGCACCTAGGAGGCCGGACCCTCTTGCAGGTCACACTCTTGGCTCTCGTCACGAGCGTCGCCATGGCGCTGTCGATAAACGAAGCCTCTACCCACGTGGCTGGGCTTCGGTGACCGACTTGCTTCCTATTATCACCTCCGTTGCGGCAGTGATCCTGTCAGCCCTTGCGCTCGCTCTGGCGGCGGGTGCGACGCTCAGGTTAGCGAGGTTGGAGCGAGCCGTTCAAGGGTCTACGCGAGGACTGCCAAATGGATCAGTTGCGCCGCTCAAGCCGCTCGAGACACTCATCGGGAGTGGGAACTCAGAGATGTGGATGGAGGGGCCATCACTCATCATCTTCGCAAGTGCCGCTTGCCCACCCTGCCGTGAACTGATGGAGACCATCGAAGATCTCGCCACTCCCTTCTCAGGGCGGGTGTTGGTTGCCGATGTCGGCGCAGATACCGAAACGTTGAGGCGAATGGTCCGATCCGATGCGGCGAAGGTTCGGAACGATCAAGATCGCATTTTGCAGCATGCCTTTGGGAGCGACACCACTCCCCATTCGTTTCTTGTCCTGCACGGCGAGGTCGCCGACCAAGCGATAGGCAGCGATATTCAGCGATTGGTGGAGCACGCGCGGACCGGCGCGAAGCAAACGCAAACCACGGCATGAGCCTGCAGGGAGCGCTCGCCGGCCTGCTCCTTCGGGGTCCTGCGCACGGTTACGAACTGCATGCTGCGCTCGAGGCGGAGTTAGGCCCCCTCTGGTCGGTGCGCGCAAGTCAGGTGTATCTAACCTTGGGCAGAATGACCCGAGACGGCCTGATCCGTTCGCGGCGTGTGCGTCAGTCGTCACGCCCCGACCGGCAGATACTGACCCTCACTGCGTCGGGGCGCACGCTCGCCAGCTCGTTCTTGATGGACGAGGGTCCTGCAGCCGAAATGGTCGTACGACTATGCATCGCCCGGCTCTCGACGCCCGAGAGCTTTGGCGCGGTGTTGGATGCGATCACCGAGGAGCAGTCCGCCGCCGTACATCGCCTGCGCCGCCTGCTGCCGGGGTCCGAGGCCGGATTTCAAGAAGAGGCGCTGCAGTTGGAGATTGCGCGCCGCGAAGCGGACTTGCGGTGGCTCGCCGTCGTGCGCGATAAGGCGGATGCCGTCGTCGACCGGCCTCCGGCGCGGAATATGGCAGACACGGTGATCCGCCTTGCGCGATAGAGTCGCCATCTCGTTGCAGGGCGCCGGACGCACGTACCGCGAGGCCGCGCAGAGCATCGCCGCGCTGCGCGATCTCACCCTTGACATCGCCTACAATGAGAGTCTGGCCGTGACCGGCCCTTCCGGGTCCGGCAAGACGACTCTCTTGCACTTGATCGCTGGACTCGATCGTCCTACCAGCGGGACCGTCACGGTCCTTGGTCAGCGGCTGGAGGACGCATCGGAAGGGACTCTGACCAGGTTTCGCGCCAAGCGGGTAGGTATCGTGTTCCAGGATCCGCATCTGCTTCCCGGGCTATCAGCTCTCAACAACATCGTGATAGCCGGCCTGCCGTATGCCTCCCGAAAGCTGCTCGAGTCCGAGGCTAGGGAGTTGTTGGAGGCTGTCGGATTAGGTGCGCGGATGGATGCTTCACCCACCCGACTGTCGGGGGGAGAGCGCCAGCGTGTCGGGATTGCGCGTGCGCTGCTTGGGGGCCGGCCGATTCTCGTCGCGGATGAGCCGACGGGCAATCTTGACGCTGCGACCACGGAGGAGATCCTCTCACTTATCGATCGCCTCCGGCTGCAGCGTGAACTCACGGTCGTACTCGCGACACACGACCCGGCTGTGGCAAGCTTCGCTGACCGCGTGGTGCGGCTGATCGACGGACGGCTCGACGGGGAGCACCGACCGAATCGCCCCGGCCCACTCGAGGTCCATGAGCTCGATTCGTAGGAGTACGAGCGTACCCTTGCCCAGCCGCGACGACGCCTCGACCGCGGTGCCTCCCCACACAGACCCTGCAGGGCCGCAAACGGCCTGATGAGGGTCGGCGGAACGCGCCTCTTGCGTACCGGCTCTTGCATGGCGCCACTTGCGATGGCGCGGCGGATTGAGTTAGCGCCAGTTGACGCCTGGCCGCCAGCGGCTCATGATGCGCGCTCAATCGAACACGACAGGCGTCGACCGGGACGAGTACTCCGCCTCGACAGGCCACTTCAGCGAGCCGGGATGGTGCAAGCCGGCGTGGACCGCACGGACGAACTGGACCCGCGAGCTTCGCTCCGAACCCCGATCAGGGCAGTAGGCGGCGACGGACGTGAGCCACCGTTAGCATCGGGCTCGAACCAAGCGCGGATCTGCTCGGCGGATCCGAACCAGGGTGGCACCGCGGAAGAACGCCTCCGTCCCTTCAATGGATGGAGGCGTTGTCATATCCGGAAGGATGAAACCCATGGCGAGCAGGACGGACGAATCGGCCCAGCACCGGCCGGCGGTGGCAGCCGCGGTCGAGCTCGTCGCCAACGGCGCCCCGATGCCGGCACCCCTCGCTGAGGCGGCCATGGAAGAGCTGATGGACGGCAGCGCGCCGGCCATCCAGGTGGCGGCGCTGCTGGCCATGCTGCGCCTGCGAGGCGAGACGCCGGAAGAGCTGGCGGCGTTTGCCCGGGTCATGCGTGCGCGCGCCGTGCACGTCGAGGCTCCCGAGAACGCGGTCGATCTGTGCGGCACCGGCGCCGACGGAAGCGGCACCTTCAACATCTCGACGCTGGCCGCCTTCGTGGTGGCCGGAGCGGGTGTGCCGGTGGCAAAGCACGGCAATCGCGCGATCACCAGCCGATGCGGATCCGCGGACCTGATCGAGGCGCTTGGCATCCCGCTCGATCCGGGACCCGAAACAGTGGCGAGGTCCATCCGCGAGACCTGCTTCGGCTTCATGTTCGCGCCGTCCTACCACCCAGCGCTCAAGCACGCCATACCTATCCGTCGCGAGCTGCCGATCCGCACCGTCTTCAATCTCCTTGGACCGATTTCGTCGCCGGCGGGCGTTCGCCGCCAGCTGCTTGGCGTGGCCGATGTGGGCCTGCTGCCGCTCATCGCCGGGGCGCTGGCCCGACTGCAGACGCTGCGAGCGCTGGTCATCCACTCCCCGGAGGGTTTGGACGAGCTGACGCTCAATGGCCCGAACCGGGCGATGCTGGTCGAAGGCCGCACCGTGTCAGAGATGGAGATCGACGCCGCGGCCTTCGGGTTGAAGCGAGCGCCAGCCTCCGCGTTGGCCGGCGGTGACGCGCAGCTCAACGCAGCCATCGCCATGTCCGTGCTCGGCGGCGAGCCGGGCCCGGCGCGTGATGTGACGCTGCTCAACGCCGGCGCGGCGCTTTTCGCGGCGGGACGAGTGGCGGATGTTGCCGAGGGCGTCGAGCTGGCGGCGACCTCCATCGATTCAGGCAAGGCCGCTGAGGTCGTCACCGCGGCAGCAGCGATCATAGCATGACCATTCTCGATCAGCTGCTCACGGCGTCGCGGGCTCGTGCGCGGCACGACGCACGGATCGTGCCGTTCCGCGAGCTGCGCCACGAGGTCAACGCCCTTCCGCCGGCGCGACGCTTTGAGGCGGCACTGCGCTACGGCAATCGGCTGGGTGTCATCGCCGAGATCAAGCGCACTTCGCCGTCCGCGGGCAGCTTTGCCGCTTTCGGTGGCGTGGCACAGCTGGCGCACGGGTATTTCGAAGCCGGCGCGGCTGCGCTTTCGATCCTGACCGAGCCGACGCACTTCGGCGGCAGCGACGAGGACCTGCGGGCGGCGTCAGGCATCGGTCTGCCGGTCCTGCGGAAGGATTTCACGACGAATGCCTACCAGGTCTTCCAGGCGCGAGCCATCGGGGCCGATGCGGTCCTGCTGATCGCGCGCGCCCTGCCGGGCGACGCGCTGCGCCAGCTGCTCGAAGCGGCCGCCGAGGCCGGCCTGGACGGCCTGGTCGAGGTGCACGACCAGGCCGAGCTGGAGCGGGCGCTCGAAGCGGACGCGACGCTGATCGGCGTCAATGCCCGCGATCTCGCGACGCTCGAGACGGACGTGCCGCGTGCCCTTCGCCTCGTCGAGCAGGCGCAATCCTCGGGCGCCACCCTCATCGCGGAGAGTGGCCTGTCCACTGCTGATGATCTCGCGCGGGCTGGGGAGACCGGCGCACACGGCGTCCTCGTCGGCGCGAGCCTGCTGGCGTCGGCCGATCCCGCCGGCACCGCCCGGCGACTGATCGAGGTTGCGCCGCGACGTGAGGCGCCCAGCGTGCCGGAGCATCCAACACGTGCGATGGTCAAGGTCTGCGGAACGCGGACTGAGGCCGGCGTTCGCGCGGCCGTCGCCGCGGGTGCGGACTTCGTCGGGTTCGTGGTGGCGTCCGAACGGCGTCGCCGCGTCGGCGCTGAACGCGTCGCTGAGCTTGCCCGAGGGCTCAATGGCGGACCGAAGCCGGTCCTCGTCTTCCATCGGCCGACCCGTGATCAGGTCGAAGCGGCCATCACGGAGAGCGGCATCCGCAACATCCAGCTGTCCGGCTTCAGCGCGCCGCCGCCCTGGGCTGCAAACGTCGACCACGACGAGCTGATCGGCGTCCTGCACGGCGGACCGGGTGCGCGCGAGACGTTGCAGCACGCCGAAGCGTGGTATGCCGCCGGCGCGACCCGGATCCTGTTGGAGGGCGCGACTGGCGCCGAAGGCGGCGGCTCGGGCCGCACGCCGCCGCTGGAGCTCCTGCGGCGACTGAACCGCATCCTGCCTATGGGTTTGGCCGGAGGGCTGGTGCCCGCGAACGTGAGCCGCGCGACGGCCATCGCCCGGCCGGCGCTCGTCGACGCCAGCGGGGGATTGGAGCGTGACGGAGAGCCAGACCCCCAGCGGGTCACGGCCTTTGTGCGCAATGCGCGTCGCGACCCGACCGGCGCCGACCGCGTCGACGCCCGGGGCCGCTTCGGCCGCTTCGGCGGGCGCTACGTTCCCGAGACGCTCATCCCGGCACTCGACGAGCTGACCGACGCCTGGACGATCGCGCGCCGCGACCCGGCGTACACCGCCGAGCTCAGCAGCCTGCATCGCGATTTCATCGGTCGTGCCACGCCGATCTTCGAGATCCCGCCCGACGCGCTCGCGGAGCGCGGCGGAATCGGTCAACGGGTATTCCTCAAGCGCGAGGATTTGGCGCACACCGGCGCGCACAAGATCAACAACGCCATCGGGCAGACGCTGCTGGCCAAGCGTATGGGCAAGCCGCGGGTGATCGCCGAAACCGGTGCGGGTCAGCATGGCGTCGCGACCGCGACCGCCTGTGCGCTGCTCGGCCTGGAGTGCGTCGTCTACATGGGCACGACCGACATCGAGCGCCAGGCGCCGAATGTCCAGCGCATGCACCTGCTCGGCGCCGAGGTTCGCCCTGTCGCCACCGGCAACGGCACGCTGCGGGACGCGCTCAATGAGGCGCTGCGCGACTGGGTTGCGAACGTCGAGACGACCTTCTACGTCCTCGGCTCAGCCGCTGGCCCGCATCCCTATCCGGACATGGTCGCCGAGCTCCAGTCCGTGATCGGCCGCGAGGCACGCGCGCAGATGCTGGAACGCCTCGGCCGGCTGCCTGACGTCGCGATGGCCTGCGTCGGAGGTGGTAGCAATGCCATTGGCCTCTTACGGCCGTTCCTCGACACGCCGGTGCGGCTGATCGGCGTCGAGGCGGGTGGCCGCGGCGACGCGCTCGGTGACAATGCCGCCTCGCTCGGCCTCGGCCGTCCGGGCGTGCTCCACGGCGCCTTCACGATGCTGACCCAGACCGCCGACGGGCAGGTCGTCGAGCCGCATTCGCTCTCCGCGGGCCTCGACTATCCTGGTGTCGGGCCGCAGCTGTCGGCGCTGGCGGCTTCCGGTCGCCTGCGGGTCGAGCGTGCCACGGACGATGAAGCACTCGAGGCATTGCACTGGTTGTCGCGGCGCTGCGGGATCGTGCCGGCGCTCGAGTCGGCGCACGCCGTGGCGGCGGCTCTGCGGATGCTGCCCTCGCTGCCCGCTTCGACTGCCGTGCTCGTGAATCTTTCGGGGCGGGGCGACAAGGACCTGGCGATCGTCGAGCAGGCACTGCCCTCCGCGGTGGCTGCCGTGACTGCATGAGCGCTTCACGGACCGATGGCGCCGCGCGCGTGCGCGCCGCCTTCTCCTCCGCGACCGATGCCGGCCGGTCGGCCTTTGTCGCCTACGTCATGGCCGGCTACCCGTCGGACCATGTCGGGACCGATGCGGGCGAGGCCGCACTTCGCTGCGGTGCGGACATCCTGGAGGTGGGTGTCCCGTTCAGCGACCCACTGGCCGACGGCCCGGTGATCGCCGAGGCGGGCCGCGTGGCGCTCAGCCACGGTGGCGGGTTCGATTCGGCCGTGCGCATGATCGCTTCGCTCCGCGAGCGTGGCCTGGATCAGCCGATCCTGGCGATGAGCTACCTCAACCCGTTGCTGGCGGTCGGCGCGGACGTCGCATTGCGCCGCCTCGCGGGGGCCGGTTGCGACGGCCTGATCCTGCCGGACCTTCCCGCCGGGGAGATGCCCGGATTCGAGCGCTCAGCCGCCGACCATCGGCTCGCCCTCACCTTCCTCGTCGCGCCGAATACGGCACCGGCCCGCATGGAGGCCGCGATCAACGCCTCGACCGGCTTCCTGTACGTCGTTCCGCTGCTGGGCGTGACCGGTGCCCGCGACCGCCTGGCCGATGGTGCGACCGCGTTGCTCGCCCGCGTGCATGAGGCAGCCGCCGGCCGCCTGCCGGTCGCCGCAGGCTTCGGCATCTCGACGCCGGAGCAGGCTCGCGCCCTGGCCGGCGTTGCGGATGGCATCGTGGTCGGCTCGGCGCTCGTCGCCGCCACGGGTGAAGGCGGACCTGGCGCTGTCGGCGACCTCGTCGCCCGATTATCTGGCGCAGTGCATGCGTAGTATCGCGGCATGTGCTTTGAAGTAGACGCTCACCCGCCCATCGCGCCGATCCGCGGCTCGGCACTCGACTCGCGCGACCTGACGCTCACCTCCGCCGACGGCACGCAGGTCGCGGCCTTTGCGGCGCGGGCGGAGCAGCCGAGCGGCGCCGGCATCGTGATCATCCCCGACATCCGCGGGCTGCAGCCGTATTACGAAGAGCTCGCGCTGCGCTTCGCCGGAGCCGGCGTGCACGCCATCGCCTTCGACCTGTATTCGCGCAGCGCAGGCACCGGCAAGCGTGACGGTGAATTCGATTTCATGCCGCACGTCGCACAGCTCAGCTTGGACGGCCTCAACGCGGACGTCGCCGCAGCCGCCACGTACCTTCGCTCTCCCGACGGCGGCGAGCCGCAGCGGCTCTACACCGTCGGATTTTGCGTCGGTGGGCGCATCAGCTTCCTTCAGGCGGCGACCGGCATCGGCCTCAGCGGCGTCATCGGCTTCTACGGACCGCCGGCGGGGGAGCATCGCAGCGGCCTGCCCGCTCCGACCCACGAGGCACAGCGCTTCAGCTGCCCCGTGCTCGGCCTGTTCGGCGGCGCGGACAAGTCAATCACCGCCGAGGCGCGCGACGAGTTCGACCGCTCGCTCAGCGCTGCCGGGGTGGAGCACCGCTTCGTCGTCTACGAGGGCGCGCCGCACTCGTTCTTCGACCGCAAGGCGGACGAGTACGCCGACGCATCGGCCGATGCCTGGCGTCAGATGCTCGACTTCATGCAGGTCACGGGTTAGGCCTGCGACCGGCTCCGCGGCATACCGACACCCGCGGGAGTCGGTATTTCCGGGGTCTTGGGCTCATCCTGCCGTAGCGGTTCCGGTAGGAACCGATACACGCCGTTTTGCGCGAAACCCCGTAGATACCGGCTCCGCGGGGAAGCGGTACGAGCCGTGGTGGCCGCGACCAACGAAAAACGCCGGGGGGCGGGTGCCCCCCGGCGCATCGGTCAAAAGGGGTCAGGCGCCGGCGACCTTCTGCTCGGAGCGCGATTCAACCGGACGCGACGGCATCGGTCGAAGATAGGCGGTCAGCACCAGGGCGATGTAGCCCAGCCAGGCGACGAAGGTGATCCATTCCGGATTGGCGCTATAGCCAAAGATGGCACGCAGCATCTCGCCAAGCAGGTTGCCCTCGTGCGGCAGGACGGCGCTGATGTCGAACGCCGTGGCCGTCCCGAAGGAGATGACGCCGGCCCCGATGAACTCGTGGATGCCGTGGCTGAGCAGCCCGGCCGCGATGAATACCAGGGCGACCCCGGTCCACCCGAAGAAGCTCCGCAGGTTGATGACGCGTGCGCCTCGGTACAAGCCGTAACCGATGACCGCCGCGATGGCGAGGCCGATCACCGCGCCGAGCAATGTGCTGACGGCATTGCCGTCGGCCTGGCTCGCGGCCTGGGCCTGCGCCATGAGGAAGAGCGACGTCTCGATGCCCTCGCGGATCATCGCGGTGAAGGCCAGGATCGACAGTCCCCAGATGCTGCCCTCGACCAGATGCCGGTCGACCTTCGTGTGCAGCTCGCCCTTCACGCTCGCGGCGGTGCGCCGCATCCAGAACAGCATCCAGGTCACGACCGCCGCGGCCAGCACCATGGCGCTTCCCTCGAAAATCTGCTCAGCCGGCGCCTTCAGGCCGCCGATGGTGACGAACAGGACCACGCCAACCGCCACGCTCGCAGCGACCGCGGCAGCGGCGCCGATCCAGATCTTGCCGAAGTGGCGCGCGTTTCCGGTCTTGGCCAGGTAGGCGAGGATGATGCTTACGATGAGCGCCGCCTCGACGCCTTCGCGTAGACCGGTGAGCAGGCCGGTCGTCAGGAAACCGAAATCCAACGCGTTCTCCTGGTGCGTGGGGGCATTCGCCGCCTCTCGTCGGCGGCTCGATTGCTGCGAGTCAGGCTAGCCTAAGGCAATTCCTTCGTCAATACGAATCACCGGTGGCTTGGTCGGGATTGACCAATGGCTTGCGGGCCGCGTCGCATCGGTAGAATCAGGCCGTTACCACGACCTTCTCACGGAGCCTTGATGATCGACTTTTCCCTGACCGATGCCCAGCGTCAGGTGCAGCGCACCGCGCGCGCCTTCGCCGAGCGCGAGATCCTGCCACGCATCCAGGAGATGGATGCCAAGGCCGAGTACGACCGCTCCCTCTACGAGAAGATGGGCGCCGAGGGCTTCCTTGGGCTACCCATTCCCGAGCGATACGGCGGTGCGGGCATGGACTACATCGCCTTCGCGCTGCTGTGCGAGGAGATGGAACGCGCCGACACCGCCTTCCGCGTGATCCTGTCGGTCCACACCGGGCTCAACTCGCTGACGCTGCTGCAGTGGGCCAGCGAGGAGCAGAAGCAGCGGTACCTCGTGCCGCAGGCGCGGGGCGAGAAGATCGGCACGTTCGCGCTCACCGAGCCCGGCGTCGGCTCCGATGCCGGCAACCTCGTCACCACCGCGCGGCGCGACGGCGACCGATACATCCTCAACGGTTCAAAGATCTGGATCTCATTGGCCGATGCCGCGGATCACTTTTTGACATTTGCGACGCTCGACAGGGGCGCCGGGCACAAGGGCATCGCCGCGTTCATCGTTGAGCGCGGGTTTCCGGGGTTCAGCAGCGACTCGCTGCACGGCAAGCTCGGCGTTCGGGCGGGAAACACGGGCATCGTCTACTTCTCCGACTGCGAGGTTCCGGCCGCCAACCGCGTCGGCGAGGAGGGTGAGGGCTTCACGATCGCGATGAGCGCCATCGACCAGGGGCGCTACACCGTGGCCGCTGGATCGGTCGGACTGGCGCAGGCATGCCTGGACGCATCGGTCAAGTACGCGCACGAGCGCAAGACGTTCGGCGACGAGATCGGGCGGCACCAGCTGGTGAAGCAGATGCTGGCGAAGATGGAGCAGGGGATCGAGGCCGGCCGGCTGCTGGTCTGGAAGGCCGGCTGGAAGAAGAACCGTGGCGAGCGCAACACGCGCGAGACCTCGCTGGCGAAGTGGTTCGCCACGGACCATGCGGTGCAGTCGGCGATGGACGCGATCCAGATCCACGGCGCCTACGGCTACTCGAACGAGTACCCGGTGGAGCGCTACCTGCGCAACAGCAAGGGATCGGTGATCTACGAGGGAACCTCGCAGATCCATACCCTGATGCAGGCCGATTACCTGCTCGGCTACCGCAAGGACCGCGAGCTGCGCATGGCCCAGCCGCCGTACGAAGGCGAGATGTAGGTCCGCCGCCGTCTCGGGCCGTTGCGCGACGGGGATAGAGTGGCGGCGTGATCGAACCGAGCAGCGGGCGGCCGAGGACGTCGGGGCCGGGAGCTTCCCTGCTGATCGGCATCGGAGCGTCGGCCGGGCTGCTGATCGCCTTCCTCTTCGGCTTCCAGCTTGGCCGCGGGCAGGACACGGTCCGGACGGTGGTCATCGGCAGCATCGTCCCGTCCCAAGGGACGGAACGGCCACTGTCGGCCGCCGCTGCTGGAGGCTTCATCCAGCAGCCGCAGGTCGACGACCAGCTGCAGCAGGCGTATTACACGCACCTTGGCCTCGGGTCCTGGGTCGTGTGCGCCCAGCACCCGAGGCCGTCATTGACGTGCGTTTCGATCCAACCGGTACCGCTCGACGGGCGAAGGGCGTTCGATGCGCCGTCGACGCACTGGGCCGATGTCCACGTCGCCAGACTCGAGAAGGGAGCGCGCGTCTACCTGATCGGCAATCTCGAGCACGTGTGGTTGGGTGACGTTCGCGCTGGCGCCGGCTTCTACGATCGGCTCCTCGGCGTCACCCTCAATGGATCGGTCCAGTACTTCGACCTGGGTGATCTCGCACCCGGCCGGTACGTTCTCCTCGACCGTTCGGAGAATGCCTTCACCGAGCGCGGCCCGGTGAGCAAGGCCGCCGGATTGGCGGTCGTGGGGCCGCCATAGCGGCGATCGGGCCGGCTGAGGGTTCTCGGTATACTCGCCCGCATGAGCCGCACGATCGAGCTGCTGACCGGGTTGATGCTCCTCGTCATCGGCGTCCTCGTGCTCGCCAGCGACGCGCTGCACGATTGGTTTGCGAGCTTGGGCGTCAGCGACGACGTGCTTGCCTGGTGGCCGGCCCTGCTCGTCGGCCTGTCACTGTTCTTCCTCCTGCCGGCATTGGTCGGAAGGCAGCATCGACGGCTGCGCGCCGGCATGGTGATCCCCGGCGCGATCTTCGCCGGCGTGGGTGCGGCACTGCTGTACACCAGCCTCAACGACCGATGGACCGCCTGGTCCTACCTGTGGACCACCTTCCCGTTCAGTCTCGGCCTCGGCATGTACGCAGCCGGCTGGATCGCCGACGCGCCGGCCTTCAAGTGGATCGGATCGGGCATCGCGGCGGGCTCGGTCGTGGCCTACCTGGCCTTCGCGACGGCGTTCGGTGGCGAGGCGTTCCGGCTGGTCGGAGCCCTCGGCATCATTGGGCTCGGCTTGGCACTGACCATCGGCGGCCTCGCCGAGCGGCTCAGCCGCAAGTCGCCCCTCGCCTAGCCGGCGCTACTGCTGGTGCGCGTACCAGACGTTGCCCGGCCCGGCGTAGCTGTTTCCCTCGCCCCACAGCGCATGCGTCTTGCCGTTGGCGTCGATGTCGATCTCGAAGTAGTCGCCATACGGCTGCAGATAGCCATCCTTGGGCGACCTGAGCTTGTAGCTGAAGCCTGGCCGGTACGTCGAGAGCTGAGACTCAGCGCTCCAGGTGGTCCCGCCGTTGGACGACGTGCGGTAGTAGGTGTTCCAGCGGGCGTCCGGGTCATTGCCGCCGGCGTCGGACCCGTTGCGGTCATCCTGCCAGGCGATTCGCACGTCGCCGTGGCCTGTCGCCGCGATCGCCGGGAAGAGCTCATTCGCGTGCGCCGGTGCAGGCGAGACCTTCTTCGGCTCGGACCACTTGGCACCACCGTCCGTCGAGCGCGCGAAGAAGAGGTCGTTGGGCGCGTAGCGCCCACGGTTGGCATCCCACAGCGCGTACAGCTTCCCGTCGGCGTCGTTGGCGAGTGCTATCTGGCCACCCCAGTAGTCCCAGCCAGGGCAGCCGCACACCGGCGGCGTCTCCGAGGCGTCTACCAGGGAGGTCGTCCACGTGAGTCCACCGTCCGATGAGCTGGTGACGTACAGGTTCACCTCGCCCTTGGGCTGGCCGTAGCGCCGAACCCCGTTCCAGGCGAAATGCACGCTGCCGTCGGGGCTGACCGTTCCGCCGCTTCCCAGCGAGAGGCCGAGCTGCGACGTGTTGTTGATCGGCCGGTGGATAGTCCACGTAGCGCCCTTGTCGTGCGAGGCCGAGACGTAGATCCTCTGGCCGGCGTGATACGACAGATAGACGTTGCCGTTGCGGGCGGCGAGGATGTCCTTGTCCGTGCCCTTCTGCAGGCTCTCCACGAGCGCCGTGGTCCACGTCTTCCCATGATTGTCGGACCGCGCGACGTACTGGCTCGACTTGTTGCCCTGCATGTACGACGCGTATAGCGTCGTGCCGTTGGCCGGATCGACCACGATCTGTGGATCATCCTGGCGGGTCGTGGCGGGTGCCAGCGGCCGCGGATCGCCCCAGGTGGCACCGCCGTCGCGCGAGATCTGCAGCTCGGTGTGCGGGCTGGGGCAACCGGGGCAGAAGGCATCCTCGCCGTAGTGGCTCCAGACCGCGTACACGCTCCCCAGTGCATCCGTCGCGATGGCAGGTTCCCAATCGTCGCCGGCCTGGAATCCCAAGCGGGTCGGTTTGGTGAAGCTTGGAGGGGACGCCGCTCCGAGCAGGAGGACGGCGGTGGCGAGCACGGCGGGCACGGAGAGCGTTCGGCGATTCATGCCGCACTCTAGGCAGCCGCGCAGCCGGACGTCAATGCGTGCGGTTCGTCGCTATGCCACGAACTTCAGGACGTTGACGACGTAGAACGCGTAGGCGTGCATGGCGACCCCGAACACGATGGCTGCCCGCGCGGGCAGCGAGATGCGATCGCGCCACACCAGGCCCAGCAGGAGCAGCAGCAGCGGCATCGCGTCGAGGACGAAGCGGTATCCGAATTGGGCGAAGCCCCACGAGCCGTGCATCACGTCGGGGAGCAGCACCAGCGCGATCGCGGCGCCGAGCCCGATGGCCAGCCGTCCACGCGCGGCGACCACCCAGAACAGGAACGGGGCGGTGAAGGTCAGTGCCGTGCCGCTCCACGACGGGCGCAGGAATGGCCCCTGGTCGACCCAGTCGAAGCTCTGGAAGAAGATGGCGTACAGGTGCCGTGGAATGTGGGTCACCGAGACGATCCCGTCGCGGAACCAGGGTTCATCGGTCACCAATCCGCTGCCGGATGGGATGCGCGCGTAGCCGAAGTCTGCGGGTGAGCCGAACCGGGCGACGTTGTAGGCCGCCACCAGCAGCGCCGGGATCGCCACACCGACCAGCACGCGGAGCTGCGCCCAGGTGGGTCGATATCCGTAGAAGCCGAGCAGCACCGGAAGCGCCAGCCCCATCGGCAGGCGGCTGGCGGCGGCCAGCCCGAGCATCAGCCCGGCGACCCACGGCCACTTCCGGCGGATCGCCAGGTTCAGCGCGACGAGCGTGAAGAAGACGCCGCACACCTGCGCGTAGTGATGCGTACCGCCCATGCCGGCGACCCACCAGTGGGTCGTGAACGCGAAGGCCACGACAAGCCACAGCCTTGGCTTGACCGATACGCCCCAGGCCGAGAGCATCGTCCAGGCAAGCGCCACATTCGCGCCGCCGAGCAGGGACGACATCACGTTGGACGGCAGCTCGGTATTCCATGGCTGCGAGCCCATGACCGCCACGATCGGCATCAGGGTGAGCGCAGGTGCCGGTGGGAAGGGGACAAGCCAGCCGGAGCCGCCGGTGGGCACCAGCTCGAGCCAGGATCGGCCGTCGATGGTGAATCGGCCGTGGAGCAATGCGTCGGCGAGCGGCACGTAGACGTCGGTGCCGCTGCTCATTGGTCCGCTGAAGAAGTAGACGACCGCGGCGACGATCGGCAGCGCGACCGGGACCAACGCCCAGCCGCGCAGTTGGCTGATCGCCAGTGCGCGGATGCGCGCCTGCCAGCTGCTGGCGGCGCTCGACTGCATGGCCGCTACGCTAGCAGGCGCCCCGCCATGATGGCGACCGCCAGGCCGATGCCGCCGGGTGCCAGCACTCGTCGAAAGCGCGACGGCAACCGGGCGAGCGGCGGTGCGATGATTGAGGCGGCCAACGCGCCCGCCAGGCCCGCCGTGGCGCCGACGAACGCGTGCGCGATGGTCGGCGAGGCGGCACCCACCTGCCGCTCGCTGGTCATGATCGCGCCGACGAAGACGCTGCCGAGCGCACCGAACAGCGCCGCGCCGAGCGTCCCGGCGAAGGCTCGCACGCGGCCGATCTGGGTGGCGCCGGTGATCACGCCGCCCAGCACCACGGCCGCCGCAATGAGCGTGCCGGGCAGGAGATCGCCGCTGTCGCGTGGCGGTGCTATCCAGAACCCGAGCAGCGCCACAATGGGTGCGGCGAGCATGCCGACCGCCGCGACCCAGGTGAGCGGCCGGGTCCAGTCCTCCGGATCCTCGGGCGGTACGACCGTACCCAGCCGCACGCTGATCGGGACGCCGTCGTCGTTATCGGGTGGCATGGCTGCCTCGGCCATTACGCCAGCATCGCCTCGTGCTTCTCGCGCACGCTTGGAACGGTGGCCAGGCGCAGGCCAAGGATCCGCGCACCGAGCTCGCGCACCATCCATCCACCCTCGACGCGCAGCCGTCGGTCATCGGTCTGCTCGCAGATGGCGGCCAGCGCGTGCAGCTCGGCCAGCGCGGCCGGCGTGTTCAGGTCGTCATCCATGGCCGCCAGGAAGCGCGCGCGATGCTCGGCCACGACCGGATGCAGAGCCGCGGGATCGGCCAGTGCCGGGGCGAGCGGCTCGAGCTGCTCGGCTGAGTGACAGGCATGGCGCAACCGAGCGGCTGCCAGTACCGAGGCATCGAGGTCACCCTCGTCGAAATGGAGCTCGGAGCGGTAGTGGTGCGACACCAGGTAGTGGCGGATGGCGTCCCCGGGATACGAGGCCAGCAGGTCGCGCACCAGCACGAGGTTGCCGAGCGACTTGCTCATCTTGTCGCCCTCGTAGCTGAGCATGCCGGCGTGCATCCAGTAGCTGACGAATGGCCGTTCGCCGGTCGCTCCCTCGCTCTGGGCGATCTCGGACTCGTGGTGCGGAAAGATCAGGTCGGAGCCGCCGCCGTGGATCTCGAAGCGCTCACCGAGGTAGGTCATGCTCATCGTCGAACACTCGATATGCCAGCCAGGTCGCCCGGCACCCCAGGGCGACGGCCATGACGGCTCGTCAGGCGCGGACGGCTGCCACAGCACGAAGTCGAGGGGATGGCGCTTGCCGGGCATGTCCGGTACGTTGCCGCGCTCGTTGGCGATCGGCAGCATCGCCTCGCGCGCCAGCTTCGACAGCTCACCGTAGTGGCGATCGCTGTCGATGCTGAAGTAGACGCGTCCCTCGGCGACGTAGGCATGGCCCCGGTCGAGCAGCAGCCCGATCAACGCCTGCATCTCCGGAATGTGCTGCGTGGCGCGTGGGTATCGGTCCGGTGGCAGCCAGTTGAGCGCGGCCATCTCGGTCAGGAAGGTGGTGACGTGCCGGTTGCCGAGCGCCACGTAGTCCTCGCCGAGCTCGCGCGCCCTGCGCAGCAGGTCGTCGTCGACATCGGTCAGGTTCTGGACGTAGCGCACGTCGTGCCCGAGGTATTCGAGATACCGATGCAGGACGTCGAAGCTGACGTAGGTGAACGCGTGCCCCAGGTGACCGGTGTCGTATGGCGTCACGCCGCAGACGTACATGCCCACGGGCTCGCCGTGGATCGGCTCGAAGCGGACGACCTCGTCGCGGAGGGCGTCGTGGAGGCACAGTGTCACGCTATGGATTCTAGAGCGGGTCGCTTTGGCGTGGGGACAGTGGACAAGCGGCCGTACAATTCGCCGCGATGGAAGTCCTGCGCTGGTTTGCCGTCTTCGTCGTTGCCATCCTGCTCATGGTGGCGGGCATCTTCTGGCTGATGGGCCGTCCGCTGCCGATTCCGCACTTCTAGCGCCCCTACCAGAGCGCCGGTTTGGTGCTCATCAGGAAGCCGATGGCGCCGGTCGCCGCGGCCATGCCGTACGCCACATAGCGCTGCCGCCTGGCTCGACGCTCCCAGCTCGCGGCGTCCGTCGGAGTCTGGCCCGGCCGGATGAGGCGTCGCAGGTTTGGCCGTGAGACGAAGGCCGCGACCAGCAGGTTTGCGGCGTACAGGCTCAGCGCGACGAGCATCCACGGTTGGCTCAGTAGACCGATTCCCAGCGTCAGCAGCAGCGCGATCCCGGTCACGGCCAACCCCAGCCCGATGAGCAGCGTCGGTCCGCCCTGCATGCGCATCAGCAGCCGCGCCCGCGTTCCCGGCTCCTCGCCGGCCGGTCTGCGGCGCAGCAGGAATGGCACGATGGCGCTCGGCGCGAGGAGCGCCATCGCCAGGCAGATGTGGGCGATGAGCAGGATCGGAAACCAAGCCGGCATGTTGGGCCGGATGCTAATGCATGGTCACGTTCGGCGATTCGGCTTCTTCATGACGCCGACTCGCTTCAGAACGGCCGGGATGTTGACCGACCAGCCGACCCCGATCGGTTTGTCGGTGAAGATGCGGTTGCTGCTGGTGTTCCAGTAGCTGTCGCGAATGCGTTTGAAGCTCGGCAGGCGGAAGTCGTAGGGCACGAAGCCGATGAGCTTGCCCTCCCAGGTCCGCTCCGCCGGCGCCTTGCGCATCTCCCTGTAGATCGCGCCGGCCACGGCGGCCATCACGGCGGTGCGAATCAGCCAGCCGAAAGCGCTCAGCTCTTCGCCGACCGTGCCAGCGGTATCGGAAATGTCATCGCGGACTCGTTCGATCATGTGGCTCCTCCTCTTGCTGGTGCCTGATCGCAAGCGCCGTGCCGCTCATGCGACTCAGCTTGTCGGCAGCAGCGAGAGAAGTATGGCCGCATGGCCGCGGATGAGCTGGTTCCTCAGCTCGTCGGCGAGCTGGTCGAGCGTCGCGGCGAAGAGTACGTGGAAGCTGACCAGGCGCAGGTCGCCTCGAGGCGCCGCAAGATTTTCACCGCTCATCTCCATGTCCGCGCCCTCCGGGATCCGCTGCATGAATCTCGGCCTGGTGCTCGGCTGCGGGCCCGGCTCGGGCGTTGTCACGGCTGCCGCCAGCGGTTGTGGTGCGACGACGATGGGCTTTGGCTGGGGAGGTGGAGGCGGCGGTGGAGCTGCGACGCCCACCACCCCGGACTGCCCGCCGCCCGGTAGCTCGGTGACCGGTGACGCGCGCGGCGCGGGCGTGGACGTCCGAGTCGGCGTCGGCGTCGGCGTCGGAATCGGCTTCGGGCTCGCGGTGGCAATTGGCGTCGGCTTCGGCGTCGCCGCGGGGCTGCCGGATGGGCCTGTCGGCCCGGGAGTCGGGGTGGCCGTCGGAGCCGGCGTCGGAGCGGGCGTGGACCTGGCCGTCGGTACCGGCGTCGGAGCCGGCGTCGGCGAAGGAGTGGATGGAGGCGGTGCCGCCGGAGGCGCATCGGTCACGGTGATGCCGGCGTAGTAGATGGCCATGATCTGTGCCGCCGATTTCCCGTTGAGGCCGCAGGCCTGGGTGCCCCACTGGTACATCTTCCAGCCGTTCGCGTTTGCGCCACAGGCCTCGTAGGCCGATCCGGCGTTGTAGTACGTCGGAAAGATCCTGCCGTTCTTCAGCGCGAGCGTCGACCAGGTCGAATCGACGGCCGCTGCGGCGCTCGGCCAGGTCGCCCGGGACGGGTCATAGACCTGGTCGCGCGTTGTGTCGAACACGTCGAAACACTGGCCACTGCCGTCGGCCACGTAGCCGCGCCAGTGCAGCACCTGGTACCAGGCGTAGTTCTTGATGGCCAGCGCGCCCGATCGCAGCGATTCGGTCGTCCAGGAACCGATCCACTCGCGTGAGAGGACGTTCTTGACGTAGACCTTGAAGTTGACGGTGTCGACCGCGCCTGACGCCGCGCGAAAGACCCGGATGCTGGCTGGCGGTTGTGCCTCGGACGTCCAGTTGCTGCACGAGGCGGCCGCGACCGGGGCGGTGAGGCCCGGGAAGGCACCGAATGAGGCGACGAGCACGGCCAGCAGCAGGGCCGTCGCGGTGCGTCGTGGCATGGGCGGGCACCGTAGCAGCGCACCTCACCACACCGCACCCCAACGAAAGTACCGTTCGCCGGTCAGGCCCAGCGGTGCACGCGCTCGCGGATGCGGGTGAAGCCGAGCTCCTCGCACAGGCCGATGAAGTCCTCGCGCGGCACTCCGCGCCACTCCAGGTCGGCCAGGCTGGTGGTACCGATGTCGGAATCGGTGCTCAGCATGGCCAGCCGCCGGTAGAGCAGCGCCTCCTCGCGCTGCTCGTCGAGGGTCGCGGCCAGGCGGCTGGCGTTGCGCAGCGGTAGATCCCAGTCGAGGGCGCTCGCCGGAATGGCCTCGAGATGCCCCCAGCGCGCCAGCACGCTGGCGGCCGATTTGGCTCCCCAGCCGGGGAGGCCGGGGAATCCGTCGGCGGCATCGCCGACCAGGGCGAGGTAGTCGGGGATGCTCAGCGGCGGGACGCCCCACTTCTCGATCACGCCCGCTTCGGTGTAGGTGCGGTTGCGGATCCGATCGCGCAGCACGACCTGCTCGTCGCGAACACATTGCGCCAGATCCTTGTCGACGGAGCAGATGACGACCTGCTCGGGGTCGTCGCCGAAGCGAGCGACGGCAGTCGCGATGGCGTCGTCGGCCTCGTCGGCGACCATCGGCCAGACGGTGATGCCGATCGTCCGCAATGCCCGCTCCGCGTCGTTGAACTGGACGAGGAGCTCCGGCGGCACGCCGGCATCGGTCTTGTAGCCGGGATAGACATCGTTGCGCCACGAGGCGATGACGTGGTCAGTTGCGGCAGCGATATGGGTCACGTCAGGCTCGCGCAGCAGCGACAGCATCGAGTCGAGCAGCCCGTGAATGGCATTCACCGGTCGGCCGTCCGGCGCGTTCTCGGGTGGGCGCGAAAAGTGGGCGCGGAACAGCTCGAAGGTCGCGTCGACGAGGTGGAGCTTCATTGGTCTGGGCAGGATAGGCGGGGACGCGGGCATGGGCCATGCTTTGACGCACGGTGTGTCATCATCGAAGCTGCGCATTGCCCTCCTGGTGGCACCGATGATTCCCGCCCCGCCGCCGCCCTACGCCGGGACGGAGCGCGTGGTACGAGGCGCTGTACCGAAGGCTCGTGGACGAGCGCGGGTGAGGCCGATTCAGTAAGCCGCCAGTAAGTGGCTGGTAATGGGTGGTGTGGCACGATCGCCTCGCGGGGGAGCGGCGCGGGCGCGTGCCCTGCGATTCTCTCGGCGGCGGCCCACTGGCGCGCCGGGAACCGCGCCGTTCCCCTGTTAGACGGCGAGCGGCTCGCGGTACTCCCCGTAGACGTGCCGCAGCACGCCGCACATCTCACCGAGGGTGGCGTAGGCGCGCACGCACTCGATGATGGCCGGCATCAGGTTCACGTCGCCGCGCCGCGCCTCGTCCTCGAAGCGTCGCATGGCGGCGGCGTGCGCGGGTGCGTCGCGCTCCGACCGCACGCGCGCCAGGCGTCCGAGGTGTCGCGCCTCCTGCTCGCGCGAGATGCTCAGCAGCGGGATGCCCGGCTCTTCCCCGGGGTTCGCGTACTTGGTGACGCCCACGACGTCGCGTTCATGCTCCTCGAGCTCGCGCGTCTGCTCGTAGGCGGCATCGGCGATCTCCGCCTGCGGGAATCCCTGCTCGATGGCGCGGACCATACCGCCGAGGTCGTCGATCTGGCGGATGTAGTCCCACGCCCGCTGCTCGGTCTGATTCGTGAGCGTCTCGACGAAATAGGAGCCGGCCAGCGGATCGACCGTGTTCGCGGCGCCGGACTCCTCGGCCAGGATCTGCTGCTGACGCAGTGCGATCAGAGCGGCCTCTTCCGATGGAACCGCCCACGCCTCGTCGTAGGCATCGGTATGCAGCGATTGCGTGCCACCGAGGACGCCTGCCAACGCCTGGATGGCGACGCGGGTGAGGTTGTTGAGCGGCTGCTGGGCCGTCAATGACACGCCGGCCGTCTGGGTGTGGAAGCGCATCCAGGTGGAGCGCTCGTTCTCGGCGCCGAAGCGTTCGCGGGCGAGCTTGTACCAGATGCGACGTGAGGCGCGGAACTTGGCGATCTCCTCGAAGAAGTCGTTGTGCGAATTGAAGAAGAAGCTCAGCCGTGGTGCGAAGTCGTCGAAGCGCAGACCGCGCGCGACCGCGTCCTCGACATAGGCGATCCCGTCGGCGATGGTGAAGGCCAGCTCCTGGACGGCGGTCGCGCCGGCCTCGCGGATGTGATAGCCGGAGATCGAGATCGTGTTCCAGCGTGGCATTTCGCGGGTGCCGAACTCGACGGTGTCGGTCACCAGCTTCAACGAAGGCGCCGGCGGGAAGATGTACTCCTTCTGGGCGATGAACTCCTTGAGGATGTCGTTCTGCAGCGTGCCGGAGAGCTGGGCGCGTGGCACACCCATCTTCTCCGCGGCAACGATGTACATCGCCCAGATCATGGCGGCGGGCGAGTTGATGGTCATCGAGGTCGAGATGTCGGCCACCGGCAGGTCCGAGAGCAGGATCTCCATGTCCGCCAATGAGCTGACCGCCACGCCGCAGGTGCCGAACTCTCCGGCCGCCTCCGGCGCGTCGTGGTCGTAGCCGTACAAAGTCGGCATGTCGTAGGCGATCGACAGGCCGGTGCCACCGGCGGCGATCAGCTTCTTGAAACGCTCGTTGGTGTCCTCCGCCGTGCCGAACCCGGCGAACATGCGCATCGTCCACAGGCGCCCGCGATAGCCGGTGGGATGGATGCCCCTCGTGTAGGGCGCCTCCCCGGGGAGCCCGAGATCCGCGATCTCATCCCAGCCGGCGTCACCGTCGGCCGATGCAGTGCTGAAGCGATAGCGCGGCCGTCCCCGATCGGGATCATTGGCGGGATCATGAAGGTCGGACGGCGTGTACAGCCGATCGATCTCGACACCGGACTGGGTGATGAAGCGCTGCCTGCGCTCTGGTGCCTTCTCGAGCGTCGGCTCCAGGCGCTCGGTCTGCCACTGGCGCTGGTGATCGGTCCATCGCTTGCTGTCGCTCATGCCGCCAAGTGTGCGGGCAAGACCGATGCCTCCGCAACCGACCTTCAGTCGACGAGGCTGGCCTCACGCTCCTCGGTGGCCGCCCGCTTCTCCTCGAAGCGCGAGGCGCTGGCGTCGAGGTGACCGAGGAAGTGCTTCAGCCGCGCTCGCGCCTGCTCCGCTCGCGGGGAGAGGCCGTCCATCTCGAAGATGCCCCAATGCCGCAGCAGCGGCCAGATGATCTCGTCATGGTGGATGCGCAGGTCGTAGATGCCGGCCTTGGCCATCTTCGCCGCCTTGCGCGTGTACTGGGCCATGCCGGCGCCGGGCATCTGGAAGTTGATGACTTCGGCGCTCACCGCCTCCACGACGCCGGATCGATCGATCTCGGCCGCCTCCGAGAGCATGTCACGGTAAAAGACCATGTGCAGGTTCTCATCGGCGGCGATGCGGGCCATGATGCGATCCGCCACCGGGTCCGATGAATAGCGACCCGTGTTGCGGTGGCTGATGCGCGTGGCGAGCTCCTGGAAGGCGACGTAGGCCAGCCCGCGCAGCACGTTGCCTTCATCGGCGTGGCTGTAGCCGATCTGCAGCTGCTGCATGCGGGCCCGCTCAAGGGCCACCGGATCGATGTTGCGGGTGACGACCAGGTAGTCGCGCAGCACGATGGCATGCCTGCCTTCCTCGGCGGTCCATCGGTGCACCCAGTTGATCCAGGCACCGTCACCGCCCGCGAACATGCGGAAGATCTCGCGGTGGTAGCTGGGCAGGTTGTCCTCGGTGAGTAGATTGACCTCGAAGGCGATCTGCGCAACACCCGAGATGCGTGGCTGGTCCGGGGTCCACGGCTCCTTGTCGTAGTCGCGACCGACCGAATACGGGATGTAGTCGTGCGGAAACCATTCCCTGGCCATCCCGAGATGGCGGTTGAGGAACGCTTCAGCTCGCGGCTCGAGCTGGATGAGCAGGTCGCGGTCAGTTGTCATGGGAGCCTCAACTGGACAGAGCGCCCCGAAGTCGACGACGCGCGTGTAGTCAGTACGCTTGGCGGCAATGTTTGCATGATCCGCGCCGTAATGCTGCGCGGACGATAATCACAGGGATGCCGCAATCCTGCTGGCAAGCTCCGGCGAGATCGCACGATCAAGTCGACCACCGGATGGGCGGCCATTTGTTGCGGGGATGAGTGCGACGCTCAGCCAGCGAGCTGCCCTACGGGTAGAGGCCTCGCAGCTGCGTGGCTTCCGCAACACGCGCGACGGCCACCATCATCGCCGCGCTGCGCAGGTCAACACCCTTCTCCTCGCTCATGGCAACAACGTTGGCAAAGGCGTCATCCATGATGCGGTCGAGCTGCGAAGCGATCTCTGCATCGGTCCAGAAGAACGACTGCATGTCCTGCACCCATTCGAAGTAGTTGAGTACCATGCCGCCGGCTGTGCACAGGATGTCGGGAATCATCCGGACCTGGTGCTCGCGCAGGATGGCGTGCGCCTCGGGCGTGGTGGGAGCGTTCGAGGCCTCGGCCACGATCCTGGCGCGGACGCCGCTGGCATTGGCGCCGGTGATCTGGCTCTGCACGCCCGCCGAGACGAGGATGTCGCAGTCAGCCGAGAAGATGTCGGCGCGGCGCATCGGCTCCGTTTCGGGCAGCCCGGCGATGGCGTCGTGCTCGTGCACCCAGGCGACCGCCCGGTCGACGTCGATGCCGGACGGCCGAGCCACGGCGTCGCGGTCGTCGGCGATGGCGATCATTCGGCAGCCGGCTGCGCACAACATCTCGGCCAGGATGCTGCCGACGCGCCCGAATCCCTGGATCGCGACACGCGCGCCGTCGAGTGGCAGGTCGATTGCCCGCGCGCAGGCGGCGATCGTGCGAAACGCCCCTCGGCTGGTTGCCTCGCGCCGTCCGCGCGTGCCGCCGATCTCCAGTGGCTTGCCCGACACCGCGGCGGCGACCGTCTGCCCGGTGTGCATCGAGTAGGTGTCCATGATCCAGGCCATCGTCTGTGAGCCGGTATTCACGTCAGGCGTCGGGATGTCGCGGTCAGGACCGATGAGCACGCTGATCTCCGTCGCATAGCGGCGTGTCAGACCCTCCCGTTCGTGGCGGCTGAGCGTCCTTGGATCGACGACCACGCCGCCCGAGGCACCGCCGTACGGGATCTGCACCAGCGCGGCCTTCCAGCTGTTCAGCATCGCCTGGGCGCGCACCAGGTCGAGGGTGAGGTCCTTGGTGTAGCGGGTGCCGCCACTGGCAGGCCCACGGTTGATGTTGTGATGGACGCGGTAGCCCACGAAGCTCTGCACGTCGCCACCGTCCATCGTCACCGGGAAATGCACCTCGAGCTCGCGCTTTGGTACGCGCAGAACGCGGCGCATGCCGTCGTCGAGGTTGAGCCGCTCCGCCGCCTGGTCGAGTGCCGCCTGTGCCGCTGCCCAGCCGCCCTGCGCGACTCGAGAGGATTCAGCCGCCTGCGAGACCATGTGGGGAGTCTCCTTCCATTCGGTGCACAGCAGGCTAGCAGACGCGTTCGCTCGGTCAGATACCGTGGCAACATGGCTGCGTCCATTCAAAGCCGCGCCGGCGCACCAGCATTCGCGACCGGCGTTCGAACAACCGAGGTGAGCCATGGCACCCCGCGTCATGACCGTCGCTGGACCGATTCCGCCTGACAGCATCGGCTTCACGCTTCCCCACGAGCACACGGGCATCGCGCTTTGGCATGTCAAGGACCGATGGGACTACTGGGAGCTGACGCCCGATGACGAGCTGATCGCCGACGAGCTACGTGACTTCCGCCGCCGCGGCGGAACTGCTCTGGTCGACCTCACGCCGCCGGGTGTCGGTCGCGATCCGGAGCGGCTGCGACGCCTCGCCGGCAGCACGCGCCTGTTCATCGTGATGGGCACCGGCTGGTATCGGGAGACGTACTACCCGCCCGAGGCACGCATCGATCGTCGCAGCGTCGACGACCTGGCGCGTGAGATGGTGGCCGAGTTCAACGATGGCGTCGCCGGGACGGGCGTGCGGCCGGGCATCATCGGCGAGATCGGGACCGACAAGCCGTGGGTCAGCGCCCAGGAGGAGCGGGTGCATCGGGCCGCGGCGCGCGCCGCGAAGCAGACCGGCATGGCAATCAGCACCCATGCCGTCCTGTCGCCGGTCGGCCTGGCGCAGTTGCGCATCTTCGCCGACGAGGGCGTGGACCCATCGCGCGTTGTCATCGGTCATGCCGATTCGTACCCGAATCTCGACCATTACCTGGCCGTGCTGGACCAGGGTGCCAACCTGCAGTTTGACTTCCTGGGGCAGCGTTTCGGCATTGAGGAGGCCGCCGAGCCGCGGTTGATCGAGATGATCGTCGAGCTGCTGGAGCGCGGCTTCGCCGATCAGCTGCTCCTGAGCCAGGACGTTTGCCACAACACGCAGCTGAAGGCCAACGGGGGATTCGGGTACGTGTACCTGCAGCAGCATTTCCTGCCGAAGCTGCGCACTGCGGCGGTGGGGGAGGGCGAGATCGAGCGCATGACGGTCGACAATCCGCGTCGGATCCTGACAGTTCCCTGAAGAACGCGGTCGCACAACTTGACATGACTATGGTAGTTTCGTGTCATGAACGAATCCACCACCGACCGGCGCATCGGCCCAGCCGCCGAACGCCTGGGTCTCTCGCCGCGCATGGTCCGCTACCTCGAGGCGCAGGGCGTACTGTGCAGCGAGCGCGGCCCCGGCCCACGGGGCCACCGGCATTTTCCACCGCCTGAGCTCCTGCTCGGCGCCGCGGCCGTCGCGGCAGCCGATGCAGGGCACCCGACCGCCACACTGCGCGCGCTGCGCGATCTGGCCGACCGCCGCGTCCGCGCGGCACTGGAGAGCGACGATCCGCTGCAGCGCTTCGAGCTGCTGGCGCTCGCGCGGGCCGTTGAGGAGGCGACGCGCCTGGATCCGGCCCCGCCGCAGCCTCCACCCGCACCATGACCGCACGACTGGGCCTCGCACCACGATTGGGCCTCGCGTCGCTGCCGGCACTCGTCGTTGCCTGCCTGGCGCTCATCAGCGCGCCGCTCGGTCCGTTGCGCGACACGGTGCTGCTGGTCGTCGTGCTCCGATGGCACTCGCGCTCGCTTCCCTTGGCTGGACCGACGTCCTGGCAGATCGGCTCTCGGTGCTCGGCTCCGGTCGGGCTGGCGATGGCGCGGCGGGGGATCGGCAGCTCCGCCGACCAGGTCGACGCCGCCATCTATGGCAGCAACGTCGGATCGATGCTGTTCCCACTCAGCAACCTGACAAACCTCTTGGTGGTTTCGGCGAGCGGGGTGACCTTCGCCGCATTCGTCGGAGCGGCCGCGGTGCCGCAGCTCGCGGCCGCGGTTGTCGTCGGCGCGCTGCTGTACCGGCGCCTCGCGCGCCAGCCGGCCGGGCCTGTTGCCGCGGTGAAGCTGCCCTCGATTCCGAGGACGCCCCGCTTGTTGGCCGGCGCGGCCGCCCTCCTTTCGTCGGTCGCCGCGGTGGCACCCGGCTTTCTCGGTGGAGACGTGCCACGCCGAGCCGAGGTACTCGCAGCCTGCGCGGTGCTGCTGCTCATCGGCTAGCGCCGCATACTCGTCCGATGCGTGACGTCGTCGCCGATCTGAAACGGATGGCCTTCCTGCTCGAGGCGGCGCACGAGCCCGGCTATCGCGTCAGGGCATTTCGGGCTGTGGCCGGCCTTCTTGTCGGACTGACCGAATCCGAGCTTGCCGATCGGGTTCGTGCCGGGACGCTCCGGGAACTTCCGGGCATCGGCGAGGTGCTTGAGCGAACGATCCTCGAATCGGTGCGCGATGAGGAGCCGGTCTACCTGCGCCGGCTGGAGGCGACTGGCGGTCGTCCGGCGGTCAAGGGTGGCAGCGAGCTGTGCGCCGCTCTGCGTGGCGACTGCCATGTCCACTCGGATTGGAGCGACGGTGGGTCGCCGATTCGTGAGATGGCGGAGACCGCGCGCGACATCGGCCACGAGTACATCGTGCTGACCGATCACTCGCCGAGACTGACCGTGGCTCATGGGCTCTCGCCGGCGCGGCTGCGGACACAGCTCGATGCGGTGGCTCGTCTGAATGCGGATCTGGCGCCGTTCCGCATCCTGGCCGGGATCGAGGTCGACATCCTGCCGGACGGTTCGCTGGACCAGGAAGCCGAGCTGCTCGACCGCCTGGACGTGGTGGTCGGCAGCGTCCATTCCGAACTGCGCTTGCCGGCCGGGTCGATGACCCGGCGGCTCGTGACTGCACTGGCCGACCCGCATCTCGACGTGCTGGGGCACGTTACCGGACGCCTGAAGACGCGCAAGCGGCCGCGTCCGGAATCGGAGTTCGATGCCGAGATCGTCTTCGCCGCCGCCGTTCGATTCGACAAGGCGATCGAGATCAACAGCCGTCCCGAGCGAGCGGACCCACCGAAGCGGCTGCTGCGCCTTGCGGTCGAGGCCGGGTGTCGGATTGCGATCGACTCGGATGCGCACGCACCGGGTCAACTGGCATGGCAGCCGTTCGGCTGCGAGCGCGGGGCGCGCTGCGGCGTCGAGGTTGCATCGGTCGTCAATGCCATGTCGGCCGACGAGCTGGTGCGTTGGGCGGGGACTCACCAGGCCCAGTGAATTCGGGCGCTTCGACCGCCGAGCTCGAAGAAAAAGAAGAGGCGCCCCTTGCGGGACGCCTCGTTCGTCGTCAGCGGCCCGGAATGGGCCGCATCGGTCTATTCGACCGGCGCAACGTTCGTCGCGCGGGGGCCGCGGTCGGAACGCTCCGTGTCGAAGTTGACCGCCTGTCCAACCTGGAGCTGCTCGATCTGCAGTCCATCGGCCAGGCCGGAGAAGTGGAAGAAGTGCTCGTTGCCACGGTCGTCGGCAATGAAGCCGAATCCGCGGTCCGCAACGATGCGCTTGATAGTGCCAGTAGGCATGATTTGTTCGGGCCTCCTCGGACCGATGCAGAAACGCTCGCAATCGCAATCCGAAAGGAGTACGCCGACGCTTCGTGATTGAGCAGTGTGGAGCCTCGCCGGCGCTTCGTCAATGCACCATACTTGGATTCATCATCCCGAGCAGCCACAGCCAGGAGAAAGCGCCATGTCCGTCGCCAGGGTTACCGAGCTTTCATGCACCTCTACCGATAGCTTCGAGGAGGCCATCCGCCAGGGTATCGAGCGCGCCGGAAAGACGTTGCGTCAGGTCCGCAGCGCCTGGGTCAAGGAGCAGCGCGTCAACGTCGGCCGCGATGGCACGATCGAGTTCCAGGCCAATATCCTGGTCACCTTCGTCCTCGAGGACTGACCGCTCAGAGAGGAATCAGCTCTCCGCCAGGCCAATCTTGCCGTCCTCGCGACGGAAGCGGGACCGATAGATCGGGTTCGAGACCCGGCTGTTGACCGTGGCGGCATCGAGCGGACGGTCGCTGCGCGGGGCGCTGTAGCGGCCGCGCTGCACGATCGCCGTGGCGATATCGCCGGCGCTGAGCGGCCCGGACTCAGCGATGACCGCGGCGATCTCCTCGTGGAGCGGGACGCGTGGACCGCGCTCATTCGCCGCCGGAGCGGCTTGGCCCTCGCCCTTCGGCGGCCTGCCGCGGCGCGCCGGTGTCGTCGTGCGAGCCGCCTCGGCATTCGTCGCGCTGGTCGCCTCGACGTCCGTCGCGCGCATTACCTCGACGTCCGCCGCGCCGTTCGCCTCGACGCCCGGCTTTGGTGCAGCCATCGGAGCGTCATTGGAGCGCTTGCGCTGGTCGGGCTTCCGCTGGATCATCGCTGGTCGCGTGCCGACGCTCAGCTCGTCCACGCGACGAGCCAGAGCATCCAGGCGCTGGGTCAGCGCGGCGAATGCGCCGCTATCCGGGGAACTGGCGGGCCTCTGTGTGCCACCCGAGCGCTCGGCGTCGAGTCGTTCCTCGATCCACGTGGTGACGAGCTCGCCCGGTCGGAGATTGGTCTCGGCGGCGAGCTGCTTCAGCAGTGACAGGCGGCGCGGATCGAGCCGGATCGCCATGCCGCCCTCGTCCATGGGGCTGCGCGATGGCGGCCGTCCCATGCCGCTGTCGCGGCGATCGCCTCCATACGGGCGGTCGCTGGGCGGATATGACCGCTCGCCGGGGCCGGAGGGCCGGTCGCGCGGGAATTCGCGTCGCGGGGCGCGGAAGTCGCCGCGATCGCCGTAATCGCGTCGTGGGCCACCACGCTGATCGCTGCGCGGCCGTCCGCCTGATCGGCCCCCGCCACCTCGTCGGTCATCTTGCATGGGCTGCACGATACCCGGCTTCCGGCATGGGCGCCACTCGCCCCATCAGAGCGCCCACCGTCAGAAGCTGCCGCTCGCCCCTCCGCCGCCGGAGCTCCCGCCGCCACTGAAGCGGCCGCCCGAGCTGCTGGAGCTTGAGGGAGGTGTTGAGCCGATGCTTCCGAGCGCCGAGAACATGCCGCCGAAAGAGCTCGCCGATCCCGATGGCTGTCCAGCGCGTGATCGCTGGACCGGGCAGATGGGCGAACCAGCCGAGTCGCAGCGCCTCCTGATCGAGGAGCTGCTTGACGGAAGCGAGCTCGCCGTTGAGCGACCACAGCGAGCTGCGCGTCACGCGGTCGTCGCTTCCCGCCAGGCGGCGGATGGTCTGGTCGGCGAGCGCCTGTGGTGCCGCCATCGGCCGGTCATCGGTCGCACGGGAAGTCACGAGGATCGCAGGATCGAGGAGCGGGTCCGGAACCGAGTCGCGGCGCGCCTCCGCGACCTGGTCGAGGTTCGAGAAGGCGATGTGGCCGCGACTGGCGAGCTCGACCACGGTGGTATCGATGCTGTGCTGCGTGGCTCTGCCCTGTCGCACCACGGTGGCCAGCGGCGGCGTCATGGCGGCTGGCGGTCCGGCCATCAGCACCGACGGACTATCGAGGTACTCGGGGTCGTCCCCTTCCCGGCGCCACCTGGCGTAGGCCACGCCGACGAGCATGAGCAGGACCAGCGGCGCCACTACGAGGCCGAGGACGGCATTGAGGCGCCGCATCGTCTCGAGTCGCTCGCGGCGACCCGGCGTGACCCCCGCTTCGATCGCGTCGACGGCCACGAACAGCGCTCCGTCGATGTCGCCGCCGCTGCGCGCGGCCGGCACCATTTGCTGGTCGATAATGTTCGCCCGGCCCTGCTCGTCGATGTAGGCGTTGAGGAAGCCAGAGCCACCGAAAAGGCTGATGCGGCCGTGCAGCTTCATCTCGTCCAGACCCAGCAGGATGACCAACCCGTCGTCGAATCCTGAGCGGCCGATGCCCCATTGGTCCATCAGCGCTTTCGCGTCGCCGAGGTTCTGCTCCTCGCTGATGCCGGGCTTCACGTGCAGGTAGACCACGATCTCCGCGCCGCTGCGCGCCTCGATGGCGTCGACGCGCTGTTCAAGCGCCGCTTGGGTGGCTGGCCTGATCGCCGCCGCACGGTCATAGATCGCCTGGTCGGGCACGGCATTTGGGAAGGGCGGACCGGCGGCGATGGCTCCTGCGGCGACGGCGCTGACTGCCAGTGCGAGAGCGGTCGCGCGGAGCAGCAGTCGCGTGCGGACGGTCATTCTCGGAGCATAGCGGGCCGGGTCGTCCGCCGGCCCATTTGACCCGCCGCGGGGCCACTGGCACTCTTAGTGCGCCTTCCAACGGCAAACGTTCCGGGCGGCATCGTGCCCTTTCGATGCCCTCTCTCGCCGCCCGATGAATCCCATGGAGATCTCAATTGAAGTATTTCGCCGGGGCGCTGGTCGCCCTGTTCGGCGCTGCAGCCGTCGTAGTTGCGGCCTCTCCCAACGTGTCGGCGTTCCGCGAAGCGCAAACGGTGCAGCATCGGCTGCTTGCCCAGGTCGGCGAGCAGCAGGTCCTCTCGGCACGCGGCAGCGGGTCGAGCCGCGGCAGCGTGCGCCAACGCGAGGTCTTGGCGCCGACGCCCGAACCGACTCCACCGGCGCCGCTCGGGCGGCGTGCGGTCACCAGCCCGCGAGCCACTCTGGCGCCGACCCCTGAGCCGACGCCGGACCCGATCTCGGGCGGCCCATCGGTATCAGGTCGCGCCAGCAACTACGCCGGAACCGCCGGCTTCAGCGGACAGGCGGTGGTGGCTCTACCGGGCGCGCTTGGCGGCCACTACACCGGATCGATCAACGGCTATGTCACCGTCTGCGCGGACCGATGCGCCCGACTGCCCGTCGCCGATTGGTGCCAGTGCTACTGGGGAACGGACGATCAGCGGGTCATCGACCTGAGCTACGCCGCCTGGGCGGTGGTCAGCGACCAGCCGCGGTCGCGCGGCATTCTGTCGGTCCGGCTGATCCTCGAGGGCTGAGGCGCTACTGGCACGCGACGCTGACGTCGGCAGCCCCGGCGATGCCGGGAATCCGCTCGTCAAAGGTGATCGAGCTGCCGCCGGGCACCTGGGGCGAGAGGATTGAGCGACTCTGCAGTGAGCGGCCCTCGCCGTCCTGAGCGATCAGCTGGCATTTCGCACGTCCGGGCTTGGTGCCTTCGTTGGTGACCGAGACCGTCGCCTGGAGGCTGCCGCCGGCTGTTCGCGTGTCGACGATCTCACCACGGTACGGTCCAACGCCGCGCAGTGCCAGGCTGGCGGCGACCGCCAAGAGGACCACGCCCAGCACGATGCCGACCGCCATCGTGCCGTGGTACTGGCTCGCCGACGGCGTCGCCATGCCGGCGCGGTTGCAGATCGCGCATATCGTCTCGTCCGGGCCGATCTCGCGGCCGCACTTGATGCAGTGGCGGACGTCGCCGGTGGTCATGACTCGCCGATTCCGGTGAGGCGCTCTCCGGCCTCGATCGGCACCGACAGCCAGTTCTCCTGCGGTGCCAGCGGGCAGCTCCAGCGCGGGTCGTAGGTGCACGATGGGTGGTAGGCGTAGTTGAAGTCGAGCGTCAGCTCGTCGCCGTCTGAGCCGAGGTCCGCGCCCTTGGCCGAGTCCCACAGGTAGCGACCGCCGCCGTACGTGGCATCACCGCTGGTGGCGTCGCGGAATGGGATGAAGATGCCGCCGCCGTAGTCGTTCAGCCAGTAGACCGATAGCCGGCACGCCGTGCCGCCGACCTCGAACAAGACCCAGCCGATGCGCGAGAAGGGCATCGTCGCGCTCTCGCCGGAGCGTGGCAGGTCGAGTGGCGGCGCAGCAGCATCGGGCTCAAGACGAGCGGACATGTGAAGCGTCGGATCATGGCGCCAGTAGGCCAGGCCGCGGAAATCGCGGCGCTCGTCGGGCGGAATGGGGGACTGCGCATGCTCGGCGAAGAGCCGGTCCTTGCGCGAGCGGAAGTTCACCAGGCGCAACGGAGTCGCACGGCGGTCGCGGCGCAGCGCGTCGTAGAGCGCGAAGACGCGGCGGCGATAGTCGGCGAGCTCGAGATGGTCGGACATGAGTCTGGTGAGCGCAAGGATAAGGGGCGGCGAGCCTTTCGGCCGGTCGCCCCTCGCGGTGTTGCCCAGGAGCAGGCCCTAGGTCAGGCCGTTGTCCTGCAGGAACTGCTTCGCCACGGTGGCGACGTCCTTCTGGTCGACGGCCACCTGCACGCCGAGCTTGGTCAGGATATCGGTCGTCATCTTGGCCGAGACGTCATTCAGCGTCTTGGCGAAGTCGTCACCGCCCGCGTTGAGCAGATCCTTCGTGGTGATCGGCGCGATATTGTCCGCCGGCTGTGACTTCATGTCGTCCTCGAGCAGCACGAAGTTGAACCGCTCGATGTCCGGCTGGGTGGTGCACAGCTCGGCGATGTCCACGGCGCCGGTCTGCAGCGCTTGAGCGATCGGCGCGTCGCAGGCGGCGAGCTTCTCGACGTCGAGTGAATCGAAGTTGATCCCGTACAGCTTGAGCGCACCGGAGCACAGCTCGTTCGTCTTGCATTCGGGCGGTAGCCCCCATTTCACCTGGTCGGCGACCTTGGCGAGGTCGCTCATGGTCTTGAGGCTGAACTTGTCGGCCGTCTCCTGGCGCACCACGAAGCCGTTCTGGTCCTGCGCCGGCGTCGCGTCGAGCAGTTCCAGGTTCTTCGACTTGAGCGCAGCGGCGAGCGCGGTGTGGGTCGCGTCGGCGTCGCCGGTCGGCGCCCCCTTGAGGAACTTCAGCTCGGAGCCGATGTATTCCGGCAGCAGATTGACCTGGCCGCTCTCAAGTGCCGGTTGGGTTGCTTCGCGTGTTCCGAGGTTCAGCTTGCGCTCGACCGTATATCCGTGCGCTTCGAGCGCCTGGGCGTAGATTTCCGCCATCAGCTGCGACTCGTAAAAGCCTGCCGAGCCGACCGTGACCGTGGGTTTGGTGCCGCCACTGGCGGGCACGCTTCCGTTCGCCGAAGGTGACGTGCTGCTGCCCCCACCCGTCGTGCACGCGCTGACGACCAGCGCGAGCAGCGACGCCCCGAGGGCGAGCCTGCGGTGTAGCCGCATTGGGTTCTCCTTGTTCTGATGCCTCCCGCGTCGCGGCGCAACGCACAGGCAAGCGCCGAGTTTAGCAGGGCTCCCATGACAGGCCGATGAAGCTGTATCCGCTTACTCAGCCGTTGCCGACTGCGGCCTCTGGCTGTGCCCGGGTCACGGGCCGCGTGCTGCGCTGCAACCAGACGAAACCGAGCTCGGTGAGAATGGCCAGCAGCGCGACGATGACCGCCCCAGCGAAGACCTCCTCGTACTGGCGCGTGGCGAGGCCGTCGATGATGTAGCGGCCGAGTCCGCCGGTGCCGAGCACCGCTCCCAGCGTCGCCGTGGCGACGACCTGCACCGCCGAGGTGCGGATGCCCGCAAGGAGGATTGGCATGGCGAGTGGCAGCTCGACACCACGCAGGAGCTGGCCGCCGGTCATGCCCATGCCACGCGCCGCCTCGACCAGCTCACGGTCGACTTCGCGCAGACCGGTGTGCGCGTTGGTCACGATCGGCGGAATGGCGAGCAGGGTCAGTGCGATGAAGGTGGGCGCCACACCGACTCCTCCCGCTCGCATATCGAGCTGCTGCTGCAGCCACAGCGTGAGCGGCAGTGCCATGCCCAGCACGCCGAACGAGGGCAGCGCGCGACCGATGTTGCTGACGCTGACCGCGAACAGGGCGCCGCGCCCGGTGTGCCCGATGTAGAGCCCGACCGGCAGGGCGATGATCAGGCCCGCGAGCAGCGACACGCCGGACAGCGCCACGTGCTCGAGGACGCGAATCGGGACGCCGTCAGCCCCCTGCCAGTGGGCCGGATCGGCAAACCAGGCGATCGCCCGACCGAAGAACTCCATGGCCTAGGCCGTCGCCCGGGCGCGTGCCCACGGAGTGAGCGCGCGCTGCAGCCACACGAAGAGCAGGTCGGCGACGACGGCGAGCGTCACTGAGAGAATGGCACCCACATAGATTGCGGTCGGGAAGAAGCGGCTGATGCCGATGTTCAGGATGAAGTAGCCCAGCCCACCCTCGCCGATGAACGAGGTGACCGTGACCAGTCCGATGGTGGTCACCGTCGTGATGCGCAGGCCGGCGATGATGACCGGCAGGGCCAGCGGCAACTCGACGCGCCACAGCCGCTGCGTGGTGGTGAAGCCCATGCCATCGGCTGCTTCGAGGATCTCGGGTGCGATGCCGTCGAGCCCGGCCAGAATGTTGCGGATCAGGATCAGCAGCGTGTAGCTGACCATGGCGATCTCTGCCGTGAGCAGGCTCAGTCCAGTGAACGGGATCAGCAGCCCGAAGGCGGCGAGGCTCGGAATGGCGTACATCGCTCCGGCGATGCCGATGGTCGGGCCACGCAGCACGCGATAGCGCCGCGCCAGCAGCGCGAGCGCCAGGGAGAGGGCGAAGCCGATGCTGATGGCAATCGCCGTGATCTCGAGGTGCTGCAGCGTCCGCGCGCCGATCTCGCCGAGGTTGTCGACGACCCAGTCGGGGCGGAAGAACGGCTGGTCAGCCATCGGTGGCGACCGAGCGCACCTCACGCCGAAGAATCTCGGCGATCTGGTCGACACTCACCAGGCCGATGACCGAGTCCTTCTCGTCGACCACGGCGCCCAGCTGCACGCTCGAGCCGAGCATCGCGGACAGCGCATCCCGCAGCGTCGATTCGGGGTCGAGCAGCGGTGCACCAGGCGTGGCCAGGTTCGCGGGCAGCGTGCCATCGCCGGCAAGCTGGGCCGCCTCGACCCAGCCGAGTGGCCGATTTCGATTGTCGACCAGCAGTACGTAATCGACTTCGGCTCCACCCAGGCGCCGTCGCAGCTTGGCGAGCGGCTCGCCGGCATGCGCCAGGGCCGGCTGGATGAGCGGCAGATCGCGCACGCGTGCCAGGGAGAGCCGCTTCAGCCCGCGATCGGCTCCGACGAAACGCTCGACGAAGTTGCTCGCCGGCGCGGACAGGATCGCCTCCGGGGTGTCGTACTGGGCGAGCACGCCGCCGACCTGCAGGATGGCGATGCGGTCGGCCATCTTGATCGCCTCGTCGACGTCGTGGGTGACGAAGATGATGGTCTTGCGCACGCGCGCCTGGAGCCGCAGGAACTCGTTCTGGAGCCGGTCGCGGCGGATGGGATCCACGGCGCCGAAGGGCTCGTCCATGAGCATCACCGGTGGGTCGGCCGCGAGGGCACGGCCAACGCCGACGCGCTGGCGCTCGCCACCGGACAGCTCGGCGGGGTAGCGCTCGCGATAGGCGGCCGGATCGAGGCCAACCAGGTCGAGCAGCTCGTCGACCCGCTCGCGAATGCGCCCTGGACGCCATTTCAGCAGCTTCGGCACGATTGCCACGTTGTCGGCGACGGTGAGGTGCGGGAAGAGGCCGACCTGCTGGATGACGTAGCCGATGCGACGCCGCAGCTCGACCGCCGGCAGCTTCATGACGTCCTCGCCGTCGATCAGGACGCGGCCGCTGGTCGGCTCGACCAGGCGGTTGATCATCTTCATGGTGGTCGTCTTGCCGCAGCCCGACGGCCCGACCAGCACGCAGATCTGCCCGGCCGGCACGGTCAGCGACAGGTCGTTGACGGCCGGCTTGCTCGAGCTCGGGCCGTAGCGCTTGGTCAGGTGGTCGAGCTCGACCACCGCGCCGCCGCCGTTGGCGTTGATCATCGGTGCATCATACGGAGGGCGCCGCAATCTCCCTACACTTGAGCGTCATGCTCCACGCTCGCCGAACCGGTCCCTCAATGCTGGTGCTGGCCGCGATGGCCTGCCTGGCGGCGGTGGCCCTCCTCGCCCTGCTGGTCAGCGCCGGTATCACGCGGCCCGTGGACGTGTCGATCATCGATGCGGTGCGCAGTGATGCGCTGCTCGCGGCGCTCTCTTTCCTGACGCCCACGACCAGCCTCGGATCGACTCCCTGGATCACCGCCATGTCACTGCTGGTGCTGTTCGTCGAGCTCGTCGGGCGGCGGCCGTGGCTGGGCCTCGCGGCGGCCGGCACCATCGGTCTGGCGTCAGTCTTCAACACCGGCATCAAGGACCTTGTGCATCGGGTCCGGCCCGACTTCCTGCCGCCGCTCGAGATTGAGCCCGGCTACAGCTTTCCATCGGGTCACGCCGCACTGTCGGTGGTCGCCTACGGCATCTTCGCGGTGCTCATCGCGCACAGCTCGTTGCCGCGCTCGGTGAAGGTGGTGGCGATTGGTGCGCTGGCGCTGCTGATTGGCCTCATCGGCCTGTCACGCATCTACCTCGGGGTTCATTACCCGAGCGACGTGCTGGGTGGCTGGCTCACGGGAGCCACCATCGTGCTGCTGTTTGAGGCGCTGGTGAGGTCGCGCTTCGCTCCGACTGTCAGCCGCGAGGCGTCGACGGCGCCAGGCGACGGAGCGGCTGTCGCGGATCGAGCAGTGTCACGATCCGATCCACCTGCGCCGGGGTGAGCACCTCGTCACGCGAGATGCGTTCGGCGAGGCGCGCGATGTCGTGATGGACGTGCAGGCCCGGCCGCTCGGTCGACTCCCAGTCGATCTGAACGTCGGGTGCCACCAGCAGCACTGGCTCCACATTTGCCGGCAGCCCGGCGCGATCCAGATGCAGCTCCAGCCGATGCCCTGCCAGCCGCGCGTTCGTCACCGGCTCGGCGGCCCACGGAACCCAGGACTCGGTGGAGCGGTTCCATCGGTACCAATGTCCGTTGCGCTTGAGGAACCGGCCGGTCTCGTTGTCCGGCATGATCGTCCAGGTGCCGCCCGTTCCGACCAGCACCGCATCGATCGGCTGCGCACCGGCGTAGACCCGGCGCAGGTAATGGAAGCCGTCGTCGAGCTGCCGCGCCAGGCCGTTCGCCAAGCGATCGGAACCCAGGCTCGAGAAGCTTGGAATGCCGAGGCGATAACCGCGTGAGATGGGTTGATGCAGGATCATGGCGCTGAAGGATCGTCTCTCGTGAGGCGGGCGGATCGGTCATGTCCAGTCTAGCCGGTGCGCGGAGGCACGCCCCCCTACTGATAGCATGCCGAACATGAACCATCAGGCCATGCCGACCGGGCAGCTCGAGAGTGCGGTTCGCACGCTCCTCGAGGAGATCGGCGAGGACCCCACGCGTCCCGGACTGGTCGACACGCCGGGGCGCGTGCGACGTATGTACGGCGAGCTGACATCGGGCTACCAGACCGATCCGGATGCGCTGATCAACGGCGCCTGCTTCGAGGTCGACTACGACGAGATGGTCGTCGTCCGCGATGTCGAGTTCTTCTCGCTGTGCGAGCACCATCTCCTGCCGTTCTATGGTCGCGCCCACGTCGGTTACCTGCCACGCGGCAGAGTCATCGGTCTGTCGAAGATTCCGCGCATCGTCGACATGTTCGCTCGGCGCCTGCAGGTGCAGGAGCGGATGACCCAGCAGATCGCGGCGTTTCTGATGGAGCGGTTAGATCCCAAGGGCGTGGCCTGCGTCGTGGAGGGTTCGCACCTGTGCACCAGGATGCGCGGCGTGCGGAAGGAGCAGGCCTCGATGGTGACATCCGCCATGCTCGGCACGTTCCGGCGCGACGGTCGTACCCGCAACGAGTTCCTGAAGCTGATCGGGCGCGGGTAGAATCGGCGGGCCGATGACCGACGATCGCTCGATTCCCATCCGCGTTCTCATCGCCAAGCCCGGCCTCGACGGCCACGACCGTGGTGCCAAGGTGCTCGCCCGCGGCCTGCGCGACGAGGGCTTCGAGGTGATCTACACGGGCCTGCGCCAGACGCCCGAGATGGTGGCCGACGCCGCCGAGCAGGAGGACGTCGACGTCGTGGGCCTGTCGATCCTGTCCGGCGCGCACATGGCGCTGCTGCCGCGCATCGCCGAGCTGGTCCGCGAGCGCGGCATGGACGACGTGCTGATCGCAGCCGGCGGAATCATCCCCGACGCCGACATCACGAAGCTCAAGGCGGCGGGCATCGCCGAGGTCTTCGGCCCGGGAACCAGCATCGGGCAGATCGCGCGCTACTTCCGAGAGCACGCGCGCATTCGCGCGTGATCGACTTCGCGGCGCTCATCGAGGCCGCGCGGACTGGCGAGCGACGGCCACTGGCGCGGCTGTTGACGGCCATCGAAAGCGGCGATCCTTCGCTGCGACCGATGCTGCCGCAGCTCTTCGCCGCGGGCCGCGGCGGACACCTGGTGGGCATCACCGGCCCACCAGGAAGTGGCAAGTCGACCCTCGTCAGCGCGCTGATCGGCGAGTTCCGCAGACGTGGGCGGCGAGTCGGCATCCTGGCGGTCGATCCCAGCTCGCCCTACACCGGCGGCGCGATCATGGGTGACCGCATCCGGATGATGGATCACGCGGCCGATCGGGACGTGTTCATGCGCTCCATGGCGTCGCGCGGTGAGCTCGGTGGACTGGCCGCGGCCACCTGGATCGCCGCGGCGGCGCTCGATGCCGCGGGCTACGACCCGATCCTGGTCGAGACGGTCGGGGCGGGCCAGTCGGAGGTTGAGGTCGCGCGGTTGGCGGAGACGACGGTCGTGGTCGAGGTGCCGGAGATGGGCGACGAGGTGCAGGCCATCAAGGCCGGGCTGCTGGAGGTTGCCGACGTGATCGTCGTCAACAAGGGTGACCGACCTGGCGCGCCGCGCGCCGCTCGGCAGCTGCGCGCGATGATGTCGACCGCCGGAGGGCGCGTCGAGCGCAAGCCGCCGCCGATCATCGTCACTACTGCGACCACCGGTGAGGGTGTGGCCGCCCTGGCGGACGCCATTGAGAAGCATCGGTCCGTTGCGCGCTCTCCGGAGCAGGCGCGGCATCGCGCTCGAGGCCAGATCGCTCGGGCGCTGGCCGACCTGGCGCTGCGCCGGGCTCGCGGTGCCGCAGGATGGGATCGGACGCTCGACGAGGTTGCTGCCCGCGACCTCGATCCAATCACTGCCGCCGAGCGCCTCTTCGACGTCTGAGCCGGAGGAGTTGATCGGGACATGGCGGTCCGTACGATCTTCGCGCGGCCCCGCCCCTGCTAGGCTTCTGCCACATGACCATCGAACGCATCTTTGTCGTCGGCGCCGGGCTGATGGGCCACGGCATCGCGCAGGTCAGCGCCGCTGCCGGCAAGCAGGTCACCCTCGCCGATCGCACCGCTGAGCTCGCGGAAAAGGGCAAGCAGCGCATCGCCGCCAACCTCACGCGCCAGGTCGACAGAGGCAGGCTGCAGCAAGGCGCGGCGGACGAGATCCTGGGACGCATCGGTACCGCGGTCGGAACCGAGCAAGCGACCGACTACGACCTGATCGTCGAAGCGGTCTTCGAGGACGAGCCGCTGAAGCGCGACACGTGGGCGCACCTGAGCCAGGTCGCCAGCCCGCGAACGATTTTCGCCAGCAACACCAGCAGCATCAGCATCACCAGCCTCGCGACGGCGAGCGACCGCCCGGCGCAGTTCATCGGTCTGCATTTCTTCTCGCCCGTCCCTGTCATGAAGCTGATCGAGATCATCCGTGGTCTCGAGACCAACGACGCGACGTTCGTTGCCATGCGCCAGCTTGCCGAGCAGCTGGGCAAGACCGTGATCGAGTCGAAGGACTATCCGGGGTTCCTGGTGAACCGCCTGCTCGGCCCGTTCATCAACGAGGCGGTGTTCGCGCTGATGGAGTCGACCGGCACCGCGGAGGACATCGACACCGGCGCCAGGCTCGGCCTGAACCACCCGATGGGACCGCTCGAGCTCAGTGACTTCATCGGCAACGATGTGATGCTGGGCGTGATGGACGTCCTGTACCGCGGCTTCGGCGATCCGAAGTTCCGCGCCGCACCGTTGCTGCGCCAGATGGTTGCCGCCGGACACCTCGGTCGGAAGACGGGCGAGGGCTTCTACCGATACGACGAGCAGGGCACCAAGATCCGCTGATGGACGAATCGACCGCGGCCGTCCGCGATCCCTTCGCCCTCAGCGCCGAGGAGCGCAGCGTGCGCGACACGGTGCGCGAGTTCGCGCAGCGCGAGATCGCGCCCGGTGCCGCCGAGCGCGACGAGCAGGAGCGCTACGACCGGCACCTGTTCGAGCGAGCCGGCGAGCTGGGAATCACCGGGCTGCCATATCCGGAGAAGGTCGGCGGCGCGGGCATGGGCACCTTCGCCTGGATCCTGGCCTGCGAGGAGATCGCGGCGGCCGACATGGGCCTGGCGGTGTCACTCAGCGTCCATATCCTGAGCCAGCTGTGCATCTTCGCCAGCGGGACCGATGCGCAGAAGCAGCACTTCCTGCCGCCGATGACCGCCGGACGGGAACTCGGCGCCTTCGCGCTCACCGAGCCCGGCGCCGGCTCCGATGCTTCGGCGATCGCGCTGCGCGCCGAGCGCGACGGGGACGACTATCTGCTCTCCGGCACCAAGATCTGGATCAGCAACGCCGGCGATGCAGAGCGCTACGTGGTCTTCGGCACGGTCGACCGGAGTAAGGGTAAGGACGGCATCACCGCCTTCGTCGTCGAGCGTGACACGCCCGGGTTCCGGGTCGGCAGCAAGGAGCACAAGATGGGCATCCGTGGCACGACCGCCGCCGAGCTCGTGTTCGAGTCGGCGCGCGTTCCTGCCGCGAATCGCCTTGGTGATGAGGGAGCCGGCCTGAAGGTCGCGCTCGGCGCGCTCGGATCGGGCCGCATCAGCATCGCGGCGGCCTGCGTGGGGCTCGCCCGATCGGCGCTCGAGCTTGCCGGCCGCTACGCCCTCCAGCGCAGCCAGTTCGGCCGGCCGATCGGCCAGCAGGAGATGATCCAGGCAATGCTCGCCGACATGGCCACCGCGGTCGAGTCGGCGCGGCTGCTGACCTGGCGGGCCGCTCGCATGCGTGACGCCGGGCAACCGATCAACGCGGCGTCGAGCATGGCCAAGATGTACGCCAGCGACGTTGCCATGCGCGTCAGCACCGACGCCGTCCAGATCTACGGCGGCGCCGGCTACAGCCGCGACAATCCGGTCGAGCGCCTCATGCGCGACGCCAAGGGCGCGCAGATCTACGAGGGCACCAACCAGATCCATCGGTTGATCATCGCCCAGCATCTGCTCGACGGCCTTCGTCGCGAAGGATGAGCGAGCGCATCAACGTCGCGGACGATCAGGCGGTTGCCGCGCCTGAGGAGGTCGAGCCCGTCCATCCCGCTCAGGTGGCGCCATTCGAGCCGCTGCGCGTCGCGGAGGAGGATCGCGTCGCGAACCTGCTCGAGCTGGTGCACCGCACCGCTCGGCGCCAACCGGACCGCGAGGCGCTGCGCTGGAAGCTGCCGAAGTCGCGCCGCCCGAGCGGTGGCGAGGCGCAGACGGAGGCCGTCTCGTGGACGAGCACCACCTACCGCGAGACGTGGGAATGGATCCGCGACGTGTCGCTGGGCATGCAGCAGCTGGGGATCACCGACGGCGACCGCGTCTGCATCATCAGCCGCACCCGTGCGCTGTGGCTGATCGCGGACCTGGCCACCATGGCGCTCGGCGCGGTTTCCTGCCCGATCTACCCGTCATCGGAGGCGAACCAGGCGGCATTCATCATCAACAATGTCGGCGCGAAGCTGATCTTCGTCGAGAACGCGCAGCAGGCGGCCAAGATCGCATCGGTCAGGGAGGAATGCCCGACCCTGGAGCACGTCGTCGTCGTGGAGGACCGCGGCAAGCCGGCGGAGGGCACGGTCACGCTCGACGACGTGTTCGACCTGGCGCCGACCGATCCCGACCATCGCCGGCTGTGGGACGAAAGCTGGCGGAGGCTCACGCGGGAGACGCTGGCCACGATCATCCACACCTCGGGCACGACCGGTGATCCGAAGGGCGCGATGATCACGCACGGCAACCTCGTGTTCAACTACGAGGCCGTCATCCAGTGCGTCGACTTCACGCCCGATGACGTCTTCCTCTCGTGGCTACCCCTGTCGCACATCTACGAGCGGGTGGCGGGCATGGTCGTGCCGATGGGCCGCGGCTGCACGATCGCCTACGCCGAGCCGCTGATCGAGCGGCTGCCGGCCAACATGGTCGAGGTGCAGCCGACGGTGATGGTCGCGGTACCGCGGCTGTATGAGCGGGTGTTCGCGCGCGTCACCGCGACCGTCGAGTCGGGACCGGAGCTGCGGCAGCAGATCTTCCACTGGGCCGTCGGCCTCGGCCGGCACAAATACGCCAACCACCTCGAAGGGCGCCGCGACTCGTTCTGGCTCACGGCGCAGTTCGCCCTCGCCGACCGGCTGGTCTTCGCCAAGATCCGAGGGCGGACCGGCGGTCGGGTCCGCTACTTCGTCTCGGGCTCGGCGCCGCTGGCGCGCGAGATCGGCGAGTTCTTCTACGCCTGCGGGATGCTGGTGCTCGAAGGCTACGGCCTGACCGAGACGTCCCCCTTCGTGTCCATCAACCGGCCCGATGACTTCGTGTTCGGCACGGTCGGGCGTCCCGCTCCGGGCACCGAGGTGCGCATCGAGCAGGGAAGCGGCGAGATCGTGGTGCGCGGGCCGCAGATCATGCGCGGCTACCTCAACCAGCCGGAGGAAACGGCTCGCGTCATCGATGCGGACGGCTGGTTCCACACCGGCGACATCGGCGAGGTCGACTCCGGCGGACGGATTCGAATCACCGATCGGCTCAAGAACATCATCGTGCTGGCCAACGGCAAAAACGTGTCTCCGGCACCGATGGAGGCAGCCCTCTCGACCTCGCGTTACATCGCGCAGGCGGTGATCCTGGGCGACCGCCGGCCGTACACCGGTGCGCTGATCGCCCCTGATTTCGAGGAGCTCGGCCCGTGGGCGGCCGCCAACGGGCTGGCCGCGATGCCACCCGAGCAGCTCGTTGAGGAGCGTTCCATCCAGAAGCTCTTCGACCAGGAGGTCAAGCGCACGCTGGACGGTTTCGCCATCTTCGAGCGGCCGCGCCGCGTGGTGTTGCTGCCCCGGCTGCTCTCCGAGGAGGCGGGCGAGCTCACGCCGTCGATGAAGACGAAGAACCGCGTCGTGCTCGCCAATTGGCCGGACAAGGTCGCACACCTGTTCGACGAGGAGACGGGCGACTGATCAGTATCGGTCTCCGCGGTACCATGACGTCATGAACGACGTGTACATCCTTTCCGCTGCCCGAACGCCCATCGGCAAGTTCGGCGGTGGACTTTCGACGACGCCCGCTCCCGAGCTGGGAGCGGTCGCCATTCGCGCCGCGGTCGAGCGGGCGGGGATCGCGCCCGAGAGCGTGGACGAGGCGATCATGGGCGAGGTGCTGCAGGCCGGCGTGGGCCAGGCACCGGCGCGCCAGGCGGCGCTCAAGGCGGGTCTGCCCGAGGGCGTCAGCGCAACGACCATCAACAAGGTCTGCGGCTCCGGCCTGAAGGCGGTGATGATGGGCAGCGCCGCCATCCGCGCCGGCGATGCCGAGCTGATCGTGGCCGGCGGGATGGAGAACATGAATCTCGGCCCGTACCTGATGCCCGGCGCGCGGACCGGCTACCGGCTGGGTGATCAGACCGTCGTGGACAGCACCGTGCACGACGGTCTGTGGTGCTCAAGCTGTGACGTGCATATGGGACTGCACGCCGAGCGGGTCGCCGGCAAGCACGACATCACGCGCGAGGCGCAGGACGCCTTCGCGCTGCGCTCCCACCAGCGCGCCATCGCCGCGCAGGAGAGCGGCGCATTTGACGAGGAGATCGTGCCGGTCGAGGTTCCGGGCCAGAAGGGAACGACCACCGTCAGCCGCGACGAGGCGCCACGGGCCGACACCAGCGCCGAGGCACTGGCCCGGCTGAAGCCGGCATTCCAGCCCGACGGCGGGACGGTCACGGCGGGCAACGCGCCGGGGATCACTGACGGCGCCGCGGCGCTGGTGCTTTGCGGCGATGCGGCGCTCGACCGCAACGGCCTCACGCCGATGGCGCGGATCATCGGTTACGTACAGGCTGATGTCGCACCGGAGTGGCTCTTCGAGGCGCCGATCCACGGCGTGCAGCGGCTGCTCGACAAGCTGGCGGTGAGCATCGACGAGTTCGACCTGATCGAGATCAACGAGGCGTTCGCCGCGCAGGTGCTGGCCGATGGCAACGCACTCGGCTTTGACTGGGACCGGGTCAACGTCAACGGCGGCGCGATCGCGCTCGGTCATCCGATCGGCGCATCGGGCGCACGTGTCCTGACGACGCTGCTGTATGCGCTGAGGCATTCGGGCGGCCGCAACGGCCTCGCCACCCTGTGCCTTGGCGGCGGGGGAGCGGTCGCCCTCGCGGTCGAAATGCTCTAAGAGTTCGGCATGCGGGCTGCGATCCCTATAATCGAACATATTTCCCGCGTTCGCGGCCAGCTTCCGCCTGAGATGGCGTGCAGAGGCGCCAGGGCGCGCAACAAGGAGGCATTCCAACAGCCGATGGCTACCCAGAACCCGGTCATGGCCCAGAACCCGGTCACGGCGCAGGCGCCAAATATCTGGTCGGTCGCGCAGCAGCAATTCGACGCCGCGGCCCAGAAGCTCGATCTCGACGACGCTCTGCGCCGTGTCCTGCGTGTTCCCAAGCGTGAGCTCACGGTCAACTTCCCGGTCACCATGGACGACGGACACGTCGAGGTGTTCACGGGCTACCGCGTGCAGCACAACGTGTCGCGGGGTCCGGCAAAGGGCGGCATCCGCTACCACCAGGACGTTTCGCTCGACGAGGTGCGTGCCCTCGCGATGTGGATGACCTGGAAGTGCGCGACCGTGAACATTCCGTTCGGCGGCGGCAAGGGCGGCGTGATCGTCGACCCCAAGCAACTGAGCATGAAGGAGCTCGAGGGCCTGACGCGACGTTTCGCCACCGAGATCACGCCGCTCATCGGTCCCGATCGCGACATTCCGGCCCCCGACGTCAACACCAACGCGCAGACAATGGCTTGGATCATGGACACCTTCTCGATGCACCACGGCTACACGATCAGTGGCGTGGTCACTGGCAAGCCAATCAGCATCGGCGGCTCGCTCGGCCGCAACGAGGCGACTGCACGTGGCGCGGTGTTCACCCTTCAACAGGCAAGCGCAGTGCTGCACGTGCCCCTGTCCGGCGCGCGGGTGGCGATCCAGGGCTACGGCAACGCCGGCTCGATCGCGGCGACGCTGCTGGCCGATGAAGGTGCCAGCATCGTGGCTGTCTCGGACTCCAGCGGCGGCACCCACAACGCCAACGGCCTCGACCCGGCGAAGGTCGGCGCCTGGAAGCGGGAGCACGGAACGGTGGTCGGCTTCCCCGGCGCGGACGAGGTGACCAATGCCGAGCTGCTCGAGGTCGACTGCGACATCCTGGTCCCCGCCGCACTCGAGAACCAGATCACCCGGGAGAACGCACCGAACGTCAAGGCGCGCATCGTGGCCGAGGCCGCGAACGGGCCGACGACGCCCGATGCCGACGCGATCCTTCAGGACAAGGGCGTCTTCCTGATTCCCGACATCCTGTGCAATGCTGGCGGCGTCACCGTCAGCTACTTCGAGTGGGTGCAGGACATGCAGTCCTTCTTCTGGACGGAGGACAGGATTAACGAAAGCCTCAAGGGCATCATGGACCGCGCCTTCGAATCGGTTCATGCCATGAGCGAGCACCGTGACGTGAACATGCGGACGGCGGCCTACATGGTCGCGGTGGCGCGCGTCGCCGAGGCGACGACGCTGCGAGGCCTCTATCCATAGACCGATACGGGCGGCACGCATGCGCGTCGCCCGGAGGACCTTCCATGCTCGATCATGAAGAGCGCTTCCTGTTCCGCGAAGAGATCCTCAACATGGCGAACGCCCTCGCCGATCCCGGCGCGCTCGACAACGTCGAGGACCTGCTCGCCGAGGTGACCAGCAGTCCCCGCTTCGATTCGGACGTCTTCACGCTCGAGCGCTCGCTGCAGGTGATGCTCGGGTCGCGCGCCGGGTCGACGCTGGTCGGGCTGCTGACGGTGAGCCGCGAGGTCTTCGAGGAGCTCGGCGATATGGGCCTGTCGGCCGAGGTGCACGAGCGCCTCGTGTCCTGGCGCGCACGCTTCGGCCTCGCCATCGACAATGCACTGAACTTTCTCAACAACCCCGACGGCATCCAGGGCCATAACTTCGGCACGCAGTTGTCACACGCGGAAAGTGGCACGACGCTCCAGGGCCGGCTGACACTCGTCCGCTACAACAACGAGCCGCAGTTCTTCATCGCCGATGCCGACGTCCTGCTTGCGGTGGCGGCCGACATGATGGAGCGCCTCGGTGAGCATCTCGCTCCGGAGATGCTCGACGCCGAGCTGGTCGGCCGGCTGCGCGAGGGGGTCGAGCTGATCGAGCGTCGCACCAAGACGCGGTGAGCGACGGCGCTCAGCGCATCTTCCTGGCGGCGACCGGCCAGAATCGTGGCAAGACCACCGTCTCGCTGGGGCTGATCGCCGCAATCCTGGATCGCGGGCATCGGCTCGGCTTCCTGAAGCCGGTGGGTCAGCGCTACCTGGTGATCGACGGCACGCGCGCCGACGAGGACGCGGTGCTCGTCCGCGACGTCTTCGGCCTGACCGATGCGCTCGACGACATGAGCCCGGTGACGCTTCCTCGTCACTTCACGACCGACTTCGTGATGGGTCGCATCCACGACGATCTGGCCACCCAGGTGAGCGATGCCTATGCTCGCGTCGCCGCCGACAAGGACCTGGTGATCATCGAGGGCACCGGCCACGCCGGCGTGGGCGCGGTGGTTGGGTTGTCAAACGCCCGCGCGGCGGCCACGCTCGATGCGCCGGTGATCATCGTTTCCGAGGGTGGCGTCGGACGGCCGATCGACGAGATCGCGCTCAACTGCGCGCTCTTCGCCGAGCACGGCGTGCGCGTCCTCGGCGCGATCGTCAACAAGGTCGACGTCGGCGCACGCCCCGAGCTTCGTGAGGTCCTCCAGCGCGGGCTCGCCCGGCAGGGCGTTGACCTGCTGGGCTGCCTGCCCTACAGCCGGTTGCTGGCCAACCCGTCGCTCGAGCTGATCGTGACCCATCTCGAGGGCGAGCTGCTGAGCGGCGAGGCGACGCCGGGCCGGACGATCGGTGAGGTGGCGATCGGCGCGATGCACGCCAGCCACGCCATGGCGCTGCTTCGCGATCGCGTCCTGCTCATCACGCCCGGCGATCGCGAGGACCTGATCCGGGCGTCGGTCGCCGCCAACCGGGCCGCCCCGGATCGGCCCAAGGTGATCGGCGTGGTGCTGACCGGCGGCTTCCGTCCCTCGGCGGACGTGCTGGATGAGCTGCGCCGCTGCGGCCTGTTCGCGTATTTGGTCGAGAGCGACACGTATCGGACCGCGCGCGCCGTCGACGACATCCTGGTCAAGACGCATCCGAGCGACACCGAAAAGATCGCGACGATCATCGACCTCGTCGCCGGTTCCCTGGACGTGGACGGGTTGCTCGCCCGCCTCTAGCCGCGTTAGTCGGCGGCAGTTCTTGACAGATTCCATTCAGGAGCGGCTTGCATGCCCGATGCCGCTCAGTGCTTGACAGATTCCGCCGAAAACGAGAAGGAGGCCGGGCGTGGGCACTCGCCGGCCTCCTCGGGCGCCGGCGGACCGGCGTCGCGCGGATCATACGAAGCGAGCGGCGAGCTGCACTAGTACTTCCGACGATATCGGATGTGCCGACATGCCTTCCACTGGTCGCGTACCGCCACCTTCAGCCGGCGACGTCCCAGGCCAGCGGCATGTTGTCGGTCAGGCGCGTGCGACCTATCCATACGGCGAGCAGGGCCAGCGCCGGTCCACTGACCCGCTGGAGCTCGGCGAGCGTGTTCGCGTCGGCGACGCTGATGTAGTCGGGACGGGCCATCGGCTCGTCCGCGATCGCATCGGTCATGCGTGCGCGAAGAACCTCGGCTGAGCGCTCACCTGAGTCGTACGCCTCCTCGGCAGCCGAAAGCGCCGTGTACAGGCAGGTTGCGGCGTGCCGCTGCTCGATCGACAGCTGTGCATTGGCCGATGACAGCGCCAGGCCATCGTTGGCCCGCACGGTGGGGCACACGACGAGCTCCACGTTCAGAAACAGATCGCGCAGCAGACGGCGCAGGATGACGACCTGCTGGGCGTGCTTCTGCCCCAGGTACAGCCGCGCGGGGCCGACCAGGTTGACGAGCTTGAGCATCACCGTCGTCAGCCCGTCGAGGTGACCGGGCCGCGAGGCGCCCTCCAGCTGACTGGTCAGCCCCTCGACGCTGACGCGCGTTCGGTCGTCGGGCGGGAAGACGGTCGCCACGTCAGGAAGGAAGGCGATGTCGGCGTGTGCCTGCTCGAGCAGTGCCAGGTCGTGCTCGGTGTTGCGCGGGGTGCGGGTCGATTCGTCGAGCATGTGGAAATCGCTCGGGTTGACGAAGCTCGAGACCACCACGCAGCCGTTCTCCTCGTGCGCGCGCTCGACCAGCGACAGCTGCCCGGCGTGCAGGAAGCCCATGGTCGGCACGAAGCCGACTGAGTCGCCGGCGCGGCGACGCTCGAGGATCGCGGCACGGAGCTCGGGAACGTCGCGGGCGACGTTCATCGCCGTGCGATCACCCGCGGCTGCGTCCCCGGCCCCGGCCGCGGCCGCCGGTTGGATCGCTCGGCGACTCTTCGCGCGCCTTGCGGTAGCGGTCGGCGATCAGGTCCCACAGGCGCTCGGCGACCTGGCGCTTGGGCAGCATTGGCCAATCCGTGAGGGCTCCCTCGACGCCGAAGACGGTGACCTTGTTCTCGTCGGATCCAATGGCGTCGAACGGCCCCCCCACGACATTGCCGACGATCAGGTCCAGGCCCTTGTCGCGCAGCTTGCCGGTGGCATTTGCCTCGAGCTCGTCGCTTTCGGCCGCGAAGCCGATGAGGAACGGCCGCACGCCGGACGGCATCTCGCCGACCTCGGCGACGATGTCGGGGTTCGGCACCAGCTCGACGTTCATGCCCGATCCATCGCGCTTGATCTTGCGGCTCGCGGCATGTACCGGGGCGAAGTCGGCGACGGCGGCTGCCATCACCAGGATGTCGGCATGCGGCGCGCCGCGGATGATCGCCTCGCGCATGGCGGCCGCGGTGGTCGCCTCGGTCACGGTCACTCCACGCGGCGGTGTGACGCTCATGGCGCCAGCCACCAGCGTGACCGATGCACCGCGGTCGCGGGCCGCCTCGGCGAGTGCCACGCCCATCTTGCCGCTGCTGCGATTGCCGATGAAACGCACCGGGTCGATCGGCTCGCGCGTTCCGCCGGCGCTGACCACGACCCGCACGCCCTCGAGGTCGCCGGAGCGGGCGAACAGTCGCTCGACCGCCTCGACGATCTGCGCCGGCTCGGCCAGCCGGCCGATCCCCGTCAGGCCGCTGGCCAGCATGCCGACCTCCGGCTCAACGATGAGGTAGCCGAAGTCGCGCAGGGTGGCGACGTTGCGCTGGGTTGCGGGATGGGTCCACATGCCGGCGTCCATGGCCGGTGCGAGCAGCACCGGGGCGCGGCTGGCGCAGGCGACGGCCGTCACCGCGTCATGCACCAGCCCCGCGGCGAGCTCCGCCAGCAGGTTCGCGGTGGCCGGGGCGATGACGATGGCATCGGCGCCCTCGGCCAGCTCGATGTGCGCGATCTGTTGCTCGCCATCGAGCTCGAGCACGTCGGTGAGCACCGGGCGGTGTGTGAGCGAGGCAAAGGTGAGTGGCCCGACGAAATGGGTTGCCGCAGGCGTCATGGCCACGTCGACGATCGCTCCGGTCTCGAGCAGTCGCCGGACGACGAGCACGGCCTTGTAGGCCGCGATGCTGCCGCTGACCCCGACCACCAGCCGCCGTCCGGCGAGCGAAGGAGCCTGCTCGTCGCTCATCGCGGCATCTCGGCGTGCGAGCGTCCGGGCGATGGGGCGTCGCGGCGCGCGTCGGCGATGAGCGCCTGCCAGGCATAGCGGATGCCGCGCAGCGTCAGGTCCGGCTCGATGCGGTCGATCCCGGGCACCTCGCGCAGCCACGGCTGATGGGTATGGCCTCCGGTGGCCACGACGGTCACGTGCGAGCCCGCCGGCGAACGCTCGATGAGCTCGCCGCGGAGTGCGGTCAGCAGACCGCTCACCAGGCCGATGTATCCCAGCACCGTGCCGCTCTGCATGGCATGCACCGTGTTGGCGGCGATGGCATGCGGCGGTCGCACGAGGTCGATGCGCGGCAGCTTGCTGGCGTATCCGACCAGCGCCTCGAGCGACAGGCCGAGCCCCGGCGCGATGGCGCCGCCGATGTACGCGCCATCGGCCGAGACGACGTCAAAGTTGGTGCTCGTGCCGAGGTCGACCACGATCGCCGGGCCGCCGACCTCGGTGTGCGCCGCGAGAGCATTGATCAGTCGGTCGGCGCCGGCCTCGGCCGGCCGGTCGATCTGGATCTGCAGCACGCCGGCGAGCGAGGCGGCGTCGATGATCAGCGGCGTGATTCCCAGGCGCTCGCTGACGAATCGGTCGAATGTGGCGGACAGCGGCGGGACGACGCTGGCCAGCGCGACGGCGTCGAGCTCCTCCAGGTGGTGGCCGTCGAGAGCGAGCAGGGACGCAGTCAGCGCGGCAAGCTCATCCTCGGTTGCGCCGGAGGACGTGGTCGCGCGCCACGACCCGACCAGCTCGTCGCCGGCGAAGAGGCCCAGCGTGATGTTCGTGTTCCCGATGTCGACGGCAAGCAACTGCACGCGGGCTATCCTAGCAGTCGACCGATGCGTGCCAGCCCGTATCGGTCAGGTGCTAGACTCGCCGACGATCCACCGCCCAACGCCTGAGAGTGCCCGATGTCCGAGGCGCGAGCCAAGCTCTACATCAACACCGGCGTCGTCACCAATCGCAGCGACATCTACAACATCCTGCGTCCGCTGCTCAAGCAGACGGTCACCTACACCTACTATCGCGGCAACCAGGTGACGAGCAGCGGCACGGGCTGGGTCGAGCGGCTGGTCGTCGATCACCCCGAGATCGCGAGCTACTTCACTCCGCTGGCAATCTGCCTGAACCTCGACTCGTTCGACTATCTACAGTTCGACACGACCTCGGAGCAGTTGCTGGTCTACACGCTGGTGATCGGGAGCGAGCGAGTGGTGATGGAGTTCGCCGCCGCACCGCGGCTCGGCGAGGTTGATGAGCTTCAGCCGAACGGCCGGCCGCTGCCACGCAATGCCGACGAGCTCGCTCGCGATCTGCGCTTCATCCAGATGGAGCTCAGCATGTCGTCGGACGCTTCCGACGCGACCGATGAGGACGAGGACTCGACGCGGTGAGCGTCGGCCTCGCGGCCGTCGGACAGGCCTTCGAACGCAGCGTGCTGCCCAACGGCATGCGGGTGCTGACCCAGCCGATGCCGACCGCCCGTTCCATCTCGGTGGCGCTCTTCGTGGGGGTCGGCTCGCGCCACGAGACCGATGAGCAGGCGGGGCTCTCCCACCTGCTCGAGCACCTCGTCTTCAAGGGCACGCGCGGCTATCCCGATGCCGGCAGCCTGTCCGAGGCGATCGAGGGCAGCGGCGGAAGCGTCAACGCCTCGACCGATCGCGAGCTGACCGTCTACTCCTCGCGCGTGCCGCGGTCGCAGGCGGCGCGTGGCCTGGAGGTCGTTGCTGAGCTGGCGCTGCGTCCGCTGCTGCGCCACGCGGACCTGGTGGCCGAGAAGCCGGTCATCGTCGATGAGATCCGCATGTACGTCGACTCGCCGGGCGATCACATCTTCAGCCTGTTCGACGAGACGCTCTTCGCGGGCCATCCGCTCGGCCGGGAGATTGCCGGCACGCCGCGGAGCGTGCGTCGCGCCTCGCGGGCCTCGGCCGCCGCGCACTGGCGACGCTGCTACCGGCCGCAGCACCTGGTCTTGGCCGTTGCCGGTGCGATCGAGCATGACGAGGTGTTGCGTGCGGTCGAAGCCTGGTGGGACGACGAGACGACCGATTGGTTGGCCGATGCCACGGCCGAGGGATCGGACGGTGTCGCCGGGCTGGGGCCGCCGCGCTTCGGCGCGGAGGGTGTCGTGCGCGTCGTGCACCGTGGCCTGGCGCAGGGGAACCTGTGCCTCGGCATGCCCGGCGCCGCGCGCGACGATCCGGACCGCTGGGCGCTCGACCTGCTCGGCACGGTGCTCGGCGACGGCATGAGCAGCCGCCTCTTCCTGGAGCTGCGCGAGCGCCGATCGCTCGCCTACGACGTTTCGACCTTCGCCGCCACCTACGCCGACTGCGGCACGTTCGGCGTGCATGCCGGCTTCGATCCGGACCAGGCGGAGCAGGTCGTGGTCGCGATCCGCGAGCAGCTCGAGCGAGTGGTCCAGGAGCCGGTGACTGCCGCGGAGCTCGGACGTGCATTGGCCTACACCCGCGGCCGGCTCGAGCTGCGCATGGAGGAGACCGCGGCCGTCGCCTCATGGCTCGGAACCGGCGAGAGCCTGCTGCCGCGGATCATGAGCGTCGAGGAGGTCGTCGAGCGCCTCGAGTCCGTCACCACCGACGACATGCTGCGCGTGGCACGTCGGTTTCTTGCGCCGCAGCACGCGCGGCTGGCGTTGCTGGGTCCGTTCAAGTCGGCCCGGCGTTTCGGGCGAGCACTCGCCGCATGAGCGGACCGGTGGAGGAGTACCTCATCGACCTCATCCCGGACGACCTCGCGCTCGGCCGGACGCAGATGGCCTCCGGGCTGGCCTCGCTGGCCGAGGCGACCTTGCGCCGTCGCATTGCACGGCTGGAGCTCGAGGGCCCCGGCGCGCTCGAGGAGATCGACGTCGCCCGCGGCCTGCTCGCGGAGTCGCTGTGGCGACAGCAGCGGCCACTGGCCGCGGGCGCTGCCCTGGAGGCGATCCGCGGCTCGAGCCTGGAGCGGCGCCGGCCATTGCTGATGCTGATCGAGGCCGAAGCCTCGGCAGCGTCGGGGCAGCCGGATCGCGCCGCGGCGCTCATGGAGCGCGTGCTGGGAGCCGTCGGCGTCGACGAGGCGTGGCGCCTGCGCGCCGGTGTCCCGACACGCCTCGCCTGGCCGTTGCCCGCGTCATTGCGCCCCGGCGCCCGGCGTGCCACGGCGCCGGCGGCACCGGTCAGCAGCGAGCCGGCGCCCGAGCGCACGGCTGCCGCGCACGCTCGCCTCGAAGGAGCGCGGCAGGCCTACGCCGCCGGTGCCGAGGAGTTCGGCGATCGGGAGCTGGGCGTGGCGCTGCGCCTGGATCCGCGTATCGGTCTCGAGGGCGTGGCGCTCATCGAGCCGACACTCGGCGAGGAGCCGCCCGCGGGGCGTCTGCTACTCTACGGCGACCTGCTGCGGGCCGCCGGCCGGCACGCCGACTCGTCGGCCGCCTATGACCGCGCCGCCCGAGCCTGAACCCTATTTCAGACCCAAGGAGCGGCATGGAACGAACTCTCGTGCTGGTCAAGCCGGATGGCGTGCAACGCGGCCTCATCGGTCAAATCCTGGCCCGATTCGAACGCAAGGGCCTCAAGGTGGTCGGCCTGCGACTGTTGACGGTGCCCCGCGCGATGGCCGAGCGCCACTACGCGGTCCACGCCGGCAAACCGTTCTACCCCGGGCTCGTCGACTTCATCACCTCAGGCCCGGTCGCCGCCTTCGCCCTCGAAGGGCCCGATGCGATCACGACCGTTCGCCGCCTGGTCGGCAAGACCATGCCCAACGAGGCGGACGCCGGCACGATCCGCGGCGATTTCGGCATCAGCGCGCTGCGCAACCTGATCCATGCGTCGGATGCGCCCGAAACGGCGGCCGAGGAGCTCGGCCTGTGGTTCGAGAGCGGTCAGCTGCTCGACTACGCGCGGGATGTGGACGCCTGGATCGTGGCCGAGGACTAGCGCCGGCTGGGCGGCGGGTGCCAGGCCACGCGCGGGCGATGCGGCGGCGGGGGACTCCTGTGGTTGTCCCGAGAGTCCCGGATACGTCGGGCGCTCGATGAAGCCGACGCGATCAAGCGGGAAGTAGCGCAGCCAGGCGCGCCCGATGATCGCGTCACGGCCGATTGGTCCGAACACGCGCGAATCTTCGCTCTTCTCCCGGTTGTCGCCCATCACGAAGTAGCTGCCGTCGGGGATCGTCCACGTGCTCTCAGGGTTCGGCCCGTGATTCTGGGTCGGCACCGGGCGGCCGTCGCCGGTTCGCGCAACGTACGGCTCCTCGATGTGCACCGTTTCGCCGTTCGGCGGCGTGACCAGGACGCGGCCGTTCTCCAGTCGGACCGTGTCGCCGGGCAGGCCGATGATGCGCTTGATGAACGGAATGCCGCCCTGCTCGTAGCCCGACGGCGGGTGAAAGACGATGACGTCGCCGAGCTGGTAGTCGCCGAAGCGCGGCGTCACCTTTTCGATCAGGACGTAGTCGCTCGGCGTGATGGTCGGCAACATCGACTCCTGCTGCACCTCGAACGGCTGCGCGACGAAGTTGTGGATCAGCAGGTAGATGACGAGGGTGAGGACAAGCGTTTCGATGATCTCGAAGGCGCAGCCGAAACCTCTGCGCGAGGGGCGCTCGCTGTCGGCGGGCGTGCCGTCGCTGCTGGTCTGGTTGGGGGCGTAGGTCATCGGCGCTCCGTGGGGCGATGGGATGCGGGCGGCCGGTAGCATACCCCACGCCGGGCATCGGTCGAGGCTAGACTCCGGTCATGGGCAGTCTCATCCTGGTCCGCCACTCGACGACCGCCGCGAGTGCCAGTGGTCGCAACCTCGGGAGCCGGGACGATTCTCCGCTGGCGCCGGCCGGGGTCACGCTTGCGGACGGGCTCGCGGCGACGCTCGTCGCGGAGCTCATGGAGCTGCCACATGACTCGATCAGGCTGCTGAGCAGCCCCACTCAGCGCTGCCGCCAGACGATGGAACCGGTCGCCCGCTTACTGGGGATTGACCCGAGCGCCGTCGAGGTGGAGCCCGGTCTGATCGAGCTTGACTACGGCGACTGGGACGGCCTGACCGCCGATGAGTGCCTGGAGCGCGACCCGGAGCTGCGTCGAGCGTGGATCGCCGACCCGTATCACATCCGCTGCCCGCAAGGCGAGAGCGGCGAGGACGCGGCGCGCCGCGCCTTCCCGGTCTTTCATGCGATTGAGGCGTGGCTCGCCGACGATCGCGCACGCTGCGCCATCGTGGTCGCGCACAACCACGTCAACCGTTTGCGCCTCACCGCCCTGCTGGCATGGCCCATGCGTGACTACCGACGACGCGTCGTGCAGGATCCCGCCGGTTACAGCCTCATCAGCTACGGCGCCGGGCTGCCCGGCATGCGACGCATCAACGCACCGGCATCGCTGACTGTCCCGCTGGGGACTGAGCAAGCGCCGGCCGTATAATCGGTTCAAGCGGCTCTGCGCGGGGCCGATTCTTCCAGCCCTGAGGTGACATGTCGCTCGATCTCAAGCAGCAGATGCAGCCAGCGATGCATCTCAAGGTCACGCCCAAACAGATCGCCGCGAACTACATCCTGCAGATGAGCTCGATGGAGCTCCAGGAGGCGATCAGCCAGGAGCTCGACGAGAATCCTGCCCTCGAGATGGAGGAGCTGCAGAGCTGTCCCATCTGCGGCTCGCCGGTCGTCGGCAACTACTGCACCGAGTGCATGCCGCGCAAGGCAAACGATGGCGATCCGGCCGATTCGGCGGTCGATGAGCTTCCCGCCGACTCCCAGCAGCGTCTCCGCGATGAGGCCGATGAGCTCGATCCGATCGCGCGCGCCGAGGCCGAGTTCACGTTGGAGGAGCACCTCACCTGGAATCTCTACGCGCTCCTTCCGACGGCACTGCACCCGGTAGCCGATTACGTCATCGGCGCACTCGACGGTAGCGGCTTCCTGACCGAAAGCGACGAGGCGATCGCTGCGGCCACCGGCGTCTCCATCGCCGACGTCGAGCAGGTGCTGGCCGCGATGCGCGGGCTCGAGCCGATCGGCATCGGCTCACGATCCATCACCGAGAGCCTGCTTGCGCAGATCGCCCACCTGCGCGAGATCGACGACGAGGTGGCGGTGCCGGAGATCGCCGAAGCGGTCGTCCGCGATCATCTGCAGCGGCTCGGTGAGCGGAAGTTCCGCGAGATCGGACTGCAGCTTGGCGTCGACGGCAATGCCGTGGTGGCCACCTGGGAGTTCGTCAAGTCGAACCTGAACCCGTATCCGACCTCGGCCTTCACCGCGGCGGTGAGCGGCGGTGGGCCGCGCACCATCATCCGCCCCGACGTGTTCATCCGCGACACGGACAACGAGCTGCTGGTCGAGGTCGTCGAGTCGCGGCGCTTCAGCCTGCGGGTCACGCCGATCTACTCGTCCCTCTCATCGCAGCTGCGCAGCGCCGAAGCAACGGAGGACGAGAAGCAGCACGTCCGCGACTACGTCGGCCGCGCCAAGTTCTTCATCGACAACATCAACCGGCGGCGAGCGACCATGCAGCGCATCGCCGAGTGCCTGTGCGACCGGCAGCGCGACTACCTGCTGCACGGCGTCCAGCACCTCGTGCCGCTGACGCGTGCCGAGGTGGGGGAGCTGATCGGAATGCACGAGTCGACCGTCAGCCGCGCCACCGCCGACAAGTTCGTGATGATTCCATCGGGCGAAGTGGTGCCGTTCAGCCACTTCTTCACCGCATCGCTCGGCATCAAGGATCAGATCCGCAAGATGATCGAGGCGGAGGATACCGGGAACCCCTATTCCGACCAGGAGATCGCCGATCTGCTGCTCGGCGAAGGAGTGGCCATTGCCCGGCGCACCGTCGCCAAGTACCGCGACGAGCTGCAGATTCTGCCCGCGCGGCTGCGCCACAGGTAGGCCGTGCGGCGTGTGCTGCTCCGCAGCCTGGCGGTCTTCGCCGTCGGCGGGGCGCTGCTGGCAGGCATCCTTTACTACGCCAGCACGGTCGACTCGCGCCCTCCGGGGATCACCGGCTTCTCACTGAGTCAGCACCTCTCCGGCGATTCGGCGATCGCGCTGACCAGCACGAGCCTCGAGATCGACTTTTCCGAGCCCGTCGAGGAACCCAGCGCCGAAAAGGCGTTTCGCATCGATCCGGCGGTCCAGGGCTCCTACAGCTGGAGCGACAGCACCATGACCTTCACGCCGCTCAGGGCGCTGCCCCCGACCACCCAGTTCAGCGCCCATCTCGAGCCGGGCGTTCGGGACGCCGCGGGCAACGAGATGACGCAGGCGTCGCAGGCGTTCTCGTTCACCACCGTCGGCGAACCCCAGGTGGTCGACAGCGAACCGGCGGCCGATGCGACGGACGTGTCACTCGACGCCTCGGTCAGCATCACCTTCTCGACCCTGATGGACACCTCCTCGGTGGCCGATGCGCTCAAGCTGTCGCCGCAGTTCGCGCACAAGCTGCGCTGGAACGGCGAGCGGCTGACGATCGTCCCCGACGGTCCGCTCGTCGCCAACCGGCAGTACACGCTGACGCTCGACCAGACCGCACGCGACCTGGGCGGCACGCGCCTTCAGCAGCCGTTCAGTCTGTCGTTCTCGACCGTCGAGTCGGGCCCTGTCGTCCGCATGCTCGTGCCGGCCGATGGCAGCGATGGGATAGCGGTCACCTCATCAATCGCGGTTGACTTCGACCGCGCGCTCGACCCCGGCAGCGTCAACAACGAGCTGCTGCAGATCAGCCCGGCCATCCCCGGCAGCCTCGAGGTGACCACCACGCCCGGTGCCGCCGGGCTGGCCTCCGCCGAGCGTCGCATGCTGCGGTTTCAGCCGTCCGGCCCGCTGCCGCCGAACACCACCTTTGCGGTGACGCTTGGCACGGGGCTGCGCGGCGCCGATGGTTCCCGCCTGGCCGCGCCGCTGACGTGGACCTTCCTGACCGGTGCGCCGATGGCGACGCTCGGCAACCAGATCGTGTACCTGTCTGATCGCTCCGGCGTGGCGAACCTGTGGGCCATGAACCCCGACGGCACCGGTCGACGACAGCTCTCGGCCGAACTCTCGCCGGTGGTCGACTACGCCGTCTCCCCCGACGGCCGCTCGTTCGTTGTTGGCGATGGCGAGCGGTTGATCGAGCAGCGAGCCGACGGCAGCGTGCGGCAGGTGCTGACCGACGAGGGGGTCCTCGAGTTCGATCCGGCCTACTCGCCGAATGGCGCGCAGCTCGCCTTCGGTCGGGCGGATATGGCAACCGGCGCCGGGCAGGGGCTGTGGGTGCGCGACGTCGGCGGTGGGGACGCCCACCGGCTCGAGCTGCCGCCCGAGCTGACGGCGAGCGCGACGCCCACGCCGAGCGCCAGCGCTGAGTCGCCGGACGGTGGGCTGCTCCGTGCGCCGCGCTATTCGCCCGACGGTCAGGCGCTGGCCTTCGTCGACGAACATGGCCGTGTCGATGTGCTCGAGCTGCCGGGCGCGCGATTGACGACGGCCCCATTTGCAGCGGTCGAGCCGCCGGTGTGGCTGACCGATTCGAGCGGCTTGCTGCTCAGCGGCCTGGCGCCGGACGATGTGACAGCGCCGTCACCGCCGGTCGCTGGTGAGCCCGTGCTGCCACTCGCGCTCGAGCGCGCCGGCCTCTCGCCGGCGGAGCGCGGGCAATTGCGGGTGGTGCGCCTCGATCGCGGCGCCGCCACAGTCGCCGCGACGGGTCTGCCGCCCGGCGTGGCGGGTCCGGCGGCTGACGCATCGGGCCGCGTGGCGTATCTGCTGCTGAACTCTGGCAGCACACATGGCGCTCCGTGGCTCGCGCCCCGCGGCGAGGGACCCGGCCGCAGCCTGCTGGTGAATGCACCGGTCAGCAGCGTCCGCTTCACGCCCGACCCCGACCGCCTGCTGCTGGCGACCGATATGGGAACCCAGGCCGGCGGCATCTGGCTGTTCAACATCGCCGACGGCATCACCGATCGGCTGGGCAATGAGGGCTGGATGCCGCGCTGGGTTCCGTGACGAAGCCGCGCTTCTCGGTCGATGTGCCGCCAAAGTTGACCCGACCGCTCTCGGCGGGCTACCATTTCGGCCGCTTCGCTGGCGGACGCGGCTAGGGGCCCGTCGCCGGCGATTTCCGTGTGTCAGACCATTTGCCATCACCCCCTGTCGGAGGATCAATGGAGCTCCCCATCATCTGGGTCATCCCGATCGCCGGGATCGCGTCGATCATCTTCGCCGTCTGGCTGGCGTGGGGCGTCCTGCATGCCGACATCGGCACTCCAGCGATGCAGGAGATCGCCGAAATGATCTTCGAGGGCGCTGTCGCGTTCATTCGGCGTCAATACCAGACCATCGGCATCCTGGCGATCGCCGGTGCGGTGACCATCGGCCTGGTGATCGCGCTGGTCGAGGGCAAGCAGGTCGCCGACACCGACATCTACGGTCTGGACCTGGGGATCCGCACCGGTGTCGCGTTCCTGGTGGGTGCGGCGTGCTCGATGGCATCGGGCATCATCGGTATGTTCATCAGCGTCAAGTCGAACCTGCGCACCGCAGCAGCGGCGCGCCATAGCCTCGTCGGCGCGGTGCAGATCGCGATGCGCGGTGGCGCCGTTTCCGGCTTCCTGGTGGTCGCGCTGTCGCTGCTCGGGGTGTGGGGCATCTTCGCCGCGTATGGCGGCTTCACCCATCCCAACCAGGCGCCGTTCCTGATCGTTGGCTTTGGTTTCGGGGCGAGCTTCGTGGCCCTCTTCGCGCAGTTGGGCGGTGGCATCTACACCAAGGCGGCGGACGTCGGCTCGGACCTGGTCGGAAAGGTCGAGGCTGGCATCCCCGAGGACGATCCGCGCAACGCGGGCGTCGTCGCGGACCTGGTCGGCGATAACGTCGGCGACTGCGCCGGTCGTGGTGCGGACCTGTTCGAATCGACCGCGGCCGAGAACATCGGCGCGATGATCCTGGGCGTGGCGCTGTACACCATCGCCAGCACGTCGCATTGGCCCCATCCGGAGGCGTGGATCTTCTTCCCGCTGGTGGTGCGCGCGTTCGGCCTGCTGGCGACCATCGTGGCCATGTTCTTCGTCAACGGCCGCGAGGACGAAGATCCCATGAACATCCTGAACCGTGGCTACTGGGTGACCACCATTCTCTCGGTGGTCGGTCTCGCTTTCACCACCTGGGTCATGATGGACACCGGCGGCCAGGTGGGTGCCAACGGCATCCCGCCGTGGCTCTTCTTCTTCGGCGCCGGGCTGGTCGGCCTGCTGACCAGCGTCGTGTTCGTCTACATCACGCAGTACTACACCGCCGGTGGCTGGCGGCCCGTCAAGGAGATCGCCGAGGCATCCAAGACCGGCCCCGCCACGAATATCATCTCGGGCATGGCGGTCGGCTTCGAGACCACCTTTGCGACGGCGATCACCATCGGCGTCGCGCTGCTGGCCAGCCACTGGTTCGGCACGCAGGCCCATCTTGAGATCGATGGCCGCGACGTGGGCGGGATCTTCGGCACCGCGGTGGCGACCATGGGCATGCTCATGACCACGGCCTACATCCTGGCCATGGACACCTTCGGGCCGATCACCGACAACGCCGGCGGCATCGCCGAGTTCAGCAAGTCTGAGGTGAGCGCTCGCGAGATCACCGATCGCCTCGACGCGGTCGGCAACACGACCAAGGCGCTCACCAAGGGCTATGCCATCGCCTCGGCCAGCCTCGCCGCATTCCTGCTGTTCAGCGCCTACATCGACAAGGTCAACCTGATCCTCACCCGCCAGATCGAGGCGGGCACGCGCGCTGCGGGCACGCTGCTCACCTCCGTCGACCTGTCGAACGTGTCGGTGTTCGTCGCCGCGCTGATCGGCGCCATGCTCGTCTACTTCTTCTCGAGCCTGGCCATTCGTGCGGTCGGCACCACGGCGCAGACGATCATCGTCGAGGTGCGCCGCCAGTTTCGTGAGATGCCCGGCATCATGGACTACACCCAGCGACCCGACTACGCGCGGGTGGTCGACATCACCACGCGTGCAGCCCTGCGGCAGATGATCCTGCCCGGCATGGTCGCGGTTGCGACGCCGATCATCGTCGGCCTGCTGCTGGGCCACGAGGCGATTGCCGGCATGCTGATGGTCGGCACCATCGCCGGTGTGCTGCTGGCGACTGTCCTCAACAACGGTGGCGGCGCGTGGGACAACGCCAAGAAGTACATCGAGTCGGGCCACCTGACCGATGAAGACGGCAACGTCCTCGGCAAGAAGACCGATGCGCACGCCGCCGCGGTCGTCGGCGACACCGTCGGTGATCCGTTCAAGGACACCGCCGGCCCGTCGCTGCACGTGCTGGTGAAGCTGCTGGCGACGATCACCCTGGTCCTCGCACCGCTCTTCATTCGGTAGGTGGACCTCGTCGTGCAGGCCGCCCTGATCGGCCTGCTCCAGGGACTGACCGAGTTCATCCCGGTCAGCTCCTCGGCGCACCTGGAGCTCTTTCCGTGGATCGCCGGGTGGGGGAGTGGCGGGCTGCTCAGCAGCCTGGCCTTCGACGTCTTCCTGCACCTTGGGACGCTGCTGGCGCTGCTCGTTTACTTCGCCCGCGACTGGGTTCGCTACCTCGGCGCATTCGTGGCCAGCGTCCGCGAGCGACGCATCGGCGACGATCCGGAGCGGCGGCTGGCCTGGCTGCTGGTGATCGCCAGCGTGCCGGCCGCGATCACCGGCTTCCTGGGCGAGGACCTGATCAACTCGGTCTTCCACGCCGACTCAAGCGCCGTTCGGCTTGCCATCGCCGGATTCCTGGTGATCGGGGCCGTGGCGCTCTGGCTGGCTGACCGGCTGGGCGCGCAGCAACGGCCGATGAGCGACCTCGACGCACCGCGGGCGCTGACCATCGGCTTCAGCCAGGCGCTGGCGCTGCTGCCGGGGATCAGCCGCTCGGGAATGACCATCACCACCGGCCTGGCGCTGGGGTTGACGCGTGAAGCGGCCGCGCGCTTCAGCTTCCTGCTCGCCACGCCGATCACCCTCGGCGCGGGCCTGTACGGCTCGCGCAAGCTACTCACCGAGGCGCACAGCGGCAACGAATGGCTGGCGATCGCCGTCGGGTTCGCCGTTGCGGCGGCCAGCGGCATGATCGCCATCGGGTTCCTGCTGTCATGGCTGCGCAGCCACTCGGTCACCGTCTTCAGCGTGTATCGGATTGCCTTGGCGGCCCTCATCGTGGCGCTGGTTGTGGTTGGTCACTGAGCGAGCGTCACGCTCGCATCGGTTCTTTGACACAAGCGTGGAGCGGACCTACAATCTGGCAAACCGCTGGCGCCCCTCACGCGACGGAGCGTCCGCCGGCCGAGACTCTGGCCACACCGGGTGCGGCCAGCTCTGGGAATGCCACCTGCCGTGGCAGACCTGGGGCCTTTTTTGTTATTGCGCGTGACCTCGTCTCGCCGTGGTCTCCCCACCGCGGCGATGTCCTCCGAAAGCCATGAAGGGGGCACCATGAACACCAAGCCCGTCTATCTCACCGCCGAGGGCCTTCAGAAGCTCAAGGCAGAGCTGAACTTCCTGATCACCACCGAGCGACCGCGCGTCGCACAGCGCATCCACGATGCAAAGCTCGACGGCGATATCAGCGAGAACGCCGAGTACGAGGATGCCAAGCAGGAGCAGTCGTTCCTCGAGGGTCGCATCGCCACGCTCGAGGGGCAGCTGAAGAACGCCGAGGTGATCGAGCCGGTCGATGGCGCCGACAAGATCAGCATCGGCTCGAAGGTGGTCATCAAGGGGTCGGATGGCGAGGAGACGTTCACCATCGTCGGCTCCGCCGAGGCCGCGCCACGCGAGGGCCGCATCAGCAATGAGTCGCCGGTGGGCGTCGCGCTGATGGGGCGCAAGAAGGGGGACAAGGTCACCGTCAAGGCACCCGCCGGACCCGTTGACTTCACGGTCGTCTCGATCAGCTGAGTCGAGCATCCGTGTTCTGGGCCGATGAGATCGCGCTCGAGGCGTCTGGCCCGCAGGTGGTCAACGACTCAAAGACGCCATCGGGCACCATCCATATCGGCGCGCTGCGTGGTGTCGTCATCCATGACGCGCTGACGCGCGCGCTGCTCGACCGCGGTCTCGGCACCACCTTCCTGTACGGGATCGACGACCTCGATCCGATGGACTCCGCCACGCTCGCCACCCGCGAGGGCGTGACTGCGTACATGGGCATCCCGCTCGCCAACGTGCCGCCGCCGCATGGCTCGGACCAGCCGAGCTGGGCGCGCCACTTCGCACAGACGTTCCTCGACACGTTCGGGCGACTCGGTATTCGCCCCGAGTTCTACTGGGCCAGTGAGCAGTACGCCGCCGGGCTCTTCGACGCGTTCGTCCGTGAGGCGCTCGACCATGCCGCGGACGTTCGGCGCGTGTACGCCGAGGTCAGCCACGTGGACCACGGCGACGACTGGCTCCCGCTGCAGGTCATCTGTGGGCAGTGCGGCCGCATCGGCACGACGTTCGCCGACGATTGGGATGGCGAGACCGTCCGCTACCGATGCCTCCCGGACCTGGTGGCATGGGCGACCGGCTGCGGTCATTCCGGTCGCGTGGCGCCGTTCGGCGGGCGCGCCAAGCTGCCCTGGAACCTGCACTGGGTCGCCAAATGGAAGCTCTTCGGCGTCACCATCGAGGCCGGCGGCAAGGACCTGTCGACGCGCGGTGGGTCACGCGATCGCTCTGAAGCGCTGGCACGCGAGGTGTTCGACGTCGCTGCTCCGCGTAACGTGCCGTACGAGTTCCTGACCATCGGCGGCCGCAAGATGAAGTCGTCGCAGGGCAGTGGCGCGGCCGCGCACGCCATGGTCGAGCTGCTGCCGCCGGAGATCGTGCGCTTCCTGATGCTGCGTTACCGACCGAACGCAGCGATCGAGTTCGATCCGGCCGGTGAGACGATCCCGCGCCTCTTCGAGGAGTACGACGCCTACGTCGCCTCGGCCGCGGCGGATCCGGCGGACGATGCCGACGCGGACGAGCTGGCGCACCGGCGCCGCGTCGTTGAGCTGGCACAGTTGCCGGGGAACGAGCTGCCGACCTACTTCCTTCCGCCGTTCGTGCAGGTCGCGACCTACGCGCAGATGCCCGGCGCCACGTCACAGCGCGTCGCCGAGCAGATCGGACGGCACCGGGGAGCGCCACTCTCCGGCGACGAGCTGCGTGCGCTTGACGAGCGACTGGAGACCGTGCGTCGCTGGCTGCCCGAATGGGCGCCGGAGCGCATCCGCTTCAGCGTCGCCCTCGCCGGCCTGCCCGATGCCGCCGCCGCGCTCACCGAGCAGCAGCGCGCCTACCTCGAGACACTGGCCGGCACGCTGACGACTGCCGATCCGTGGGACGGCGAAGCCCTCCAGTCGGTGATCTTCGAGGGCGCGCGCGCCGACGGGTTGCCACCCGGCAAAGCCTTCAACGCGGTGTACCTGGCGTTCATTGGTCGGGGCAGCGGACCACGGGCGGGCTGGCTGCTCGCCTCGCTCGAGCGGCAGTTCGTCGTCGACCGGCTGCGGGTCGCCGCGGGGGCGGGAGAGCCCGCCGCCACGAAGGGCGGCGCCCCATGATCAGCCTGCGGGCCATCCGCGAGGACCCTGAAGGCGTCAAGAGTGCCATCGCACGCAAGGGCGAGCCGACCGACGCGGTCGACCGCATCCTCGCCGCCGACACCCGCCGCCGCGCTCTCCTCGCCGAGACCGATGCCGCCAAGCACCAGCGCAACGCCGGCAGCAAGCAGGTCGGCGAGCTGATGCGTGCCGGCGATCACGACCAGGCCGATACCGTCAAGGCGACGCTCGGCGGGCTCTCGGAGCGCATCCGCGCGCTCGACGTCGAGCTGGCCGAGGTCAGCGCATCCATCGAGGCCGACCTGTTGCTCATCCCGAATCTGCCGCATCCATCGGTCCCCGACGGGCGCAATGAGCACGACAATCCGGAGGTGCGTCGCTGGGGCACGCCTGCCGCGGAGGGGAGCGCCCCGCCGCACTGGGAGATCGGCGCGCGCCTTGGCCTGTTCGACCTCGAGCGCGGCGCGAAGATTGCGGGATCGGGCTTCATCGTCTACACCGGGCGCGGCGCGCGGCTGCAGCGCGCCCTCATCGGTCTGATGCTCGATCTTGCCGACCAGGCCGGCTTCAGCGAGATCTGGCCGCCGTTGCTGGTCAACGCCGCCTCGGCGCGCGGCACCGGCCAGCTGCCGGACAAGCAGGCGCAGATGTACGTCGTCGAGCGTGACGACCTGTACCTGATTCCGACCTCGGAGGTGCCGGTCACCAACCTGTATCGCGACGAGATCCTGCGTGCCGACGCATTGCCGATCTACCACGCCGCCTACTCGCCGTGCTTCCGCCGCGAGGCTGGTGCCGCCGGTAAGGACACGCGTGGCCTCCTGCGCGTCCACCAGTTCGACAAGGTCGAGATGGTCAAATTCGTCCATCCGTCGACCAGCTACCGGGAGCTCGAGTCGCTGACCCGTTCGGCCGAAACGGTGCTCGAGGCGCTCGAGCTGCCGTACCGGACGGTCGAGCGCTGCACCGGCGACGTCGGGTTCGCGCAGGCCAAGGGCTACGACCTCGAGGCCTGGGCGCCGGGCGCCGGCCGCTGGCTGGAGGTCAGCTCCTGCTCGAACTACACCGACTTCCAAGCGCGCCGCATGAACCTGCGCTTCCGCTCATCGGCCGATGCGCGACCCGAGCTGATCCACACGCTCAACGGCTCGGGCTTGGGGATGTCGCGGACGTACGCGGCATTCCTGGAGACGCATCTCCAGCCGGATGGCTCGATCCGCATTCCCGAGGCGCTCCAGCCGCACTTCGGCGCCGACGCCATCCGCTGACCGCTATGGCAGTCCGGGCTCGCCGCGATTCGTCGAGGGTCGCCGCGGCTTGCCTTGCATGCACGGGCGGACCACCGATCGTGCGCGCGACCCGATCGTTCTGCTGATCGCTACAATCGGCTTTCCTGGAGGGGTGGCAGAGTGGACGATTGCGGCGGTCTTGAAAACCGCTGAGGTGCGAGCCTCCGTGGGTTCGAATCCCACCCCCTCCGCCAGCATTGACATGAAAACGCCCCGGCCAACGTGGACCGGGGCGTTGCCTCACGTTCGCGGCTAGTACAGGTTCTGGATCCCGGCGACATCGCCGTTGGCCGGCGACCATTTCAACGTCTCGCCGGTGTAGCCGTAGGCGTACATCGTCTCGAATCGGTCATTGGCCGTGGTCGAGCCGCCGGTTCGTCCGAACATGAGCTCATACCGGTGGTTGGCGGCGTACTTGGTCGTCGTGCCATCGGTTGCCACGCTGATGGTCGGGACCGATGCGCCGCTCACTTTCCACGCACTGAAGCCTGTCTGCAGCGCGTTCGCGACAGCGCTGCCGGAAAGGCCGCCGGGAACTGTGCTGGTATTGAAGTGCGCAGTCTGCGATCCCTGGACCGTCCAGCCGGTCAGCGCGTAGACGCCGCTGGATGCGCCGTCATTTGAGCAGTTGGCGACCGCCGGACCGGGCCTTGCCTTCGCCACGCTGATGGCATGCACATCGATCAACGTCGCGTGGTCGCTGTGAGCAGCAACCGGAGCCACGATCGCCAGCACGAGCATGCCGGCCAGACCGATGCTGGATCCTCTCCTGAACATGGACCACCCTCCCTCACGCTGGGCCGGCGAAGCTCGTTGATCCGAGCCGCCTGCTGGACCGAGTTAGCGCGACTGGCGCCCACAAATGCCGAGTCGGGCGGCGTCGAGAGCCGCGCGCACAAACGGGGTCAGCCCGCGGCCGGGACCTCATGATGCAGCCGGCAGCGCGCCTCGTACGTCTCGTCGCCCATGCCGCCGATCACGATCAGCGGCGAGTCCGCCGGCGCGGGAACGCCGTCGATCAACCGCTGCGTGCGGGTTGCCGGCTCGCCGCACACGAGGCAGATGGCGGTCAGCTTGGTGACCTGATCGGCCAGCGCCATGAGGCGTGGCATGGGTCCGAACGGGATGCCGCGGAAGTCGCGGTCGAGGCCGGTCACCACGACCTGCTTGCCGCCATCGGCCAGCCGCTCCACGACATCGGGCAACCCCGCGTCGAAAAACTGCCCTTCCTCGATCGCCACGATGTCCGCCTCGCCGGCCGCCGCCTCGATCTCCGAGGAGTCGTCGACGGTCAGCGCCTCGTGCTGCGCGCCGGATCGGGAGACCACGCGCACCAGATCCGTCCGCGTGTCCAGACGAGGTTTGATGAGCAGCACCTGTCGGCCCGCAATCGAGAAGCGGCGCAGCAGGCGCAGCATCTCATCGGTCTTGCCGCAGAACATGCAGCCGCAGATGACGTGGACCCAGCCGGAGGTGTAGAACATCACGCCGCGCGCCGCATCGGTCAGTCGCCGACGACGGCCGGGATGCCCTCCTCGGGCATCCCGAGCTCGGCAGCCAGCGCCTGGCGCATCACGTCATGTGGCGCCTCCTTGCCGGTCAGCAGGTTGAACGTCTCGGCCGAAGCGCGCAGGAAACTGAGCTGACCGTTGGCCACGCTGCCGCCAAGCTCCTTGGCCTGCTCCATGAGCGGCGTCGTGACGTGGTGGAGCACCAGGTCGAGCACATACAGGTCGGGCGGTAGCGCATCGGGGCTGATGGGATTCGACCCTTCCTCGATGCCGATGGCGGTCGTGTTGACCAGCAGCCCGGAGCGGGCGAGTTCGGCCTCGATGATCGTCTCGTGCCACGGCCTGGCCCGCAGCTCCATGTGTCGTGCGCTGCGGGTGAAATGGCTCACCAGTGCTTCGGCCCGATGCAGATGCCTGTTGAACACCGCGATGCGCTGGAATCCGGACCCGAGCAGGACCGATACGACGGCTCGCGCACCGCCGCCGGCGCCGAGGACGATGGCCTGACGCGGCCACTTGCCCTGCACCTTGGGCAGGATGGCGGCGAGGCCGGCACGGACGCCGTCGACGTCCGTGTTGTAGCCGCGCAGGCGCGTCCCGTCCTTTACCACCACGCTCGCCGCGCCGCTGTACTTGGCGTCATCGGACAGGCCGCTGACGAGGCCGGTGACCTTCTCCTTGTGCGGTGCCGCGATGAGCGCGCCCAGGTAGCCGCGTCCCTTGAGCGCGGCGATTGCTTCGGCCAGCTGGTGGGGCTTGCGCTCCCAGCGCTCGATCTCGACGCTGATGCCCGCGGCCTCGAAGGCGGCACGTTGCACCGCTTCCACGGCGCTTGGACCAAGCGGTTGTCCGATGATGGGTAGGCGCTGCACAGGAGGTCTCTTCCGGGTGGTTGTGGGCTTCGTCGGGAGGGGAGGCCGACTCGTCGCCTCGACGGCACCATGCTATCATCGGCGCCGGCTTGGGAGAGGTCGCATAGTGGCCTAGTGCGGCGGTTTGCTAAACCGCTGAAGGGGGTTACCTCTTCCGAGGGTTCGAATCCCTCCCTCTCCGCCAAAGCCTTCGCGGGTGCCCGTAGCTCAGTGGATAGAGCGTCAGGTTGCGGACCTGAAGGTCGGAGGTTCGAGTCCTCTCGGGCACGCCAC
>JBBSCG010000005.1:0-71402 GCA_038250515.1 Candidatus Limnocylindria bacterium
GAGCCCGGACCCTGGTGGCCCGCAACCTCGCCGGCGATGACGCGAACGAGCGCTCCCCCATCGGACGAGGCGAGAAGCGCCACCTCGCGTGCGCGGATGTCCTGGTAGCGCGGGGCCGACCATTTCTGCGCGGCGGGAAGGTTGACCCACAGCTGCATGCCATGGAACAGGCCGCCGCTGACGACGAGCGACTCGGGTGGCTTCTCGATATGCAGAATGCCCGCTCCCGCGGTCATCCACTGCGTATCGCCGTTGGTGATCACTCCCCCACCCCCGTTCGAGTCGCTGTGCTCGAACGTGCCGTCCATCATGTAAGTGACCGTCTCGAAGCCTCGGTGCGGGTGCCAGGGCGTGCCCTTGGGCTCTCCCGGCGCGTACTCCACCTCCCCCATCTGGTCGAGATGGATGAAGGGATCGAGATCTGCCAGGTCGACGCCGGCGAATGCGCGGCGCACCGGAAATCCCTCGCCTTCGAAGCCACGCGGTGCACTGGTGATGCTGCGCACGACACGCTGCCGAACGGTGGCCGGATGCGGCGGTGGGATTCGCGGGAGGAGTGTGATGTCGTCGACGGTGATGGCAGGCATGATCACATCATAGCACCGATGGTTGCGGATGCAACTACCTGACCCTGATCCCCCAGTAGGAGGGACCTTCACCCGTGACCGATACGGCGCACGCCAGACCCCGGAATCGCTCCTCGAGCTTCTCCGGATCCCACGGCACCTTCACCTCCGACATGCCAGGCATCGTACCGACAACGGGTGCGTCGGCCTGTCGCCGGACCCGTCCAGGGTGGCAGAATCGGCCCATGCTCTCTCGATTCGTAGCTGCCGCCGGGCGGCAGGCCCTGATCCTCGGGTCGGTTGCGGTTCTGGCGACCGTTATGTCGGCCGTGCTGCGGATGGTGGGTGCCAGCGAGATCGCGGTCTTCTTGGCCACGGCCATCGCGCTTGCCAGCCTAGCGTCGGTCGTCGGCGCGGCCACAGAGCAGCTCGGCGCACGCCTGGGACCGGGCGCGACCGGCGTGCTGCAGTCAGCGCTGGGCAACCTGCCGGAGCTGTTCATCAGCATTTTCGCGCTCCAGGCCGGGCTGGTGATCGTGGTACAGACCGCGCTCATCGGCTCGATCCTGGCCAACAGCCTGCTCGTGCTCGGCCTCGCCTTTTTCGTCGGGGGCGTCCGTCACGGCCCGCAGCGTTTCGGAGCCGATAGCACCCGCATGACGGCCATGCTGCTGGTGCTCTCGGTGGCATCCCTCGCCATCCCGACGCTCGCCACCGCGCCGGGAGCGCCCGATGCCGGTCATGCCCGCGACCTGAGCGTGATCACCTCGCTGGTCCTGCTGGTCATCTTCGTCGCCAGCATCCCGTCGTCGATCCGTGGCACCATCGGTCCCTCTCGCGAAGGGCGCACATCCGAGAGCGGCTGGCCGCTGCGAGCCTCGCTCATCGTGCTCGCCATCGCCGCCCTGGGCGCCGCCCTCGTGTCCGATTGGTTCGTCGAAGCCCTGCGGCCGGCGATGGCGGGCCTGGGCCTCTCGGAGGAGTTCGTCGGCCTCGTCGTGGTGGCAATCGCGGGCAACGCAGTGGAGAACGTTGTCGGCATCACCGCCGCCGCACGGAACCAGGCCGACCTGGCCGTGAGTCTCATCCTGAACAGCAGCCTGCAGGTGGCGCTGCTGCTGGTGCCGGCACTCGTGCTGATCAGCATCCTCATCGGGGGACCAGGCCTGACCCTGGTCGCGCCACTCCTGCTGATTGCAGCGCTCGGACTTGCCGCAATCCTCGCCGCGCTGGTCGTGTTCGATGGCGAGTCGACCTATATCGAGGGCCTGGCGCTCATCGGCCTCTACATCATCATCGCCGCCAGCGTGTGGTATGGACGACCGCTGCCGGGATGAGGTGCAGGTCGGACATCAGGCTCGCTCGGCCGGAACGCCGAGGGTGATCGCGGCCGCGATCGTGGCAACCGCCAGCGATAGGGCCTCGGCGGCGGTGAGCGCCGCATCGCCGGCGAACAGGCCGGTCGCCGCGCTGGGGATGAGGCTGAGGACGGCGGGCACGAGCGTCCAGCCCAGCACCAGCGCGGTCGGCGCCGTCGCGCCCGGTAGGCGCAGCATGCGCGTGACAACCGCGGTCAGCACACCCAGGAACGCGGCCAGCAGCAGCACGAGAATGAGCGCCGGTTGATCCTTGGCGCCAGATGCCGCAACAAGCCGAACCAGGCCCTGCTCGGCGATCGCCACCGCCAGCGCCAGCAACGCACCCAGCACAGCCGCACGCGCGCCGCTCATGACAGCGCCCTCGGCCGATCGAGCACGCCGTCGGACAGAGCATCGGCCAAGTGTCTCGCGATGCGGTAGCTCTTGCCGGCGCCCATGACCAGCACCGCGTCGCCCGCGCGCAGGTGCTCCGCCACGTAGCGCGCGGCGGTATCGACGTCGCCACCGGCCATGGCGGACACGCCCGAGGTGCGTTCGATGGCATCGGCCACGGCTTCGGCGGATGTGACCGACGTATCCGTATCGCGGGAGGCGAAGATGTCCGCGATGACGACCTCGTCGGCATCGGTGAAGGCCTGGGCGAACTCGTCGATGAACAGCGCCGTGCGTGAGTACATGTGCGGCTCGAAGACAGCCCACAGGCGTCGGTCACCGACCTTCTGCCGAGCAGCGGCCAGCGCGGCGCGTACCTCGGTTGGATGGTGACCGTAGTCGTCGTAGACCGTCACGCCGCCAGTATCGGCGATCAGCTCCATGCGGCGTCCGGCTCCGCGGAAGGTCGCCAACGCGTCGGCGAGCGACTCGAAAGACGCTCCCAGCGTGCGTGCCAGCGCCAGCGCCGCCGTGGCATTCAGCACGTTGTGCTTTCCCGCCAGGCTCATCGCAAACCGATGACCAAACAGGGTGAACGCGGTCACCTCGCGCCCATACTCGATATCAGCGGCAGCCAGCGACGTACCCGGTCCGTAGCGCTCCACGCGGCCCGGCCAGCCGTCCAGGCGGTCCAGCAGGGCGTCAACGCCCGGATCACCCGCAGTAACCAGCAGCAGGCAGCCGCCGACGCGCTCATCGGGACGCATGCCGCGAGCGAAGCGCTCGAAGCTGTCGAGCACCGCCGCCCGGTCAGCGAAGAAGTCGGGATGATCCATCTCAACGTTGGTCAGGATCGCCGCCGCGGGGTGGTAGTTGAGGAAGTTGTCACCGAACTCGTCCGCCTCGACCAGGAACGGCGCTCCCCTGCCCGGACGCACAGTGGCACCCCACTCGGCGATGAACGCGCCGACCTCGACGGTCGGATCGAGGCCGGCCCCGATCAGCAGGTGGCCGAGCAGCGCGGTGGTCGTCGATTTGCCATGCGTGCCGGTCACCGCCAGCCCGAGATGATCACGCTCCCCCATCAGCTCGCCGAGCAGCGTCTGCCACGGCACGACGGGGAGCCCGGCAGCATGCGCCGCGACAAGCTCCGGCAGGTCGGCATGCGCGCGCAGCGCCGGGGTGATGGCGACGCGCTGGACACCGACGAGATGCGCCGGATCGTGGCCTGTGACCCAGCGCACGCCGGCCTCGTCGAGTGGCGGCGTGTACGGCGAAGGGGCGTCGAGATCGCAGCCGTCGACGTCCGCGCCGGCGAGCGCACACAGTAGCGCCGTGCCGGCCGCGCCGGAGCCCGCGATCCCGATGAGGTGGATGCGCTCGCCGGAGCGGACCATGTGGCTACTCCCCCGCCGCGAGCTGGAGCATGGCAAGCGCCGACGCACGCTTGTTACCGCCCCGGTCGTGCGCAAAGACATGCCGCTCGACCTGCGGCTCCACGCCACGCCGCGCGGCGGCGACGTACACCAGGCCGACGGGCTTGGTCGGCGTACCGCCGTCCGGCCCGGCGATGCCGGTCACCGCGACGCCCAGATCCACCTCGAAGCGCCTGCGCACACCCTCGGCCATCGCTGCAGCCACCTCGGCCGACACGACACCATGCCGGGCGATCAGTTTGTGCGGCACGCCCAGCTCGATCTCCTTGACGCGGTCCGCGTAGCAGATCACGCCGCCGACGTAGTACTCGCTCGATCCGGGAACGGACGTGATGGCGTGACCGACCAGGCCGCCCGTGCAGGACTCGGCGGTTGCCAGCTGCCATGCTCGAGCGCGCAGCGCCCGACCGAGCTGTTCGGCAGCGGCCACGAGCACCTCGTAGCTCGGCGGAGAAGGCGGAGGCGGCGGCATCGGTCTAGCGGTAGTTCTGAAACTGCAGCTCGACCGGGTAGTCAAGGTCACGCAGAAAGCCGATCACGTACTGCAGGTCGTCCTTGCTCTTGGCGCTGACCCGCACCGAATCACCCTGGATCGATGGCTTGGTCTTCGGGAACTGCTCACGAATCTTCTTGGAGAGCTCCTTGGTCTGCTCGCTGGTCAGCCCACGCTTCAGGCCAATCTGCTGACGAACCGTGCCACCCGCGGCCGGCTCGAACTTGCCCCAGTCGAAGATCTTCAGCGACAGGCCGCGCCGCACCGCCTTCGACTGCAGGAGGTCCTTGATCGCGTTGGCGTGGTACTCGTCGGCCGTCTGGAGCGTGATCTCCTCCTTGCCCAGCTCGAGCGACGAGTGGCTGTTCTTGAGGTCGTAGCGCGCCCCGATCTCGCGGCGTACCTGGTCGAGTGCGTTCACCAGCTCCTGCTGGTCGAACTCGCTGACGACGTCGAACGAAGACTCGGCCATGGCTCTCCTGTTCCTGGTTGCTTACCGATTCCGCGTGATGATCCAGTCGACGACCGCGCCGGCTCCCCCCATCTGACCGATACGGACGCCGTTGATGGTGACGTCGACGGCTGCGGCGTTGCCGGCACGCAGGCGAATCTGCGTGCCCGCCTTGACGTTGATTTTCTCGCCGGGCTGGCTGATCTGCCCCGATACGCCGGCCTTCGGCTTGCCGTCCTCGATGACCTCGAGGTACGACTGGGCGCCACCGATGCTGATCGTCCCATTCAGGCCCGTCGGCGACGTGACCGTCACCTGGCGAACGATTGGCCCGCCCTGCGCCGGAGCGATGTGCAGCTCCCAGCTGCCCGCCGGCAGCTGCAGCTTCGTCGAGAACGCGCCGGTCGCGTCCGCCTTCAGCGCGAGCGGTTTGGGTGCCTTCGGCGCCAGCAGCTTCACCGACCGATTCGCCCCAGTGACAACCGTAAAGGCAGGATTGCCGGCCTTGACCAGGCGCGCGCTGACGGTCAGCGCAGCATTCGGCGATGCGCTGCCCGAGACGGACACGGCGCCGCTCGAAGTCGCCTTGTCCGCGGGCTCGACCAGCGTCAGCTGTGCTGCCGGGGACTGACTCGGCTGCAGCGTGACGACCTGGATGGTGCGCGTCTCCTCTTCGCTGTCACGCTTGGTCAGCGGGTCGCTGGCGGTGAGCCTGATCACATTCGATCCGGGAAGCAGCTTCACGTGGATGGCGAAGTTGCCGTCGTCATCTGCCGTGACCGTTGGGTTCTCGGTCAAATCCTTGACCGTGATTCGCGAGTTGGCCGGCGCCACGCCGCGCACCGTGTACTCGAGCTCGTGATAGGCGGCGACATCCCCCGCCGGTTCCGTGATCCGCAGCTCGGGCGTGCGCGCGAAGGTGATCAGCTCGCGACCGAGGTAGTAGACGAACGCGACGACCGCGACCGTCAAGATCGCGGCGGCGACCGCACCCGGCGTCAGCACGAAGGCGCGCGAGCGACGGACGGCGATCGGTCGCGGCGGCGGCGCGAGGCCGCGACGATCCGGCTGCGCGGCGGCACTCTCGAGTCGATACAGGTCGATCAGGTACTCCGGGTCGAGACCGAGGTACAGGCCGTAGTTGCGCAGGAATCCCTTGGTGTAGACCGATCCGGGCAGATCACGGTACGTGCCCGTCTCGAGCGCCGAGAGGTAGCGCGCGCGGATCTTGGTATCGCGCTCGACGCGTGGCAGGTCGACGCCCTTCGCTTCGCGTGCGGAACGCAGCACCTCACCGAGCCTGTGCAGCTCGCCGCTCACGCCTCGTCCTCGTCGGGTGCCACGTCACCACCCCAGCCGTCGGGCGTGACCAGCACCTCACGGAAGCGGCTGCCGTCTGCGGCGCCGACGATGCCGCGATCCTCCATCTGGTCGAGGATGCGCGCCGCCCGTGCGTAGCCAACGCGCAGCCGTCGCTGCAGCAGTGACGCGGAAGCCTTGTCGGAGCGACGCACGAGGTCGATCGCCTGGCTGAGCAGGGCATCGGCGTCGTCTTCCTCGTCTCCCTCACCCGGGTGACCACCCGACCGGCCGTCGCGCTTCGGCGCCGTGATCTCCGGCCGATATTGCGGCCCGCCCTGTGCGCGCCAGTGGCGCGCGAGCTCCTCGATCTCGGCATCGGTGACCAGGACGCCCTGCAGGCGCACGGCACGCGGCGCATCGATCGGCTGGTACAGCATGTCGCCGCGACCCAGCAGGTCTTCAGCGCCCACGGTATCGAGGATGGTGCGCGAGTCCGTGCCGCTGGTCATGGCGAACGCGATGCGCGACGGTATGTTGGCCTTGATCAGGCCGGTGATGACCTGCACGCTCGGGCGCTGCGTGGCCACCACCAGGTGGATGCCGGTGGCGCGAGCGAGCTGCGCGATGCGGGTGATGGTCGCCTCCACCTCGTAGGCGCTGACCATCATCAGGTCCGCTAGCTCGTCGATGATGATCACCAGGTACGGCATCCGCGGCTCCCCGGCCCGCAGCGCCTCGTTGTAGCCGGCGATATTGCGCACGCCGCGCTGCGCGAACTCGTGGTAGCGGCTCTCCATGGTGCCCACGGTCCACTTCAACGCATTGACCGCTTTGTTCGGCTCGACGATCACTTCGCACAACAGGTGCGGAATGCCCTTGTATTGCGCCAGCTCGACGCGTTTGGGATCGACCAGGATCAGCTTGACCTCGGCCGGGCTGGCGTTCATCAAAAACGAGCAGATGAGCGCGTTGACGCACACGCTCTTGCCCGATCCGGTCGCTCCGGCAATCAGGACGTGCGGCATCCTGGACAGGTCCGCGCTGAAGGGCCGGCCGGCCACGTCCTGGCCGAGCGCGAAGGCCAGCTTTGATTTCGTGCTCGCCTCGTTGAAGTTCTTGCTGGCCAGGACCTCCTTGAGCGTCACCAGGTCGAACGCGTTGTTCGGGATCTCGATACCGACGTACGGCTCGCCGGGGATCGGCGCCTGGATGCGGAGCGAGCGCGCGGCAAGCGCCAGCGCGAGGTTGTCGGCGAGCCCCTCGATGCGGCTCAGCTTGATGCCCGGCTCGACGTCGAGGGCGTACTGGGTGACCACCGGCCCTTCCTGGATGCGGGCAACCTTGACGCCGATCTTGAAGTTGGCAAGCGTCTCGCGGATGCGCTGCCCCTTGGCGGTCAGGTCCATCTGGGCCGCACTCGACTCCGGCGCGTCCGTCAGCTGCTCCATGCGCGGCAGGTCCCACACCCGCTGTATTGCCTCGAGCGCGGCGTCGTTGGTCTGCTCGGGCAGAACTGCGCCGGCCTCTGCCAGGTGCGCCTCCTCGTCCGTCTCGAGATCGGTCCCGAGTTCGTCGGCCGGCACCGCATCCCCTGACATCGGGATAATCGTGACCGGCCGTGGTGCAGGCGGACGGCTGCCGTTGGCACGGGCCCCCGGACGCTGGCGACGCAGGATCACCGGCGGCTCATCCTGCTCGCCGATGCCGCCGAGCGCGCCGCGCATTCGCTGCAGCAGCCCGGGCTTCGGCTCGACCGATGCCGACCCATCCTCGGGCTGCATCCCGCGACCACTGCGCTCCGGGCCGTCGCCGCGGCGAGACTCCGCCTCGGCCAGCTCGGCCCGATCCTCGCGGCGCTCCAGGTAGGCCGCAACCACGTCGCCGAGGGTCATGTTGAAATAGAGCAGCAGACCGACCGCCAGCAGCAGCACCAGCACGACCCACGCGCCGACGGTTCCCACGGCACCGCTGACGGCGGCGCTCACCGCGAAGCCGATGGCACCGCCGCCGGCTCCTGCGGCCACCGCAGCTTCCCCGTGGCCGTCGCCGAGATGGAACATTCCCAGCAGCGACAGCGCAACGAGCGCCGCGCCGCTGGCGGCCATCCAACGCTCCGCCGGCATGGCCTTCATCCAGAGCATCAGCGCGAAGCCCGCCAGCAGCGGCGCGGCGAAGGCGATGCCCCAGCCCAAGGAGCGTGCCAGCAGGTCGTGCCACGGCCGAACGATGGCGCCCGCATCGGGGGCGAACAGCGCGATGACGCTGATGATCGCCAGAAAGACGAGCACCAGCGCAAGCACCTCGCGCACGAGCCGTCCGCTGACACGCACCGTGCTGGCGGCGCGGCGGCGGCGGCGCGTGGTTCGGCGACGGCGGGTGGCGGTCCCTCGGCGACTCGTCACGTCGGCGTTTAGACCTCCATGACGATGGGCAGGATCATCGGTCGGCGCTTGGTCCGATCGAAGAAGAAGCGCGACAGGGTGTCACGAATCTTGGCCTTGAGGTAGCCCGCCTCAGCCGCATGCGCATCGTTGGGCGCCTGGCGCAGCGCGCCCGCCAGGTGCGCACGGGCGGCCTCCATGACGGGATCGTTCGGATCGGACAGGAAGCCGCGGCCGATGAGGTCGGGGCCGCTGACGGCCTGGCCGGTCTGGCCGTCTACGGTCAAGGCGACCATCACCACCCCGTCGCTGGCCAGCATCCGTCGATCGCGCAGCACGACGCCGTCGATCCCATCGATGGTCGCGATGCCGTCCACCAGGACGGCGCCCGCCGGCACGCTGCCGGCCAAACGGGCCCGCTTACCGTCGAACTCGACCGTCTGGCCATTCTCCAGGACGAAGATCTTATCCACCTCGACGCCGGCACCCTCGGCCAGCAGGGCGTGCTGTACCAGCATCCGGTACTCGCCGTGCACCGGAATGAAGTGGCGCGGCTTGACCAGGCCGAGCATCAGCTTGAGCTCCTCGCGGGAGCCGTGGCCTGACACGTGGCAGTGCTGCATCGGCTCGTACATGACCATCGCGCCCTCTTTGAACAGGTTGTCGATGGTCTTGGCCACCGCCTCCTCGTTGCCCGGAATCGGCGATGCCGAGACGATGACGGTGTCACCCGGCTCGATGGTGATGTTGCGGTGGTCACGGTTGCTCATGCGGGTGAGCCCCGACATCGGCTCACCCTGCGAGCCCGTGGTCATGACCACCAGCTTGTCCTTCGGCAGCCGCTGCAGCTGGTCCTTCTTGACCAGCGTTCCGTCGCGCGGATTGAGGTAGCCGAGCTCCACGGCGATCGCGGTGTTCTGCTCCATGCTGCGCCCGAGGGTGACCATCTTGCGACCGTCCTGCGCCGCAGCGTCGACCACCTGCTGGATGCGCCCGATATTGCTGGCGAACGTCGCCACGATCACGCGCCCCGGCGCCTCGCCGATGAGCCGATCGAGCGAGTTCCCGACGGTCGACTCCGACAGGGTGTAGCCCTCGCGCTCGGCGCGGGTCGAGTCGGACAACAGGAACTCGACTCCGTGATTGCCGATCTCGGCGATGAGGCCCAGATCGGCGCGGCGGCCGTCCGGCGGATTGAGGTCGAACTTGAAGTCGCCGGTGTGCACGACGGTGCCGAGCGGCGTGCGAATCGCGTAGCCGACACCGTCGGGAATCGAGTGGTTGACCCGAAAGGCGGTGACGCTGAAGCCGCCGATGCGCACCTCCACGCCGGGCTCGACCTGGTGCTGGCGCGTCATCTCCAGCAGCCGATGCTCCTTGAGCTTGCCGGTGATCAGGCCCTGGGTCAGCTTCGTGGCATAGATCGGGGTGCCGGGGATCTTGGGCAGCACGTACGGCAACGCACCGGTGTGGTCCTCGTGTCCGTGCGTGATGAAGATCGCGCGCACGCGGTCTCGGTTCTGCTCGAGATACGTCACATCGGGAATGACGAGATCGATGCCGAGCATCTCGGGCTCGGGAAAGGCGAGCCCGCAATCGACAACCAGGATCTCCCCGGCGGCCTCGATGACCGTGATGTTCTTGCCGACCTCGCCCACCCCACCAAGCGGGGTGATGCGCAGGGTGTCTGTCATGGTGCTCCTAGAAGAGAGTCAGCTGTTGCCCTGCGTCCGGCTGCTGATCGGCGCCGGACGGCGCCTCGAGCTGGATTGACTTGACTGATGCCGCCCGCTCGGCCTCCATGGCCTGTCGAGCGTCACGCAGCGCCACCGGCAGCCTGCTGATGTCACGGAAGAGCGTCTCCCGCAGGGAAGCCTGGTGCAACGCCGCCGCAGGATGGTACATCGGAAAGATGTGGCGCCCGCCCGATGTTTGAACCTGCCCGTGCACCGAGGATATCCGCGAGCCCGGCAGGTAGCGCTGCAGCGAGACGCGCCCGAGGGTGACGATCACTGCCGGATCCAGCGCCCCCTCCTGTCGTTCCAGGAACATGCCGCAGGCCGCGACCTCGCGTGGCTCCGGGTCGCGGTTGCCCGGCGGCCGGCATTTCACCACGTTGGTGATGAACACGTCGGACCTCGCCCAACCGATGCTGCGCAGCAGCTCGTCGAGCAGCTGGCCAGCCGGCCCGACGAACGGACGTCCGGTCGCGTCCTCGCGCGCGCCCGGGCCCTCGCCGACGAGCAGCACGTACGAGAGCGGGTTGCCCTCACCCGGGACGGCACGGGTTCGCCGTTGGCTCAGGGCGCAACGCGTGCAGTCGCGAGCCTCCTCGGCGACCCTTGCGAGCAGCGCCTCGGTGCTCATCGACCTGTGCCGCCCTCCGTGGTGCGGTTGGGAACTGGGGCGCGCCCGGCGCGCCCATCGGTCTAGGACTCGCCGACTCCGGCCTTCGCCATGTGGCGCTCCATCGCGGCGCGCCGTGACAGGTTGACCCGACCCATACGATCGATCTCGGTGACGACCACCATCAGCTCGTCGCCGATGCTGACCACGTCCTCGACGCGCGGCACCCGGTAATCGGCGAGCTGGCTGATGTGGACCAGGCCCTCCTTGCCGGGCAGGATCTCGACGAAGGCACCGAAGTTCATGATCCGGGTCACCTTGCCGAGGTACTCCTTGCCGACCTCGACGTCGCGGGTCAGGCCCTCGATCCAACGGACCGCCTTGTCCGAGGCCTCGCCCGATGTGGACGCGATCTGGATCGTGCCGTCGTCCTCGACGTTGATCTGCGTACCGGTCTCGGCGGTGATCTGACGGATCACCTTGCCACCGGCGCCGATGACGTCGCGGATCTTGTCGACCGGGATCTTAATCGTGATGATCCTCGGCGCGTACTGGCTCAGCTCGCTGCGGCTGGCGCTGATCGTCTCGTTCATCTTGTCGAGGATGAACAGCCGGCCCTTGCGAGCCTGCTCGAGCGCGTCGCGCAGGATCTCCGGGGTGATGCCCGCGGTCTTGATGTCCATCTGCAGCGCCGTCACACCTTCCGTGGTGCCGGTCACCTTGAAGTCCATGTCACCGAAGGCGTCTTCCTTGCCGGTGATGTCGGTCAGCACGGCGTAGCGGCCGGTGGCCTGGTCGGTGATCAGGCCCATCGCCACGCCGCCAACCGGTGCCTTGATCGGCACGCCGGCATCCATCAGGGCCAGGGTGCTGCCACAGGTCGACGCCATCGACGTCGAGCCGTTGCTGCTCACCGCCTCGCTGACGATGCGGATCACGTACGGGAACTCGTCGACGGTCGGCAGGACCGGCAGCAGCGCCCGCTCGGCGAGCGCGCCGTGGCCGATCTCACGACGGCCGGGGCCGCGCATGAACTTGGCTTCGCCGACCGAGTAGGGCGGCATGTTGTAGTGGTGGATGTAGCGCTTCTCCGTCTCGGGGCTGATCGTATCGAGCCGCTGCACGTCGCTCGACGGGCCGAGCGTCGCGATCGATAGCACCTGGGTCTGACCCCGTGTGAACAGGCCCGAGCCGTGCGTACGCGGCAGGATGCCGACCTCGGCGCTGATCGGCCGGATGGTCGACGTGTCGCGGCCGTCGATGCGGATGCCCTCGGACAGGACCATCTCGCGAACGGTCGCCTTCAGGAGCGCATCCATCAGCGCTGAACCGATGCCGTGGCGGCGGCGAATGTCCTCGATGCGCTGGCCCTGCTCCGCGTGGTTGTAGCCCTCGCGACCACGGCGAATCTCGTCGGAGACGTCCTTGCGGACCGCATCAAGCCGCTCGGCCAGGCCGTCGGTCAGGCTGATGAACAGGTCGGCCGTCGCCTGGGCGTCCGGCATGGCCCGATGCGCCGCCTCGTGGTCTCGCCCGAAGGCGAAGCGCAGCAGGTCGGCCAGCTTGTAGCTGCCGGCATCGGGATACAGCTGGTAGGCCAGCTCGAGCGTGTCATAGACCGCCCTGGGCTCCCAGCTCACGTCGTTCGGCAGGTGACGAAGCAGGAACGGCAGGTCGAAGCTGACGTTGTGCGCAACGATCCCCGCGTCGCCGATCCATTCGACGAACTTCGGCAGCACCTCGGCGGCCGTTGGCGCATTGGCGACGTCCTCGTCGGACAGGCCGTGCACCTGGTGGCCGACGATCGAGCGACCGGGGTTGACCAGCGACTCGAAGCGATCGACCACCTGTCCGTCCCGCACGCGCAGCGCGGCCAGATCGACGATATAGCCGTTCTCCGGCTTCATGGCGGTGGTCTCGAAGTCGAACACCACGAACTCGCTCGAGCCTGAGGCGAGCGCCTTGCCGAGCCTGACTACCGAATCGGCCTTCGGACCGATGAACGGCAGCTTCTTGGGCGTGCCGGCCGTGGCGGTCAGCTTGTCCTGCAGCTCGATGCTCTTCTGGAGCTCACGCTGGCCGTATTCGATGGCGTCGGCCATCGTCGCCTCCGGCAGGATCTTGGCGCCGGCCTCGACCATCATCAGGGCGTCGCGCGTGCCGGCCACCACGAGGTCGAGCTGGCTCTCCTCGAGCTGGCTCGTCGTCGGATTGGTGACGAACTGGCCGTCGATATACCCGACGCGCACCGCGCCGACCGGGCCGAGGAACGGGATGCCGCTCACCGAGAGCGCCGCCGAGGCGCCGTTCAGGGCGAGAATGTCCGGATCGTTCTCCTGGTCCGCCGAGAGGACGGTCAGCACGACCTGGACGTCGTTGCGGTAGCCCTTCGGGAACAGGGGCCGAATCGGTCGATCCGTCAGGCGCATGGCCAAAATGGCCGCCTCTGACGGGCGCGACTCACGCTTGATGAATCCGCCAGGGATCTTGCCCGCAGCGTACATCCGCTCCTCGTAATCGATGGTGAGCGGGAAGAAGTCGGTGCCCTCGCGGGGCTCCTTGCTGGCGACGGCAGTCGCCAGGATCACCGTGTCGCCGTATCGGACGAGCACTGCTCCGTCGGCCTGTTCGGCCAGCTTTCCCGCCTCGAGCGAGAAGGTCTGGTTGCCGATCTCGGCCTCAACCTTAATTGCCACTGATTCTCATTCCTCCAGTGATTTCATCTGCTTAGAACGTTCGGCGCTCTGACCCACGCATCATCGCTGCGATCAGGCAACGGGGGCGGGCGGCGGTCTGACGGACGCGGCCCCACTTGGTTCGGATGCGGGAGCCGGACATCTACACTTTGCGGGTTCACCGCATGTGCAAGACCCAGGGCCTCGGAGGCACCTGGGTCCAATACATGGTGGTCGACTTAGCGGCGCAGTCCCAGCCGACCGATCACCGCGCGGTAACGATCGACATCGTTACGGACGAGGTATGCAAGAAGCCGGCGGCGTTGCCCGACGAGCTTCAGCAGTCCACGGCGCGAGTGGTTGTCGTTCTGGTAGGTGCGCAGATGCTCCGTCAGCGACTTGATCCGCTCGGTGAGCAGTGCGATCTGCACCTCGGGGGAGCCGGTATCGCCATCATGGGTGGCGTAGTCTTCGACGATCTCGCTCTTCGCGTCCTTGGCGAGGGGCACACGTTCCTCCACATTCGTTTCCTATCGTCGGCCATGGTATCAGAATTCGCCCCTGGCCGCCGTCGAACGCTTTCCGTACAGACTAGCCACCGATGCCGAGGTAGACGCGTGCCTGCGCCTCGTCTCGACGCATCTGCTCGATGAGCGCCTGCGCGCCGTCGAAGCGCCGCTCCGCGCGAAGACGCGTCCGTAGATGCACGCCCAATCGAGCACCATACAGGTCACCGTCATAGTCGAGCAGGTAGACCTCGACGAGCACGCGGCCCTCGTCGTGGAAGGTTGGCCGAACGCCGATGCTGATCAGCGCCGGATGGGCGGGGCCAACCTGCCGCGCGGGCACCGAGACGGACCCCACGTAGATGCCGAGGGGCGGCATGGCGGGCCGATAGTCGAAGTCGAGGTTCGCGGTCGGGAAGCCCAGCTCACGTCCGCGTCGATCCCCCGCCACGACGATGCCCACCAGGAAGGGCGGGCGACTCAGCAGCTCGGTGGCTTCATCGAGCTCGGCAGCGGCAACCGCGTGCCGAATTCGCGTCGAGGAGACCGGCTCGCCCCCAATGAGCAGGCGATCCACCGCGACGACCTCGAATCCCCGCTCGGCGGCCAGCTTACCCATGCTGTCGAACGTGCCGCCGCGTCCTCGTCCGAACGCGCTCTGGGGCGTCATGACCAGGTCTCGCAGGTCAATCGCCGGCGCGAGCGCGGCCAGAAACTCCTCGGCCCGCAGCGCGCGCAACGCGTCGTCGAAGCGCAGCGGAATTGCCTCATCGATGCCGGCGGCTTCGATGAGCTCAAGGTTCGTGGCCAGCGGAGCAAGTCGCGGCACGACGAGACCGGCCTGCAGCAGCTCCACGGGCGGTGGGTCGAACACGAGCGCCACGCTGCGCAGGCCGTGCTCCGTGGCGGACGACCGCGTGGCCGAAAGGACGCGCTGGTGTCCGCGGTGCACGCCATCGAACACACCCATCGTCACCGCGGCCGGACCGAGCGACGGCAGGTCCGCGACAGAACGTGCCAGGCGAGGAACGTCAACCTTCATTCCGTCAGCACCTTGTCCGGCTGGAGCATGCCTGCCTGCACTGTCCCGATGCCCAGCAGCCGCCCGTCGGCCAGAACCACGTGACGGCCACTGCCCTCCATCGCCACCGGCAGCAGCGAGCCGTTGACGAAGTGCCCGGCTTCGTCGCGATCGAGCTGCAGCTGCGGCAGGGTGAGCAGGCCGACCACGGGAATGAGCCCCTCGGCGATTCGCCCTTCAGCAGCCAGCGCCTCCAGCCGCTCCGGCGTGATGGCGTCGTCGACCCGCAAGCCGGCGGCCTCGGTGCGGCGCAGCGCGGCGAGGTAGCCGCCGCAGCCAAGCTGTTCACCGAGGTCACGCGCCAGCGCACGAACGTAGGTGCCAGCTCCGCAGCGCAGATCAATCCGAATGTCCGGCCGGCCGTCAACCGCCTCGACTGAGAGCAGATCGATCCGGGAGATCGAGACCATCCGCGGAGCCAGGTCGAGTGGCTCGCCGGCACGTGCGGCGCGATGCGCGCGCCGGCCCGCCTGTTTGCGGGCAGAGAACGCGGGCGGACGCTGCGGGAAGCTGCCGACGAACGCCTGCAGCGCCTGCGCGATCGCGTCCACTTCTGGAAGCGGTCCAGCGACCTGCTCGAGCGGCCCCTGGGAATCATCGGTCGCCGATCGCCAACCCAGCCGGATCACGGCGTCGTAACGCTTCGTGCCGCCGGTCAGCTCCTCGCTCAGCCGCGTCGCGGCCCCGACCAGGATGGGGAGCACGCCCGAGGCCAGCGGATCAAGCGTGCCGGCATGCCCGATCCGCCGGATGCCGGTCAGGCGTCGCACCAGGCCGACCATGTCGTGCGAGGTCGGTCCGACCGGCTTGTCGAGGTTAACGACCCCGAGCATCGGCCCTGGAGAGCTCAGCCTCGCACTCGACGAGGACGCGCTCACGCGCCTCGGCGAGCGGCAGCGCCAGCGTGCAGGCGGCGGCGCGCGCGTGGCCGCCGCCGCCGAACGCACCGGTGATGGCGACGGCGTCAGCCCGTTCGGTGGTGCGCACGCTGGCCCTGGTCACCAGCGCATCGGCCACCTTGAACAGCACCGTCACGTCCGCGGCCTTCGTCGAAGCAAGCAGATCTACGAATCCCTCCGACGCGGCGGGCTGCGAGTCGGTCAGCTCGAGCATCGCGCCGGTCATGCTGGCGTGCACGATCCGCCCATCGCAGCGCTGACCGATGCCCGCCAGCATCAGGCCCCACAGCGCGAGCGTGTCGTACGGCTTATCCGCGTAGACCGCGCGGTTGATGGCCGACAGCGGCGCCCCGGCGTCGACCAGCTCGGCGGCGACGCGCAGCGTGCGGGGCGTGGCGTTGGGATGCGCGAACGTGTGCGTGTCCTGGACGATGCCGGCCATGAGCAGCGTCGCGAGCTCCGCGTCGAGCTGCACACCCAGCACCGGCAGCAGCAGCGCGACGAGCTCGCAGGTCGCCGCCGCGGTCGGCTCGATGAGCTGCGCCACGCCGAAGCCGGGATTGCTGACGTGGTGGTCGATATTGACGATCCGCGCCTTCGCAAGCCAGTTGGCATGCTCCCGGCCGATGCTGCCGGTGCGCGACAGGTCGCCGGCGTCGACGATGACCGCCACGTCCGGCTCGAGGCCCGGGGCCGTGCGGACGTCCTCGATACGCGGCAGGAACGCCAGGAACGGGGGCGGCGGGTCGCCGCATACCACCTCGGCCTGCTTGCCGAGGCGCTCAGCCGCCAGGCGGATGGCCATCCCCGCTCCGAGCGTGTCAGCGTCGGGATTCTCGTGGCAGATGGCCGTCACTCGCTCGGCCGACGCAATGACGTTCGCGACGTCGGCCAGGCTCATGTCGACTCACCGTCGTCGGTGAGACGAACCGTCGCCGGCCCGTCCTCATTCTCCAGCTCGCGTAGCAGCCGCAGCACGCGATCGCCGGTCTCGATCGACTCGTCACGGCGCAACAGCAGCTGCGGCACAGTGCGGATCGTGAGCCGCTCGGCGAGCTTGCGGCGCAGCCACGGAGCCGCGGCCGTCAACGCACGCATGGTCTTCTCACGCTCCTCATCGGACCCGAGGACGCTGACCCAGACGCGCGCGACACTCAGGTCGCGTGCCGTCTCGACGCGCGTGATCGTCACGAAGCCGAGGCGCGGATCCTTCATCTCGCGCTGGAGCAGGTCCATCAGCTCCTGCCGGATCTGGGCATCGAGACGTTGCGTGCGCTGGCTCATGACGAACGCAGCCTGCCGTCAGGCGGGCTGCTCGGCCACCATCTGGAAGCACTCGATGACGTCGCCCTCTTGCACCTCGCCGTTCGCAAGGCTGATCCCGCACTCGAACCCGGTGGCAACTTCGCGGACATCGTCCTTGAAGCGCTTCAGCGACTCGATGCGCGTCTCCTCGAGCAGCGCGCCACCACGGAACAGCCGCGCGCTGGCACCGCGCACGATGCGGCCGTCGGTGACGTACGAGCCCGCCACGAACCCTGCCTTACCGGCCTTGATCACCATGCGGACCTCGGCGTGGCCCTCGACCTGCTCGACCATCTTCGGAGCGAGCATGCCGTGGAGCGCCGCACCGATGTCATCGGTCAGCTTGTAGATGACGTCGTACAGCCGCACGTCGACACCCGAGGCGTCGACGGATCGCTGCGCGCCGGGATCGAGCTTCGTGTTGAAGCCGACGACGATCGCGTCCGAAGCCGATGCGAGCAGGATGTCGGACTCGTTGATGTCGCCCGCACCCTCGCCGATGATGTTGATCCGCACCTCGGTGCTGTTGAGCCGCTCGAGCGAGTGACGGATGGCACCGAGCGATCCCTGGACGTCGGTCTTGAGGACGACGCGCAGCTCCTTCACCTCGCTCGCCTGGATCTGGGCGCTGATGTCCTCGAGGGTGAACGCGGTCTTGCCGTCGCCGTTGTTCGAGGCCCGAGCGGTCGCCTCGGCCTGGTCGCGTGCCGACTTCTCGTCCGGGACGACGCGCAGAATGTCGCCGGCCTCGGGAACGTCGCTGAGGCCCACGATCTCCACGGCACTCGCGGGCTCGGCCATCTTAACGCGCTTGCCTTCCGCGTTCTGCAGCGCGCGGATGCGACCGAAGGTGCGGCCGACGACGACGACGTCGCCAGTGCGCAACGTGCCGGTCTGCACGAGCACCGTGGCGACCGTGCCGCGACCCTTGTCGACCTTCGACTCGACAATCGTTCCGATCGCCGGACGATTCGGATTCGCCTTCAGCTCCTGCAGGTCGGCGACGAGCAGGATCATCTCCAACAGCGTGTCGAGGCCCGTGCCCTGCTTGGCACTGACCGGCACGGCGATGACGTCACCACCGTAGTCCTCGATCAGCACCCCGATGTCGGCGAGCTCCTGCTTGACCCGATCGAGGTTGGCATCGGGCTTGTCGACCTTGTTGATGGCGACGATCATCGGCACGCGTGCCGCCCGAACGTGGTCGATTGCCTCGCGCGTCTGCGGCATCACGCCGTCGTCCGCGGCCACCACGATGACCGCGATGTCGGTGACCTGTGCCCCGCGCGCACGCATGGCGGTGAACGCCTCGTGGCCCGGCGTGTCCAGGAAGACGATGCGCTTGTCGTTGTGCGTGATCTCGGACGCACCGATGTGCTGGGTGATTCCACCGCGCTCGCCGGTCGCCACCTTCGTGCTTCGCACCGCGTCGAGCAGGCTCGTCTTGCCGTGGTCGACGTGGCCCATCACGGTCACGATCGGTGCGCGGCTGATGAGGTCCTCCGGATGCTCCTCCACCCACAGCACCGGCTTGCCGGCGCCCTCCTCGTCGGAACCGGGCGCGACGATCTCCTGCTGGGCGGCCGCCTCGGCGGCTGCACGCTGCGCAATGCCGCTCTCCGTGGCCTCGAAGCCGAGCTCGGCCGCGACCAGCGAGGCCGTGTCGAAATCGATCGTCTGATTGACCGTCGCGAAGATCCCGTTGCGGATCAGCTCCTTGATGATGTCCGACGGACTGACGGCGAGCGCGGTCGCCAGGTCCTTGACCGCGATCGAGCTCGGCAGCTCGACGGGTCCCTGCTGGCGAATGGCAGCTGCCGCGGTCTCGGTGGCGACGGCACCGGCGGGCGGCCCGCTGCGGCGGCGCTGTGGCCGCGGCCCGCGGCGGGGTTGATATCTACGTGGCGGCATGCTTGTCCTCGACTACGAGCGCGTCCGGCTGGATCGCCGCGCCGAGCGCTCGCTGCACTGCCTCGGCCAGGCCTCGCGGCTCCCGGCAGGCAGGATCTTCACAAACATAGGTTCCGCGTCCGGCGGCCTTGCCGCTCGGATCGGGCGCGACCGCGCCGTCGGTACCGCGCACCAGACGGGTCATCGATCGCTGTGGGTGCACCTGGCGGCAGACCGCGCAGGTTCGCATGGGGATATGGTCAGGTCGTCGCTTCGGCATCGGCGTGCGCCTCCGTGGCGGCGGGTTCGCCCTCGGTCGGCTCACCACCCGCGGCAGCGGCCACACCCGCGTCGGAGCGGATGTCGATGCGCCAGCCGGTCAGCTTCGCGGCCAGGCGGGCGTTCTGCCCCTCCTTGCCGATCGCGAGGCTGAGCTGACGCTCTGGTACGACCACGTTGGCGATCTTGTGCTCCTCGTCGATGCGCACGTTGAGCACCTCGGCCGGCGAAAGAGCTTCGGCAACATACTGCGCCGGGTCCTCGTGCCAGAGCACCACGTCGACCTTTTCGCCGTTCAGCTCGGCGACGATGGCCTGGATGCGTGCGCCGCGCTGGCCGACCGCCGAGCCCTTGGCGTCGACGCCCTGCTGGCGGCTCTCTACGGCGACTTTGGAGCGACTGCCGGCCTCGCGGGCGATGCCGCGGATCACAACCGTGCCGTTGTAGATCTCCGGGATCTCCATCTCCATCAGGCGTCGCAGGAAGCCGCGATGCGTGCGACTCACGACCAGCACCGGGCCGCGCGTCGTGCGACGGACCTCCAGAACATAGACCTTCAGGTGCTGACCGATACGGTAATGCTCCGACGGCAGCTGTTCGCTGACCGCGAGGACCGCCTCTACGCCCTTGCCCATGTCGAGCACCACGGCCGACTCGGTCGTGCGATGCACCACCCCGGTCATGATCTCGCCCTCGCGGCTGGCGTACTGGCTGTAGACCACGTCGCGCTCAGCCTCACGCAGCCGCTGGCGGTAGACCTGCCCCGCTGTCTGCGCGGCGATGCGGCCGAGCTGCGCCTGGGTCACGTTCTCGGGGACGCGGACCTTGCTGCCGACACCCGTCGAAGGGTCGATCTTCTGTGCATCGGAGACGAGCATCTGGAGTTCCGGATCCTCGACCTCTTCGGGGGTGGCGACCACGTCGTACTCGCGGAAGACGCTGATCTGGCCGGACTCGGGGTCGACCCGCACGACGACGTTCTCGGGTGCCTCGGCGTTGCGACGGTAGGCCGACTCGATCGCCTGCTCCAGCGTCTCGATCAGGATCTCCTTCGGGACACCCTTCTCCGCATTCAGCTGTAGCAGTGCTCCGATGAAGTCTCGGCTCACCATCGCACCTCCGCAATCTCAAAAACAAACGTGGGCTGGCGAACCGACCCACGTTACGACGCTTCGTAATAAGTTGGCTTCAGCACGGCCGGCGAAACCTTCGCGGAGTATACCAGCCGGGACCGACGACCGCCACCGGGAGGCCTGATCCCATGGCCGCCCCAGTGCGCGTTCAGCCCCCCGGGAGCCGCTGGATATCCTGGATGGAGATCAGGATCACCAGCGCGACGAGTACCAGGAAACCGGTCAGGTAGATGAGCGCTTCGCGCTCCGCGGGGAGGCGGCGGCGGCGGACAGCCTCGACCACCGTGACGGCGATGCGGCCGCCGTCCAGCGGAGGGAAGGGCAGGACGTTCAGCACGGCAAGGTTGACGGACAACAGACCGACGAACACGAGCTGGTCGAACAGGGGTTGCTGCAGGACCTGGCCCGTCGCCTGCGCGATGCCGATGGGGCCGCGCGCATCGCCGGTGTTCGGCGCCAGCCCGATAAGGCCCGCGACGGTACGCGCTAGGCCGCCCGGAATCTGCCAGGCAATATCGGCGGTGACGCCAGCGCCAGAGGCCAACGCCTCGAACGGCGAGCTGGCCGCCGGCGGTCCCATGACCACCTCGGGCCGCAAACCGAATCCGACGGCACCGACCCCAGCCTGGCGCTGCTCGGCCGTGAGCTCACGCGGCGTCACGATCACATCCAGCTGCTGCCCGGCTCGATCGACCTGCAGCGTGACCGGGTGGCCCGCCCGGGCACCGATATAGTCGACCAGGTCGTCCGAACGGTCGAACTGCCGGTCGTCCGCAGAGAGGATCCGATCATCGACCCGGAGTTTCCCCTGCGCGGGACTGTCCTGCTGGATCTGGGTGACCGTCAGCGGCGGCACGCGGATCGGCTGCGCCACGCTGAAGGCGGCGGCGAAGAGCACGATCGCGAGCAGGAAGTTCATCAGCACCCCGGCAAGCAGCACGGCGAGCCGTACGACGATCCGTTTGCGGTTGAAGGCGCCGACCATGGCGCGCTCGATGGCCGCGTCGGACAGGCCGCGCTCGCGCATCTTCTCGGCTTCGATCTCGCCGTCCTCGCCGAGCATCTTCACAAACCCGCCAAGCGGGATCCAGTTCACCGAATAGCGAGTGCCACGCCAGGTCGTCGAAGCGATCCGTGGCGGAAAGCCGATGCCGAACTCTTGCACCGTGATGCCCGCCAGCTTGGCCACCACGAAGTGGCCCAGCTCGTGGATCACCACCAGCACGACGAGCACGCCGATGAACGCGAGGATCGTACCCAGCACGTCCATCAGGCCGTCGCGCTCAGCTGGAGCTCGGCAGCGAGCGTTGTGCGTACCTCGGCATCCAGTGCGGCGATCTCGTCGAGCTCCGGCTCAGCGTGGCTGCCCCATCGCTCGACCGCCTGATCGATCACGTTCGCGATGCGTGGAAACGCGATTCGATGCTCCAGGAACGCAGCGGTGGCAATCTCATCGGCCGCATTCAGGATCGTGCCGCGGTTGCCACCGGCCGCCGCGGCCGCGCGGACGAGGTCATACGCCGGAAACGCGCCCGGCTCGAGCGGTGCGAACGCGAGCGCACCCCATTCCTCCGGCGAGGCGTGGCGTGCCGGCGAGGGAAGTCGCTCCGGGTAGCTCAGCGCGTACTGAATCGGGAGTCGCATGTCGGGCAGGCCGAGCTGGGCCTTGAACGAGCCATCGACGAACTCGACGAGCGAGTGGACGACGCTCTGGGGGTGAATCACGGCCGCAATCTTACTGTAGGGCACCCGGTAGAGCCATTTGGCCTCGATCGCCTCGAAGGCCTTGTTGATCAGCGTGGCTGAATCGATGCTGATCTTCGGGCCCATGCGCCAGGTCGGGTGCGCCAGCGCCTCCTCAGGGGTGACGTGCTGCAGATCGGTCGCCGGCCGTTCGCGGAATGGACCACCGCTGGCGGTCAGCACCAGCCGCGCGACGGCGTTGAGCCGCTCGCCGAGCAGGCACTGCCAGATCGCCGAATGCTCGCTGTCGATCGGCCGCAGCAGGTCGAGCGGATCGCCGCCGCGTGCGGCGAGCTGCCGTGCGACGAGGTGACCGCCGGTGACCAGCGTCTCCTTGTTGGCGAGACCCACGCGCCGACCGCTCTGCAGGGCGGCAAGCACCGCGGGCAGTGCGGCCATGCCGGTGGTGGCCACGATCACCAGCTCGACGCCGTCGGCCGTCGCGAGCTCGGTCAGGCCGCCATCCGCCCAGCGCTCTCTCGCCTCGAGAACTACTCCGTCCGCGGTCCAGATGCGCGCATCCGGCCAGTCACGAAGCTGCTCGGCGAAGGCAACATTCGCATGGCCCGCGGCGAGCCCACGCAGCGTGAAACGATCGGGATGTGCCGCCAGGACCTCGAGCGTCTGGCGGCCGATGGAGCCCGTCGAGCCGAGCAGCGCGACGCCGGTCACAGCCCGAATCCGGCGACCAGCAACGCCCAGCCGGCAAGCAGCGGCGCGGCGAACAGGAATGAGTCGATGCGGTCGAGAACGCCGCCGTGGCCCGGCACCAGGAAGCCGGATTCCTTGCGATCGGCCGCACGCTTGAGCATCGACTCGGCCAGGTCACCAGCCTGCGCGCCAAGCCCGACCAGCGGTCCGATGACCAGCGGCTGCCAGGCGGGCAGCCCGATCAGCACCGCACCGATCCCGGCCGCCAGCGTGGCGACCAGCAGTCCGCCGGCCAGGCCCTCGACGGTCTTGGATGGGCTGATGTGATCGATCAGGTGCCGGCGACCGAGCCAGCGTCCGCTGAGGTACGCCCCGGTGTCATAGCCCCACACCACCAGCAGCAGCATCAGGCCCCAGGCCGCACCGGAGCGCAGGCCGAGCGCACCGATCGGCGTGGCAGCCGTACCGGTCGGGGGGCCGAGGTGCGCGACCAGCACGAAGAACGGCGCCAGGATGCCGACATAGGCGACCCCGAATGCCGTCACCGCCCAGGTCACAAAGCCGCTGCGTGGATCGGCTCGCGTGAAGCCGACGGCGCCGAGCAGGATCAGCGTCGCGGCAAAGACGATGGCCACCAGGCCTGGCGGTTGGGTGATCCGCAACAGGTCGCTGAGCAGACCGCCGACCTGCGCCTGGTTGGCAGCGATCAGGCCGGCGACCGTCGTGACGAGGCCGGCCAGCAGGCCAAGCACCTGGGGCGGCTCAAAGCCGCCGGCGTCGAGCAGAGCGATCAGCTCGACGAGCGCCAGGAAGGCGACGAGCGCGGTCATCAACGACAGCCACGGCTCGCCCAGGATGATGACCACCACGACGATCGGGCCGAGGATGGCGGCGCTCAGCAGCCGCGTGCGCAACATCGCTCAGGCGCCGTAGCGGCGCTGGCGGCGCGTGAACTCGGCCAGGGCCGCATCGAGCTCGCTCGTCGTGAAATCCGGCCACAGCGTCGGGCAGAAGACGAGCTCGGCGTAGGCGCCTTGCCACAGCAGGAAGTTGCTCGTGCGCTGCTCGCCGCCGGTGCGAATGATGAGATCCGGATCGGGCTGGCCGTCGGTGTAGAGCTGCTCCTCGAAGCGCTCCTCGTCCACCTCGGAGGCCGGCACGCCCGCGACGATGAGCGCGCGCGCCGCGTCGATGATCTCCTTGCGACCGGAATAGTTGAACGCGATATTCAGCTGCATCCGGGGGCCGCCGCTGGTGCGTTGCTCTGCCATGCGGATCGAGCGCTGCACGTCGGTCGGAGCTTCGTGCAACCGGCCGATGACGCGGACCCGTACACCCTGCTCGATCAGCTCGTCGGTGTTCTGCCGCACGGCGCCGTCGATCAAGCCGAAGAGGCCCCTCACCTCCTCGTCGGAGCGGCGCCAGTTCTCCTGGCTGAAGACGTAGAGTGAAAGGACCTCGATTCCGCGATCCGGTGCCAGGCGCACGATCGGCTTGATCGCCTCGACACCCTGCACGTGCCCGGCGATGCTGGGCAGGCCATGTGACGCCGCCCAGCGACGGTTGCCGTCCATGATGATCGCGACGTGTCGCGGGTGCTCACGGAGCGGCAGCTCGTCAGACCTCCATCACGTCAGCTTCCTTCCGCTCACCGCGCGAATCGATCGCATCGGTATAGCGGTCGGTGAGCTTCTGCAGACCTTCGAGCTCGCGCCGTTCCTCATCCTCGGAAAGGTCGCCGTCGCGGAGTGCCTTCTTAAGCTGGTCCGCGGCTTCGCGCCGCAGGTTGCGGATTTCGACGCGCGCCTCTTCCATGCGACGGCGCACCTGCTTGACCATCTCCCGGCGCCGATCCTCGGTGAGCGGTGGCACATTCAGCCGGACCACCGTGCCGTCGACGTTCGGCGTGAGGCCGATATCGCTCTTGGTGATCGCCTTCTCGATCGCCGACAGGACCGATCGGTCCCATGGCTGGATCACGATCAGGTGCGCGTCGGGGGTCGAGATGCCCGCGATCTGGTTGAGCGGCGTGGGATTGCCGTAGTAGTCGACGGTGAGACGCTCGACGAGCGCGGTCGATGCTCGGCCGGTGCGAATGCCGGCGAAGTCACGCTCCATCGCGTCCACCGCACGCTGCATCCTGGGGTCGATGGCAACGAGCGCCTCGTGCGTCATGCAGTCACCTCTCCGCCGATCAGCGTACCGATCGACTCACCGCGAACGGCACGAACGATGTTTCCCGGCTGCGTCATGTCGAACACCACGATCGGCATCTCGTTATCCATGGCCAAACTGACGGCCGTGGCATCCAGCGCCTCGAGACGGTTCGCGAGCAGCTCGGTGTAGCCGATGCGAGCGTACCGCCGTGCGTTCGGCTCTTTTTCCGGGTCGGCATCGTACACCCCGTCGACACGCGTCGCCTTGAGGATGACCTCCGCGCCGATCTCAACAGCGCGCAGCGTAGCGGCCGTATCGGTCGTGAAGTAGGGATTGCCCGTTCCAGCGACCATGACCACCACGCGACCCTTCTCGAGATGTCGCATCGCCCGGCGACGGATGTACGGCTCGCAGATCTCGTTCATGGCGATGGCGCTCATCACCCGCGTCGGGCAGTCAAGCTGCTCGAGCGCGTCCTGGATCGCCAGGCCGTTCATCACCGTGGCAAGCATGCCCATGTAGTCGGCGATGGCGCGGTCCATGCCGTGCGCCGCGGCCGCCAGGCCGCGAAAGATATTGCCGCCACCGACCACGATGGCAACCTCGACGCCCGTCTGCTTCGCCTCGGCGACCTGCATCGCGATGCCGCGGGCCACGTCCGGGTCGATGCCGTACTGCCCTGATCCCACCAATGCCTCGCCGGAGAGCTTCAGCAGCACCCGGCGGTAGGCGGGAGTGGGATGGGCCAGGGCATCGGTCACCTAGGCAGCCTCGTCGTCCTCGACCGCCTGGGCGGCGGACTCGCCGACCGCCATGCGGACGAAGCGAGCCACGCGGATGTTCTCTCCGAGCAGGGCCACCTTTTCGGAGATGAGGTCGGAGATCTTCTTGTCCGAGTCGCGGTAGGGCTGGTCGAGCAGACAGACTGACTCGAGCCACTTATTGAGCTTGCCCTCCACGATCATCGGCAGGCGATCTGCCGGGCGGCCATCGGTGCGGGCGTCGGTTGCGAATGCCTGCCTGTGCTCCTCGAGCACTTCGGCCGGCACCTCGTCGCGCGAGACGTAGAGCGGCGCGAGGCCGGCCACCTGCATCGCAAGCTCACGCGCCAACTGCTGGAAGTCGTCGGTGCGCGCCACGAAATCCGTCTCACAGTTGAGCTCGAGCAGGACGCCGAGCCGCGATCCGTGGTGGATGTAGCTCGTCACGATCCCCTCTCGGGCAGCACGTCCCGCCTTCTTGGCGGCTGTGGCGAGGCCCTTCTCGCGCAGCCACACCAGCGCCTGCTCGGGGTCTCCCTGCGACTCCTCGAGCGCACGCTTACAATCCATGATGCCGGCGCCCGTCTGCTCACGCAGCCGCTTGACGTCCTCCGGCTTGACGATGGTCTGAGTCATGTTCCTTCCTGTCGCTTACCCGATCCACCTCGTCGGTGCCGCTGTCAGGCGGTCTGCTCCTTGTCCTCTGTTTCCTCTTCGCCGTCGGCCACGCGACGAGCGCGCGCGCGCCGCTCCTCGTCCTCGTCGTCCTCCGGCTCGGGCTCGAAAATGAGTGCCTCGCCGGATGCCAGCGCCGCGCTGTAATCGGCCTCCGCGCCGAGCGCCGCCTCGTCAACCGGCGGCAACGCCTCGGCCTGCTCGAACTCATCGTCGAGCTGCGACTGGCGCTCCTGCTGTGCCTCGAGCACGGCATCGGCGACCAAACCGCACATCAGCTTGACCGATCGGATCGCGTCGTCATTGCCGGGGATCACCCAATCGATGACCTCCGGATCACAGTTCGTATCGGTGATGGCGATGATTGAAATCTCGAGACGACGTGCCTCGGCGATGGCGATCGACTCGCGATGGGGATCGACCACGAACAGCGCACCGGGCACGCGGCGCATGCGCCGAATGCCACCGAGCACGTGGTTGAGCTTCTCGATCTCCTCGGTGAGCTTGCTGGCTTCCTTCTTCGTGAGCCGTTCGAACTCGCCCGCGTCGCGTCGCGCCTCGAGCGCGTCAAGCCGCTGCACGCGCCGCTTGATGGTCGTGAAGTTGGTCAACATGCCGCCCAACCAGCGGTTGTTGACATAGTGCTGTCCGCTGCGCTCCGCCTCGGACTTCAGCGACTCCTGTGCCTGCTTCTTGGTGCCGACGAACAGGATGCTGTCGCCGTGGCGAATCGTCTCGCGCACGAACTCGAGCGCGGCGTCCAGGCGGGTGACCGTCTGAGCCAGATCAATGATGTGAATTCCGTTGCGCTCGCCGAAGATATAGTCGCGCATCTTCGGGTTCCAGCGGCGGGTCTGGTGTCCAAAATGGACGCCCGCCTCGAGCAGCTGCTTCATCGTGGCTGCAGCCATGACTGATGGTTCCTCCGGTTCGTTCCTCCGCCCGCCGTTCGCTCCCGATGGTCGACCCTGCCTCGTCGTGCAGGGCACCGATGACCACGGAATGAGCGGGCGTGTGTGATGGGTGATCCGGCCGCGTAGTTAAGACGCCGGTGCGCATCGGGCCGACGGAAAGTATAGCACGCGCGGCTCGCCGGAATGCTCGAGGGGCCAGGGCCGGACCCGACCAGTACCGAAGTATTCCGGGGTTGCACCGCTCGTACCTTGACCACTCCGGAGGCTCCCATAGCATCGGAGACATGCAAAGCCGACTCAGAGCGCTCCTGGCAGCCGCTGCACTGGCCGGGGTGCTGGCCATCGGGCCGGCCCTCAACCGACAGGCCGCGGCCAGCGACACGGTCGTCGTCCGCAACGGCGACACGCTGAGCGGCATCGCCGCGCGAAATGGCGTGACCGTCGAGCAGCTGGTGACCCTCAACCGCATCGCCAACCCGAATCGCATCTACTCCGGACAGATGCTGCGCCTCAAGCCCGCCCACCGAGCCTCCAGGGCGAGCCAGCCCAAGTTGGCGACAGCCACTCCCCGCACGCACCGCGTGCGGGGAGGTGAGCACCTCACCGGCATCGCGCGACAATACGGCACGACCATCAGCGCCATCGTCGCCGCCAACCGGCTGACCGACCCCGGTCGCATCTTTGCCGGTCAGCGGCTCGTCATCCCCGGAGGCGCGCCGCCGGCTGCCACGAAGACTGCGGCCAGACCCGCCACGAAGGCCGCGGTCCGCAGCCACCGAGTCAGGTCGGGCGAGACGCTGACGAGCATCGCACGTCGGTATGACACCACCATTGGAGCGATCGTCCGGGCCAACGGTATTCGCAACCCGTCCTTCGTCCGGATCGGGACGGCGCTGCGCATCCCAAGCCCGTCCGGCCCGAGCATCACCGCGCCGACCAGGACGAAAACGAGCGCGCGGCCGATTCCGCCGTCGATGGCCGCCCTCGTCGCGAAGCGCGCCGGGGTCCGACGAATCATCACCGAGGAGGCGAAGCGCTTCGGCGTTCCTCAGGCGTTCGCACTGGCCGTCGCCTGGCAGGAGTCGGGCTGGCAGCAGGGCGTGACGAGCTATGCGGGGGCCGTCGGGGTGATGCAGCTGATGCCGGCGACCGGCGAATGGGTCGGACCGGCGATGCTCGGCCATCGTGTGAACCCGCGCGATACGCGGCAGAACGTGCACGCCGGCGTCCGGCTGCTGAAGCATTACCTCGATCGATACCACGGCGACCGGGCTCGGGTGCTCGCGGCCTACTACCAGGGGCAGACAGCCGTCGACCGATACGGCATCTACCCGGGATCGCGTCCGTACATCGCGTCGATCCTGTATATCGAGAAGCTCTTCGACTGATTTACCAGACATCGATCGCCGGATGGCGTGCCAAGCGCCAGTCGCCGGTCGGCTCCGGCACGACCGTGACCAGATCGGCGCGAAGGCCAGAGTGGCGGATGTCGGCCTCCGAGGCGTAGCGCGCCAGCGCGGCGCGTAAGCGACTCACGCGGCGCTGGTCGACGCTCTCGAGCGGGCTGCCCGTACGCGATGTGCGGCGCGCGCGAACCTCGACTCCTACCAGCACGCCGCCGGGATCAAGGCAAACGAGGTCGAGCTCGCCTTCTGGCACGCGCCATCGTCGAGCAAGGATCCGCCAGCCTTCATGCTCCAGCCAGACGGCAACGGCCGCCTCGGCTCGCTCACCAAGTTCGTGGCGCGGGTTGGGCATCGGTTTCGCGTTGGCTCCTTCGCGGGAGGCGAGCAGCCGGTGCACGCTCAGTCGAGCAGGTCGATCTCGTCGTCGAGCAATGGATCATCGAGCAATGGATCATCGAGCATCAGCTCCAGGGAGAGCTGCTCTCCGGCGAGCATCCAGCGGATGGGCGCAAAGCTCCGCCGATGCCAGGCGCACGGCCCCTCGCTCATCAGCGCGTCGTAATGGAAGCGCGTGCCGTAGCCCTTGTTCCGGGTGAAGCCATAGATCGGATAGCGCTGGTCCAGCTCGTCGCAGATGCGGTCCCGGGTCACCTTGGCCACAATCGAGGCGGCGGCGATGGAGGCGGAGATCGCATCGCCGTCGATGATTGCCCGCTGCGGCAGGTCGACCTCGCGCAACGTCAGCGCGTCGATGACGAGGTGGTCCGGCGGCGCGGCCAGCCGTCCCAGTGCCTGCTGCATGGCGAGCTTGGTCGCCTGGAGAATGTTGATGGCATCGATGACGTCGACCTCGACGCAGCCGACGCCGACGCCCTCGGCCCGGTCCAGGATCAGCTCGTAGAGTGCCTCACGTCGTGCGCGCGGAACGACCTTCGAGTCGCGAAGGCCCTTGATCCGATGCCGCTCGGGAAGGATCACCGCTGCGGCCACCACGGGCCCTGCCAGCGAGCCGCGGCCGACCTCGTCGAGTCCGGCGATACGCTGGAAGCCGCTGAGCCGCAAGTCGCGCTCATGGCGCATGTGCGCGTCATGCGGGGGCCCGTGCTTACTGCGCGCGGCGCACCGCGCGCGAACCGATCCCGAGAGATCGGTCACCGAATCAGCGGCCTGCGCGGCGCTCGCGGAGCGTGGCGGACTTGCCGACGCGGTTGCGGAGGAAGAAAAGCTGTGCTCGACGGGCAACACCGTGACGGACGACCTCGATCTTGTCGACGCGCGGTGCATGCACCATGAAGGTGCGCTCCACTCCCACGCCGCTGGCGATACGGCGCACGGTGATCGCCCGGTTGAGCCCGCCGTTGCGCATGCGCATGACGGTGCCCTCGAAAACCTGGATTCGCTCCCGGGTACCCTCGACCACCTTGACCGAGACGCGCACCGTGTCGCCGGGGGCGATCTCGGGCACGTCGGTCCGGAGCTGCTCGCGCTCGAGCTCCTCGATGACGTTCATCGTACGGAAACCTCATTACTGCGGCAGTACCCGCGGCTTATCAACTAACATGGCGCAACCGGCGAACGGTCGCGGCGGTGCCGAGTATAGCAACGCGTCGTCGGGCGCGGCAAACAGCCGGACTACTCGCGCGCCTCACCGAGCTCGACCAGCATGCGACGATCCTCGTCGCTGAGCTGAACGCCGTCGAGCAGGTCCGGGCGTCGCTCGAGCGTGCGGCGCAGCGCCTCGCGGCGGCGCCAGCGATCGACCTCGCCGTGGTGGCCCGAGAGGAGCACCGCCGGAACGTCCATGCCACGGAACGAATTTGGCCGCGTGTATTGCGGGTACTCCAGCAGGCCGGCGGAAAACGAATCGCCCTCGTGTGACTCGGCCTCGATCACGCCGGGCACCAACCGCGCCACGGCGTCGATCAGCACCAGCGCCGGCAGCTCACCGCCGGTTAGCACGTAGTCGCCGATGCTCACCTCGCGGTCGACCAGCGCTCGTGCTCGCTCGTCAATGCCTTCGTAGCGTCCGCACACCAGCGCCAGGTGACCGACGGTGGCCAGCTCGCGCGCCAGCGCATCGGTCAATCGTTCGCCGGCGGGATCCATCAGGATCACCTGCGCACCGGCCGCGCGCAGCGGCTCGATGGCCGCATACAGCGGCTCTGGCCGGATCAGCATGCCCGCTCCCCCGCCGTACGGGTAGTCGTCGACCGACCGATGCCGGCCGAGGCCGTGGTCGCGCAGGTCATGGATTTCGAAGCGGACAATGCCCCGCTCGACCGCGCGACCGACCACCGAGGCGCTCAGCGGTGCGTTGAACAGCTCCGGGAAGAGAGTCACCACGTCAATCTGAAGGCGCGGCTCAGACATCTTCGGTCTCGTAACGCACGACCATCCGCCCGTTCTGCAGGTCGATCTCGCGAACGACGGCGCGCAGCGCCGGGACGAGCAGCTCTTCGCCTTCCGCAGGTTCGATGCGATAGACCTCGTTCTCGCCCGCGCGGAACACCTCCACGAGGATGCCCAGCGCGGTGCCTGCCTCATCGGTCACGTTGAGGCCCTCGAGCTGGTGCCAGTAATAGCTGCCCTCGGGCAGCTTGGCCGCCTCGATCTCGAGGTAACGATCCCTGAGCGCCTCCGCTGCCTCACGGGTGACGATCCCTTCGAGGCTGATCACCGGGATGCGCCCGCCGCGCTGCATCTCGACGATGCGTCGCGGCGCGGCCTCGCCCTCGACGAAGAGCTGCTCCCCGGGCTCGAGCCGCTCAGGCCAGTCCGTCAGTGCCTCGATGCGCAGCGAGCCCCGCAGCCCCTTGACCCCGGTGACGCGCGCGACGGCCAGACGTTCAGTCGTTTGGAACAATTTCCAGCTCGACGTGGCGTCCGTCGCGCGAGCCCATCACCCGCAGCAGGCTGCGGATGGCGTTCGCGATCCGCCCGTCACGGCCGATGACCCGGCCCATGTCGCCCTCGTCCACGCTCAGCGTCAGCTCGACCTCGTCGTCGCGCTCCTCGACCTCGATGTGGACACCGTCGGGATTGTCGACCAATGCGCGGGCGACGTAGTCAAGGAACTCCTTCATTCGATGACCTTCGCTTCGCTCTTCGGCGCGCTCTTCGCCTCGGCCTTGGGCTTGCGAGCCCGCGGCTTCTTCGCGGCCGGTTCGGCCGCCTCGGCTGTTGGCGCGTCCTTGCCGATGCCGACCTGGCGCATCAGCTTGGCCACGGTCTCGGACGGCTGCGCGCCCTTGGAGATCCAGGCGTTGAGCCTGTCGGCGTCGATCTGCACCGTCGCCGGATCGGTCAGTGGGTTGTAGAAGCCCAGGATCTCGAGCGCACGCCCATCCCGGGCGCGACGGCTGTCGATCGCAATGACCCGGTAGGACGGGCGCTTGGTGGCCCCCACGCGGGTCAGTCGAATACGTACTGCCAAGGTTCTCACTTACCTCTCTGTCATGTCAGCGGTTGCTGTGTCCATTGAGCGATCACTCGATGGTGGCGATCGCGTGGAATTCGATGCGATTCTCGCGCGCCGGAGCGGTGACTCCCACGCCGGTCACGTGGCTGAGGATATCGCGAGTCTCGGCCGGCAGGTCGATTGACGCTCCGAGTCCGTCGAGAATGCTCGGCAGATCGACGTACAGCTCGGTCCCCCCGCGTGCACCCGCTACGGCGAACGTGTGCTTGTAGCTATCCGATGCACTGAGCGTTTCCCCATTGGCGTGCGCGCTCACGGCTGCCGCGACGTCATCGGGAATCAACGCCACGATGATGACACCATCGGTCATCGTGTACGACACGCTGCCCGTCTGCGGGACCTCGAGCGTCGTGATCGTGACGCCGTCGGCGTCGCTGGTGGTGACCTGCGCACCACGCTGCTTGAGGGCGTCGCGTATGCGGTCCAGCGACTGCTGTCCCGCGTCGGGATTCGAAGGACGGAGCAGCAGCTGGCCGTGCGGCATCGGCTCACCGAGACCGCTGACGGCGATCGCCGACTCGCGATCGAACAGCGGCAAGAGATCCTCGTCGACGTTGAGGCCGAGGCCGAAGGCGATGACTGCGCGCGCCTGCGCGATCACCTGGGCGATCTGTTCGGCTCCCTGCTGTCGACCGATGCTGGCCTCCGCCTGCTCGAGACCCTGTCGCAGTCCAAAGACGACCGCCTCGGCCTGCGTGCGCACGGGCATCCAGTCGGAGAGACTGGCCGGCTCAGCGGACAGCGCGAAGCCTGCTCGCCCGGAGGGGCCGGCCTGCGCCTGGTCAAAGGGCACCTGCCCGATGACGTGCAGACCTTCGTCCCCCGCGACGAGCGCGAGGTTGGCGGTCGAAAAGCCGGCCAGCTGCTTCGGCATGCCGCTCAGCGCGGCCAGGCCGTCGAGGTCGAGATAGACGGACGCGAGATGGTCCGGCGGCAGATCGGCCATCGCCGCACGGAACGCCGAGTCGTCGCCCAGCGACGCCGTGGCGCCCGAGCTGGTGTCGATGGCGGCACGCACCTGCGCGGCATCGCGGCCGATGACGACCAGCCGGTCGTCCGCCACGAAGGCGTACGCGCTCGTCGGACTGCTTCGCAGACTGATGCCGCGATAGCTCTCCTCAGTCGGCGCCGCGCCGTCCCGCCGAACGAGCCGGTCGAGCGCACCGCCCGCCGCCGCGCGATCCTTCACGGCGGCGATGACCAGGACCTGGACATTGTTCGCCGTTGCATCTGCCGGCTTGACGGCCACCGCCAACTGGTCGCCGAGCCACGGCTTCAGATCACGCCGGTAGTCCAGGCCCGACCCTGCCAGCAGCCGCTGCACGACCTCGTCGATCTTGGTATCGAGCGTGGCCTGGTCGCCGAACCCGGGCAGCCGGCCCAGCAGGCCGGCGAGGTTCATCTGCTGTGCCGAGGACGGCTGCAGGTAGAAGTTCACGTAGATCGGCGTGCCGGCGGGAACGACCGAGGCCGCGCGATCGGTCGAGGCGCTGAAGAAGAGCAGGTAGCCGCCGATCACGACGCCGCCGACGAGCGTCAGCAACGTGGTCAGGGCAATGACGAGGCGATGCATCGGTCTCCTTGGCTAGCGCCCGAGCAGGCCGCCCAGGCCCCCGCCGAGCTTGGGCATGCGTCCCCCACCGAGCTGCTTCATGAGCCGCTGCATCTCGACAAACTGCTTCAGCAGCCGGTTGACATCCGGCGTCGACGTCCCGCTGCCGAACGCAATGCGGCGCCGCCGGCTGGCCTTGATCAGCTCCGGATGGCGGCGCTCCTCGGGCGTCATCGAGTCGATGATCGCCTCGATGCGCTTGAGCTGGCCGTCGTCGACAGCCTGCTGGGCGGCTCCCGCCATCTGGCCGGCACCAGGGATCATCTGCAGCACCTGGCCGATGGGACCCATCTTCTTGATCTGCTGCAGCTGGCTGCGGAAGTCCTCAAGGGTGAAGCGCGCCTCCATCATGCGCTGCGCGACACGTTCGGCCTCGACCTGGTCCACGTTCTCCTGGACGCGCTCGACGAGCGACAGGACGTCACCCATTCCCAGGATGCGCTGCGCGAGGCGATCGGGATGGAACACCTCGAGACCGTCGGTTCGCTCTCCGGTACCGATGAAGATGATCGGCAGGCCGGTCGTCTGCCGGATGGAGAGTGCCGCACCGCCACGGGCGTCGCCGTCCATCTTGGTCAGCACCAGGCCGGTCACCGGCAGCCGCGCGTGGAATGCTTCGGCGACCTTGACGGCCTCCTGGCCGGTCATGGCGTCCACCACCAGCAGCGTCTCGGCCGGCGTCACGGCGCCGACGATGCGCACCAGCTCCTCCATCATCGGCTCGTCGACGTGCAGCCGCCCCGCCGTGTCGAGCAGCATCACGTCGTAACCGCGCTGGCGCGCGACCTCCAGGCCGCTGCGCGCCACCTCGAGCGCCGGCGTACCTACCGGCCGGCTGTGCACCTCGATCCCGATCTGATCGCCGAGCTGCACAAGCTGATCGACCGCCGCGGGTCGATAGACATCGGCCGCGACGAGCAGCGGCTTGCGACCATCCTTGCGCAGTCGCACCGCGAGCTTGGCGGCGGTCGTCGTCTTGCCCGAGCCCTGCAGGCCCACCAGCATCAGGACCGATGCCTTGCTGGGAAGCTGCATCTCATGACGTTCGCCACCGAGGATCTCGACAAGCTCGTCGTGGACGACCTTGATGATCTGCTGGCCGGGATGCAGCCCGCTGAGCACCTCGCCGCCGAGAGCGCGCTCGCGAACGCGCGCCACGAACTCCTTGACGACCTTGAAGTTGACGTCGGCCTCGAGCAGCGCCAGGCGGATCTCGCGCAGCGCCACGTCGAGATCGGCCTCGGTGATCTTCGCCTTCCCACGCAGGCGCTGGGCGACGTTCTGCAGGCGCGCGGAGAGAGATTCGAACATGAACTCAGTCGGTGGCGGGCTTGGTGTCAGGCGCCGGCAGGTGGCGCGGAGCCGCCCATGCTACTACCCGCCCGATGGAGCGGCAACGCGACGAGCCGGTTGCCGCTCACGCGGCGAAGAGCCAATCGACGTACGCGGCGGGGTCGAACGGCGCCAGGCCATCGAGATCCTCGCCGATGCCCGCGAATAGGATCGGCACGCCGAGCCGATCCGCAACGGCGACCGCCACGCCACCCTTGGCGCTGCCGTCGAGCTTGGTCAGCACGATGCCGGTGACGCCGGCCTCGGCGCTGAACGCCTCGGCCTGCAACAGTCCATTCTGCCCGGTCGTCGCGTCCAACACCAGCAGCACGTGGCGCGGCTGACCGGCTGCCTGACGCTCGATGACGCGCCGCATCTTGGTCAGCTCGGCCATCAGCTGCGTCTTGTTCTGCAGCCTGCCGGCGGTGTCGACCAGCACGGCGTCAATCCCGCGGAACTGGGCGGCGGCAACCGCGTCAAAGGCGACCGCGCTCGGATCCGCCCCAGCACGCTGCGCGACCACTCCGGCGCCAACCTGCTCACCCCAGATCCGCAGCTGCTCGATGGCCGCCGCGCGGAACGTGTCGCCCGCCGCGAGCAGCACGCTGTGCCCTTCGCCCTTGAGGCGCGCCGCGAGCTTTGCGATCGTGGTCGTCTTACCGCTGCCGTTGACCCCGACGAACAGGATCACAGCGGGTGCCTCGCCGAGCTCGAAGGTTCCCGAGCCGACGCGCTCGAGACGCTCACGCACCTCGTCGGCGAGCGCGCGCCGCACGTCATCGCCGGACTTGCCACCCTGCTGCCGAACGCGCGCACGGGCTACGTCGACCAGCTCCATGGTGGTGGTGGCACCGACATCGGCGGCGATGAGCGCCTCCTCGACCTCGTCCCAGGTCGCTTCGGTTGCTGGCACGCCGGCGCCCAGGATCGAGCCCAGCCGCGCGCCGATGCCACTCGGTAGGGCGCGCAACCCCATGCCCGTTGGCTGCCGGGTCGGCCGTGCCACCGTTGTCGGAATCGGCTCCGCAGTTGGCTCGGCTGACTCATCGGCTGGCGTTGGATCGCGCCGTCGCCAGAACATCTAGGCGCTCACTTCGACCGGAAGGTCGGCCAGGCGCAGCGACAGCACACGACTCACCGCCGCATCGGACATGGTCACGCCGTAGATCGTGTCAGCGACCTCGATGGTGGCACGATTGTGGGTGATCACCACGAAGTCGGTCGACTCGCTGAGCTTGCGCAGCGCGTCGACGAATCGGCCGATATTGGCCTCGTCGAGTGCCGCGTCGACCTCGTCGAGGATGCAGAACGGGACCGGGTTCACGCTGAGCATGGCGAACAGCAGCGCCACGCCCGTCAGCGCCCGCTCGCCACCGGAGAGCATGGCCAGGCGCTGGAGCCGCTTGCCGGGTGGCCGGACAACAATCTCGATGCCGCCAGGCGCCTCGCCGTCGCTCCCGTCGCTCATCTGCAGCGACGCCGAGCCCCCGGCGAAGAGCAACTGACAAAACTCGTCGAATCGTTCGCCGATGGCGGCGAATGCCGCGTTGAAGCGCTCGCCGATCTCGAGGTCCAATCGTGCAAGCAGCTCATCGGTCGAGCCGATCGCCTCACCCAGGTCTGCGTCCTGGCTGGTGAACTCCTCGAGCCGCGCAGCCAGTTCGCGATGCTCCTCGACAGCGAATGGGTTGACCGAGCCGATCTGGCCGAGGGTGCGGCGCACGCGTCGCAGCTCGGTCTCGAGCGTCTCATCGTCAAGCTGCGCCAGCTCCGTGTGGAGCCCCTGGTCAGGGCGCTCCATGCCCTCCTCCGCCGCCTCGGGCAGGCTTTCGAACGCCAGCTCTTGCTCACGCGCCAGTGCCGCAAGCGTCTCCTCACGGCGCGATGCCTCGATCGCTGCTGCCTGCGCAGCACGCTCGAGCTCCCCCAGGCGTCCCGAGGCGGCGCCGCTGTCGCGCTCGAGCTCGAGCTCGAGCAGCTCACCACGCAGACGCTCGCGATCGGCATCCGCCACGGACCTCGCCTGGGCAGCCTGCGCGTCCGCGCCTCGCGCCGCGTCGGCGGTGTTTGCTGCGAGCGCCCGATCGGCGTCAACCGCCGCCAGCGCCTCGGACTGCCCGGGAAGTGTCGCGTTGAGCTGCGCCGATCGCGCTTCGAGCAGCGAGCGCGCCTGCCGCTGCCCGGCGCTCCGCGCCTCGGCAACTTCGGCCGAGGCGCGGAGCTCGGTCCAGGCCGCGCGTGCGGCGTCACGTGGCAGCGCGGCGGCGTCACGGTTGTGCCGCGCATCAGCCGCGGCAGCGGTCAGCGCATCGATGCCGCCGTCATCCTCGATCGGCGGCCGGGATGCAACTTCGCGCGCCGCGTTCTCGGTGGCGCGCGTCCGCTCGAGCTCCCCCGCGAGCTCGAACACCTCTCGCTCGATGCGTCGCAGCTTTCCTTCCGCAGTCTCCAATGCGACCCGTGCGCTGCGCTCGGCCCGTTCGGCGTCAACCTGCCCGCGGCGCGCATCATCGAGCGCGCTGCGGGCTTGCTGGTGCGCCGCCTGGGTTGCCGCGGCCGCTACGACGGCAGCACGCTCGTCCTCGGTCAGGGCGGCGATCGCAACGCTCAGATCGCGGCGGCGCGCGTGCCTGCGGGCGGCGCCACCGCCCGGCGCGTCGCCGCGACCGCGCAGCGTGAGCAGGCCTCGACCGTCGGCGAGGTCGCCATACGGTGTCACAGCGAACCAGCCCGTCGGCAGTCGCGACCATCCCGCGGTCAGCGCCGCCAGGTCCGGAGCCACGACCGTACGCGTGAGCACGGCCGGTGCATCCGAAGCGCCGATCCACTCGGCGACCGTCTGGGTCGCCCGGACGGCCAGCGTCGCCTCGTCGCGGCCGTCCGGCTCACTCGACCCGGACGCCAGAAAGCGGGCGCTGCCGCGCGCCGTGTCCAGCTGAGCATTCAGCTCCGCGTCACGCCACAGCAGCGCCTCGCCCAGCTCGCCGCCGACCACCGCCTCGATGGCCGCCCAGGCGTCCTGTGGGGCGTCGATCGCATCGAGCAGCGACTTCCAGCCGGCGGCGAGCAACAGTGGCCCGATGCGGTTGCCGCTCTCTGCCCGCTCGCGCAGCGTCTCGAGCTCACCTCGGGCAGCCTCGGTACGGCGAGAGAACTGTGCGGCGCGGCGTTGCACCTCGTCAGCGCTCGCCTGGGCCTCTTGCAGCGCTGCGGCGGCGGCGGACAGCCGTGCATCTGCCGCTCCCCGCGCGGTGACCGCCATGGCCAACGCGACGCGCTCCGGCTCGATGCCGTGCGCAGCAGTGTCATGCGCCTCGTGTGCCGCGGCCAGCTCAGGCTCCAATCGCTCACGCCGGACAAGGGCGGCCGCGATCGCGTCGCTGCGCCTTGCGTCAGCGGCAAGCCGCTCTCCGTTGTCACTCCGCGCACCGGCCAGCCTGTCCTCAGCCGCCAGCAGCGCGGCGTCCGCCGCCGCGAGCTCCGCGATGGCTGATTGCCACGCTTGCTCGGCGTGCGCCGCGCGCTCGAGCGTCGGCGCGACATCGTTGTCAACCGCCGCTGCCCGGCGCTGCAACCTCTCACCCACTTCGGCGAGCTCTTGCTCTCCGCGCTCCACCGCGACGGCGAGCTCCTCCCAGCGTGCCGTCAACGACTCCAACCGACTCTCGGCGCGGATCAGGGCCTCACGCGTTGCCTCGCGACCACCGGCCGCGCCTCGAGCTGACTCCTCCGCCTCCCAGTAGCGCCGCTCCGCAGCCTCGACATCGGCGCGACCGGCGAGCTGGACGGCGCGCAGCGCCTCGAGGCTGGCCTCCGCCGCGGCTGCAGTGCGGCGCGCCTCGCCCAGCCGTTCGCGACCCGCACGCTCGCGACGGTGGTGCGACTCACCGAGCCATGCGCGTGCGCGCCGCAGCAGGTTGTCGTGCTCCTGCTGGTGCTGCGCCTGCAGTGCGAGCCGTCGTACCTGCGGCTTCAGCTCAGCGACGAGGTCATTCACGCGGGTCAGGTTGTCGCGCGCCCGACTCAGCCGCGCCAGCGCCTCGTTCTTGCGGACCTGCAGGTTCTTGACGCCAGCTGCCTCCTCGAACAGTTGGCGGCGCTCCTCGGGACGCAGCGACAGGGCGGCGTCCACGGTCCCCTGGCCGACCACCACCAGCCCATTGGCGCCCAGCCGACCCTCCCCGAGCAGCTCGACGATGTCACGCAGCCGGGCGCGTGCGCCATTGATCAGGTATTCGCTCTCCCCGGATCGGTAGGCCCGTCGACCGATGCTGACCTCGACGAACTCGATCGGCAGCCAGCCATCCGCGTTGTCAAGCGTGAGCACCGCCTCGGCCATACCCTGCGGCTTGCGCTGCTGCGAGCCGGCAAAGATGACATCGTCCGACTTGCGCGTGCGCAGCGAGCGGTTCGACTGCTCACCGAGCACCCAGCGAACCGCATCGGCCATGTTGCTCTTGCCACTGCCGTTCGGACCGATGACCGCATTGACGCCGCGCTCGAACACGAAGCGAGTGGGATCGGCAAAGGTCTTGAAGCCGTGGAGCCGCAGCTCGCGCAGGCGGCTCACCGCTCGCCCGGGGCCGAAGCCGCGCCCGTCTCCTGTACCAGCTCTTCGAGCGCCGCGACTGCCGCATTCTCCTCGGCACGCTGCCGACTGGTTCCCTCGCCGGTCGCCAATGTTCGGCCATCCAGCAGCGCGGCAACGGTGAACGTCTGCTCGTGCGGCGGACCGGAGGTGGTAACGAGGTCATAGCGCGGCTTGGTATGGCGGTGTCGCTGCGTCCATTCCTGCAGGCGGCTCTTGGCGGACTTCGGTGGACCGTCTTCCTCGCCCGGCAGCTCGACCCGCTCGGCCATCAGCGGGCGCAGCCAATCCCAAGTGGGCTCCAGGCCTTCGCTCAGGAAGATGGCGCCGGCCACCGCCTCGAAGGTGGCGGCCATCAGCGACGGACGGGTGGCTCCCCCGGCATCGGCCTCGCCTCGGCCCAGCAGGAGGTATCGGTCAAGGCCAAGCTGCAGCGCGAGGGACGCGAGGGCGTCTCGATTGACGAGCGCCGCGCGACGTGCGGTCAGGAAGCCCTCGTCTTCATCGGGATAGCGCTCGTACAGGAATCGGCTGACGATCAGACCGATGACGGCATCGCCCAAGAACTCCAGGCGCTCGTTGTGCCCGGCCACGGCCTGCGGATTCTCGTTGAAGTAGGAGCTGTGGACGAATGCCTGGCGAATGGCTTCCGGGTTTCGGAGCTCGATGCCGAGTCGGTCACCCAGCTCGTTGATGCGCGGAGTGACCATCTAGCAATGCTACTGCTGATGCTCCTCGATGTACTCGACGGCGTCGGACACCTTCTGGATCTTCTCCGCGTCCTCGTCGGAGATCTCCATGCCGAACTCTTCCTCGAGACTCATGATCAGCTCGACAAGGTCAAGCGAGTCGGCGTTCAGGTCCTCGACGAAAGAGGCCTGCGGCGTCACCTCTTCTTCGTCGACGCCCAACTGCTCGACGATGAGCTTTTTCAGCCGGTCGTACGTCGTACCGTCGGTCACTGTCAGACACCTCTACCGGATGATCTAGAAACGCTTCCCAGGACGCCGTTCACGAGGCGGCGGGCCGCATCTCCGGCGTAGATCCGGGCGAGGGACACGGCATCGTTGATCGCCTCCCCGCTCGGGGTCGCGGCGGAGTATAGCACCTCGAACAGCGCGCTCCGCAGGATCGTGCGCTCGACCTTGCCGAGCTCCGCGACCGGAATAGCGGGTGCAGTCAGCTTGATCCGCTCGTCGAGCTCGGACCGATGCTCCGCGACCCCGGTGACGATCCGCCGGGCGTGCTCGAGCACGTGCTCGGCGACGTCACGCTCGGCGGCGATCCGCTCGAGAGCAGCATCGGCCTGGCTGGGCCGAAACTCGGCCTCGAACAACGCCATCAGCGCCAGGCGACGCGCGCGCATTCCCGAGCCGTGCTCCGCGACGGGGCTGCCGGATACCGCCACGCCGCTCAGGTTCCGGCTCCCGGGCCGGTGGCCAGCGTCTCCGTGCCGGCCATGCTGTCGTGCGCGTCGCTCGCCGCGCGAAGGACCGGATGGCTGCGACTCCATTCGGCGATGACCTCGGGGATCCGCGCACTGGCAGCTTCCGACGCAACACCGATGGCGTGCTCGACCATGCGCGCCTTGGCCCGTCCGTGGGTCACGATGCTCACGCCGCGCACGCCGAGCAGCGGCGAGCCACCGTATTTCTCGTAGTCGAACCGCTGCTTGATGCGCTCGAAGCCCGGCCGCAGCGCAAGGAGCGCCAGCGGAGCCATCGGCCCCTGCTGCAGGTCCGCGCGCAGCGCGCGGAAGATGTAGCCGGTCAGTCCCTCGAACAGCTTGATCACCACGTTCCCCACGAACCCGTCGCAGACGACGACGTCGGCCGCATGGCCGATCATGTCGTGCGCCTCCACGTTGCCGACGAAGTTGAGGTCGGCGGCTGCCAGCAGCGCGTTGGCCTCGCGGGTCAAGGCGTCGCCCTTCTCCGCCTCCTCGCCGATGTTCAGCAGGCCGACGCGCGGCCGCGATACCTTCAGCACACGTTCGGCGAAGATGGCGCCCATTGCCGCGAACTGAAGGAGATTGGCCGCGCTCGAGTCGACGTTGGCGCCCACGTCGAGCAGCATGATCGGACCGCTGGCGCTGACCATGTGCGCGGGCAGCGCCGGCCGGTCGATGCCCTCGATCCGCCCCAGGCGCAGGATCGCCGCGGCCATCTGGGCGCCGGTGGAGCCGGCGCTGACGACGGCATCGGCCTCGTGATTACGGACCAGGTCGGTGGCGACACGGATCGAGGCCCGACGCTTGACGCGCAGAGCCGCTGCGGGGTGCTCCCCCATCTCGATCACCTCGGGCGCGTCGACGAAACGTACGCTCGCCGGTCGACCGTGACCGTATTCGCTGATCTCACGCTCGATGCGCGGCACGTCGCCGACCAGGATCACCTCGTCAGCATGCGCCGCGGCGTAGTTCAGGGCGCCGCGCACCACCTCTCGCGGTGCGTGATCGCCGCCCATCGCATCGACCGCGATGCGCATCAGCTCGGGGACGTCAGCCCTGGCTCTCCGCCGGCGTGACCGGCTCGACCGGGACCGCCTCGCGTCCGGCGTAATAGCCGCAGGTCGGGCAGACGTGGTGCGCGCGCTTCAGCTCGTGACAGTGGTCGCACTCGACGAGCGGCGGCGCGCTGATCGCCAGATGAGCACGACGCTCGCCCTGACGCGCTTTCGATACTTTTCGCTTGGGAACGCCCACGCGGAACTCCTAAGGAACAAGAACGGGACGCCGAAGTATAGGGGGTAACCGATGCCATTGCGAATGCGCGGCCCGTCGACTAGTGGTCGCCCGGCTGGTCGAGCAGCCGGGCCAGCGCCGCCAGCCGTGGGTCGATCTCGGCCGGCCCGTGGTCGTGCGGCCCGCTGGCCAGGCTCTGCCCGCATTCGGCGCACAGCCCCGGACAGTCAGGTCGACACAACGGGTGCATCGGCTCGGTGAGCAGCAGCTCATCGTGCAGTACGCGATCGAGCTCGACCTCGTGGTGCGCGGTGATGGCCTGCACCTCCTCGTCGTCCGATGGCTGGGCCAACGGTGTGCCGCTCTCCGGATCGACGGAGGGCAGGAATTCCTCGGAGATCGGCACGGTCACCTCGTCGACGTACGGATCCAGGCAGCGCGCGCAGATGCACAGCATCGGCGCGGCGGCCGTGCCACGCACCAGGACGCCACGGTTCGTGCGCTGCAGGCGCACGTCAAGGTCCATCGGTCCGGCGAGCTCGACGTCGGAGCCGAGCGTGACGTAATGATCGCGCAGGTGGTAGTCGCGAATCGCGCCGGGCGGCTCATGGAGCAGCCCGACGACGTTGAATGAGGTCATGGCCGCTTGGCGGGCTGGACCGGCTCCTGCTCAGTGGCGGTCCGGGGCTGCACGCCGTCGTCCGCGCGCGGCGGCTCCGGCAGACGGTGTCGGTCGTCGAGCATGTCGATCCCCCGTTTGATGCTGGTCAGCGCCTTGATGCATTCGCCCTCGAGCCGAATGAGCACACCGGCCGCGTACTCATCCGCGCCTCTGCGCACCTCGGCGGCTTCGTCGTTCGCGGCGTCGAGCAGCTCGCGTGCCCGTTGCTGGGCCATCCGCACCAGCTCGCGCTCCTCGAGCATCTGGGCCGCCTGCTCCTGGGCTCGGGCGATGACGGCGCCGGCCTCTTCGGTTGCGTGATCGGTGATGCGCCCGGCGTCTTCGGTGATCCGCTTCGCCTGGCGCACCTCCTCGGGAACGGAGACGCGCAGCTGGTCGATCAGCTCGAGCAGGCCGGCCTGTTCGACCACGATGTTGTTCGTCAGCGGCAGCTTCTTGCCGTTTCCGACCAGCGACTCGAGACGCTCAACGAGGAAGATGATGTCCGTGGCGGGACCCTCCGACGGCTCGTGCGCAACCTGAGCCAAGTGCTGGCGATTATAGACCCGCCTCAGCGCACCTCATCCATGCGGGCTCGAAGCGCGTCCACGACCGGCGTCGGAACCATGCCCGACACGTCACCGCCGAACTGCGCGACCTCCTTGGCGAGCGTTGAGGACAGGTAGCCGAACTCGAGCGCGCTCATCAGAAACGTGGTGTCAACCGAGGGCTCGAGCTTGCGGTTGGTGTGCGCCATCTGGAGCTCGGCCTCGAAGTCGCTGACTGCACGCAGCCCGCGAACAATGAAGCCGGCACCGCTGCGCCGCGCGAACTCGACCGTCAGCCCGTCGAAGGCCTGCACCTCGACATTGTCACCAAAGTCGGCCACGGATGCGCGGACCAGCTCGACGCGCTCGCCGACGTCGAAAATCGGCTGCTTCTTCGGGTTGTTGAGCACGCCGATCACCAGGCGGTCGAAGAGCGTCGCCGCACGCCGGGCGACGTCGAGGTGGGCGTTGGTCATGGGGTCAAACGACCCGGGAAAGACCGCGACGCGGCTCATGGCTCGGCTGCTCCATCGGTCTGCAGAAAGGTAAGTGACGTCTCGCCGAAGCGCCGTTCACGCCAGGCGACGAGCGCGCGTGGTGCGGGCACATCGGTCCGCCAGAAATGCTTGACGACCACCGTCGCCTCCTCGGCCAGATGCGGCAGCAGCAGCTCAAGCGGCGCGAGGATAGCACGCTCGGCGTACGGCGGATCCAAAAAGACAAGGTCATACCGATGCGCCGGCTCCGCCCTCAACACGCGCAGCACATCCCCCGATTGCACGCTTGCGCCGCCTTCGAGGTGCGCCCGCTCGAGGTTCGCGTGCAGCGCACGCACGGCTTCGCGCCCGCGCTCGACGAAGGTGCAGCTGGATGCGCCGCGCGACAGCGCCTCGATCCCAATCGCACCGCTGCCCGCGTACAGGTCAAGGACGTCGGCGTCCACCACGCGCGCCCCGAGAATGCCAAACAGCGTTTCCTTGACCCGGTCGGTGATCGGTCGCGTTGCCCGATCGCGGGGCGCGGTGAGCGGAACGCCACGTGCCGTGCCGGCGATCACCCGCATCAGGCCGCGTCACCCTCCTCTTCGAGCGGCGCGAAGTCGGCGCGCAGTCGAGCCAGCTCCGGCCGATCGGCCAACGCCGGATCGCGGGTGACGATGTCATCGGCCAGCTCTCGCGCGCGCTCGGCGAGCTTCAGGTGGCGCGGCTCGAACAACGATGCGACGCGCAGTGGTGGCAGCCCCGCCTGCCGCGTGCCGAGCAGATTGCCGGCGCCGCGCAGCTGCAGGTCCGCCTCGGCGATCGCGAATCCATCGCTGGAGCCTCGAACCACCTCCAGGCGACGGCGTGCAAGCTCGTCATCGGCGTCGGAAACGAGGATGCAGAACGACCGGTGCGGACCGCGGCCCACCCGGCCACGCAGCTGATGCAGCTGGGCGAGGCCGAACCGCTCGGCGTCCTCGACCAGCATGACCGATGCGTTCGGCACGTCGATCCCGACCTCGATCACGGTCGTCGCCACCAGCACGTCGATCTCCGCGGCAGCGAATGCCTTCATCGACTGGTCGCGGTCGGCGGCCTTCTGCTGGCCATGCACCAGGCCGATGCGCAGGTCCGGCAGCCGGCCGCGCAGCCGCTCGACCTCGGCCTCGGCCGATGCCGCCGCCAGCACCTCCGACTCGTTGACCAGCGGGACGACCACGAACGACTGCCGGCCATCGGCCGCCTCGCTCGCCAGGAAGGCCTCGATCTTCGGGAGTGCGCGACGGTCGCGCACCTCGGTGCGGATCGGCTGACGGCCGGGGGGCAGCTCGCGGATGGTGCTGATCGAGAGGTCGCCATACACCGTCAGCCCCAGGGTGCGTGGGATGGGCGTCGCGGTCAGGGCCAGGACGTGCGGCTCGAGGTCCGCGCCCTTGGCCTGCAGTCTGGCACGCTGGCCTACACCGAAGCGATGCTGCTCGTCGATCACCGCCAGGCCCAGCCGCCGGAACGTCACGGCCTCGCTGATCACCGCATGCGTGCCGATCACCACGTCGACCTCACCGGCCTCGATGGCCGCGTGGATCTCGCGCTTCTGTGCGGCCGGCAGCGAGCCGGAGAGGAACGCGGCGCGCACGCCGAGCGCCTCGAGCAGCGGCGATTGGCCGGCGTGATGCTGTCGCGCCAGGATTTCCGTCGGCGCCATGAGCGCTCCCTGCCAGCCGGCGCGCACGGCCGCGGCCAGCGCAACCGCCGCGACCGCGGTCTTGCCGCTGCCGACGTCACCCTGCAGCAGGCGGCGCATCGGCCGCTCGGCAGCAAGGTCGGCCACGATCTCGTCGATCGCAGCGCTCTGGTCACCGGTGAGCGCGAAGGGAAGCTGCGCCACGATGGCGGCCAGCTCATGCGGCGCCACGCCGATCCCCGGCGCGCGAAGGGAGCCGCGTGCGACGCGAGCCTGCGCCAGACCCAGCTGCAGTGCAAGCAGCTCGTCGAAGGCCAGCCGGTCGAGCGCCGGCCGCACATCGTCCTCGTCCTCCGGAAAGTGGACGGTGTGCAGCGCCTCGGCGAGGCCGGGAAGGCTGGCTCGCTCGTGGGCTCGCAGCGGATCTGCGATGAGCGGGAGGCATCGGTCGAGAATGCGCGCCAGGAGCTCGCGCACGCGCTTCTGGGTGACGCCGCCGGTGAGCGGATAGACCGGCACCACCCGCGCCGTGTGCAGCGACTCGAGTCCCGCCGGGGAGAAATCGGGGCTGGTGAACTGGCGGCGCCAGCCGCGCTCCGTCACTTTGCCGCTGACCACGACCTCGACGCCGGGCTTCAGCTTCGTCTCGACGTAGCGACGGCCGAACCAGATCGCCTCCGCGCTGCCGGTGTCGTCGGCGAGCTGCGCGATCACGCGCTGCGGCTTGCGGCCGAATCCCTTCTCTATCCGCACCGTTTCGACGCGGACCAGCGCCGACTGTTTCTCGTCGGGAACAAGGCTGTCCAGCGTGCGCAGATCGCTGAAGTCGTCGTAGCGGAACGGCAGGTAGAAGAGCGCCTGCCGAGGCGTGCCGATCCCCAGCCGCTGAAGCATTGCCGCGTGACGGGCGAGGTCCGGCAGTACGCGGCGAATCGGCCCATCGAGGTCAGCCTCGCCAAGCTCGGGCGTGACAAGCTCGGTCACGCTGCCACGGCTCCGGTAAACGCGACGATCTGTCGAAGCGGGGGTCGGTACCCGTCGGTGGTGTCGACGCGGAGAATGGGGATCTCGAGGCGCAGCGGCTCGAAGCGACCGCCCTCCAGCTCCAGCCTGAGGTCTGCCTGCCGCAGGATGTCCTTGTGTGCGGGATGCCGATCGGGGGCGCCGGTTCGTGCGGCGTAACGCGCGTGGAGAAGCTCGGCGGCCGCCTGGCAGTGAATCAGGGTCGCAACGCTTGCGGCGACGAACGGCCGCAGCTCAGGCTCGGAGCGGTCACGTCTGAAGTTGCTCTCGACGATGGCGCCCAACCCGGCTGAGAGCAGACTGCGGAGCACGTCGCACAGAAGGGCGTATGCCGCATCGCCCAGTCGCCGGGAAGCTTCAAGATCGGGTGCGCCAAGCACGTCGGCGAGCGTCTCCTTCATGCCATCCTTGGTCAGCAACGGCAGCCGCAGCTCGCCGGCAAGCCGGTTTGCCAGCGTTGTCTTGCCGCTGCCGGGGGCGCCGGACACGATGACGAGCGTAGGTCTCCTCGGGCCACTCAATTGCACCGCCCGATCGTAGCGTGCTACCATCGTCGTCGCTCCGGCGCCGCCCAACGTGCGCGCCGGTTCGTTCGTGACTGGAGACCCTCTTACATGGCACGTCAGTGCGATATCTGCGGCAAGAAGCCGATTACCGGCTGGAATCCGCAGTCGGTCGGGATGAACCGTAAGCGCGCCCTGCGCCGCTGGCTCCCGAACCTGCAGCCGCTGGTGGTGCAGCGTGACGGGCACGCGGTCAACGTCAAGGCCTGCTCACGCTGCCGTCGGACCGCCCAGAAGGTCTGACCCTCGCCGCCTGACCGATGCGCCCGCCTCGTCCGAGGCGGGCTTCGTTGTTTCCGGCGCGGAATTGCAGCCGGACTCGCTGGGCGGTGCAAATGTCGGTCTGAGCAGCGGTATCCCAGTCCAGCGAGCGTCGCGCGCGCGGCAGCACGCGTGTCCACGCTCAGCCAAGTGGCTTCGGCCGCTTGCGCGACCGTCCCGACCACGTTGGCGCGATTCACGCCGACATGGCGGTCGGGGGGTTCGCGGGTCGAGTGGAACGCTGACCGAGCGAATTGACGAAGAAGGACTTAGCAAGGTCCCAAATCGGACCAAAATCGGCCCGTTCCCCTTCCTTCGCTGACTCGCACGCTGAGCGTTCCAAGAACGAACGGGTAGACGGGTCAGCCCGACGGCAGGTCGCGGTCCGAGTCGAGAACCAGCGTGAACGGGCCGTCGTTGACGAGCTCGACCTCCATCGAGGCGCCGAAGCGACCTGTCGCAACCTCGAAGCCCAGCCCGCGAAGCCGGTCAACGAAGCGCTCGATCAGCGGTTCGGCCATGTCGGGAACTGCAGCGCCGGTGAAGCCGGGTCGCCGGCCGCGACGCACGTCGGCCAGCAGCGTGAACTGGCTCACCACCAGGAATGAGCCGCCGGCATCGGCCGCTGCCAGGTTGGTGCGACCCGACTCGTCCTCGAAATAGCGCAGTCCGCCGAGTTTGTCGGCCATGCGATCGATGCGCTCCTTGGTATCGCTCGGCGCCACTCCCGCCAGCACCACCGCTCCCCGACCTATCTCGCCCACTGCCTGGCCACCGACGCGCACGACGGCGCGCGTCACGCGCTGCACGACCAGGCGCATCGGTCTAGGGCGACGCGGATGAGACGGCCGTCGCCGTCGCCGTCGCCGAAGCGGACGCGGACACGGACACGGACGGAACTGCGGTCATCGGCGCGGAGGCTTCGTTGGCGATCGGTGGACCGAGCGCCGACTCGGTGAACAGGGCGCGCGCGTTCCAGATCATCCAGCCTTTGGCGTCGTTGTCGCGGAGCGCCTTCATCTCCGCGAGCACATCGGTCCTGGTGTAGGCGCGAAACGATCCATAGCCGAAATCCTGGATCCACGGTCGAATGACCATCGGGAGACCCTTCGCCTCCTTGTTCATGAGCTTGAGCGTGTCGTTGATGATCTCGTACGGATGCTCATTGGGCACCGGGTAGCCGAAGACGCCGGGCCCGTAATGGCTCGGGTAGACCATCGGGTCGAAGTAGTCGACGTACGGCATGATCACCTCCGGCCGCTGGCCGATGCCCTGGTCATCGGCTGCGATAAAGGCAACCGGGAAGACGTCGGCGCCGAGGAAGGCGTGCGTATGCGCAAGCCGGTCGGAGACGAGCCGGAACAGGCGACGAATGGCCGCCAGCCGGAAGGATTGGCTGTTGGGCAGGTTCGCGTCGGCGAGGTCGTAGGGACCGTCGCTGAAGAAGCGCACGTAGTCGAGCTGGACCTCGTCGAAGCCCTTGTCGGCCAGGTCACGGGCCAGGGACGCGGTGTACTCAGCCACGCCCGGGTTGTAGGGATCGAGCCAGATGGCGCCGCCGAAGTCCGTCCATGGGCCGCCGGTCACCGCGTTGCGCACCGCGAAGTCGGGCATGGCCTTGCCCAGCGTGTTGTCCTTCATGACCACCATCCGGGCGATGGTGTAGATGCCGCGCTCCTTCAGCTTCGGCAACAGCTCGTTGAGCTCGAAGAGTGGATGCTCCATCACCGCGCCGACCGCTTTGGCCTGGGGCAGGTCGGTATTCCAGTACAGGTTGCCGTCGGTCTCCTTGACGTCGATAACCATGGCGTTCGCCTCGGTCCTGTCGATCAGGTCGAGCATGGCATCGAGCCGGCCGTGGGCCTCGAAGACGGCTGCGGGCGAGTACAGCGCGCGTGCGGTAAAGGGCTGCATGGCGACGTCGCCGCGCACCTTCGCGGCCGGAAGCTGCGCAAGGCGGAAGCCGGCCCTCTTGTAGATCAGCGTCGCGCCCTCGGGCACGCCCGGGAGCACGTAGGCACCCCGCGCATCGGTACGCACGACCGGGCTGTCAGCGGTGCCGTCGACAAAGACGCGAACACCGGAGAGCGGCTGGCCGCTGCCATCGGTCACCGTGCCGCTCACCACGTTCGAGCGCAGCTTGATCTCAAGCGCCCCGTCGGCCGGGACCTCACCCGAACCCGCGTCGTAGCCGTGTGCCGTCGCCTCGACCTGCGCAGCGCGAAGCGCGGTCAGCGTCACCCTGCCATCCGCCGCGGTGGTCATGCTGCTGGAGCCGGCACGCAGCTCAGCGCCCGGGATGGGCGCACCGCTGTCGCGATCGACAGCCATCACCGACAGCTCGCGCGGTGGCTCCGGTGTCGGTGAGCTGGGCAGAAGTGGCAGCGTGTTCTGGCCGCAGGCGCTCAGCAGCAGCGCAATGACGAGCAGCAGCGCGGTCGGTCGCAGGATTCGCGTGGAACGCAGCAGGGTCACGTCCTTTCGATGGCTTGTGTTCGGTCGTTGGCGCACATTCCGGAATCGACGACGCCGGCACGGGCGGCCTGTCGGAGCTCGTCCACAACGGACCGCAGGTCTGCCTCGTTGCGGTACAGCGCGGAGCCGACAACCATCACCTCACCGCCGGCGGCGAAGGCCGAGCCGATGGTATCGCGTCCCACTCCGCCGTCGACGCCAATCGGCAGGTCCAGCTCGCGTCGCGAGATCTCGTCGCTGAGGCTGCGCATCTTCGGCAGCACGTCGGCGATGAACACCTGTCCGCCGAAACCGGGGTGGACGGTCATCAGCAGCAGCAGGTCGATCTGGTCCAGGAAGGGCAGGACGACATCCGCGCTCGTCTCAGGGTTGAGCGCCAGCCCTGCGGCGCGACCGGTGCGATGGATGGCCTCGATGACCGCGCTCGGTTCGTCATCGGCCTCGACGTGGAAGACGATCAGGTCAGAGCCCGCGCTGGCGAAGGCCTCAACGAAGCGCAGTGGCCGGCTGATCATCAGGTGGCTGTGAAACGGGAGCGTGATATGCGGTCGCAGCGCGTCGACGACGACCGGCCCGAAGCTGATGTTGTCGACGAAATGGCCGTCCATGACGTCGAGATGAATCGAGTCGACGCCGCCTGCCACGGCTCGCTCGACCTCAAGGCCAAGGCGCGCGAAGTCGGCGTTCAGGATGCTGACGCTGATCTGCGGGTGGCGGCGCTTCACGCAGGCACCTTCGCCGCTTCCGTCTTCCGGACCGATGCGGCTGCGGCCATCCGGTTGCGCGGCAGCTCCTTCCCGGCGAGCTGGGCGTGCAGCTGGCCACAGGCCGCATCGATCTCGCGGCCACGCGTGTCGCGCACGGTCGTGGGGATGCCTTGGCCGCGCAGGATTGCGACGAACGCGTCGATCCCCTCGCGCGGCGTGCCGCTCCAGCGCGAGCCTGGCGTCGGGTTGAGCGGGATCAGGTTGACGTGGCTGAGCCATCCCCTGGCGAGCTCGCCCAGCCGCTCGGCCTGCTCGGGAGCGTCGTTGACCCCGTCGATCAGCACGTACTCGAGGCTGACACGTCGACGTGTCGCACGTGTGAAGCGTCGTCCGGCGGCCACGAGCTCGCTGAGCGGCCACTTGCGGTTGAGTGGCACGAGCTCGTCGCGCAGTGCATCGGTCGCCGCATGAAGGCTGATCGCCAGGTTGACCTGCGGCAGCTCGTCGACCATGCGGTCGATGCCCGGCACAACGCCGGCGGTACTGACCGTGATATGCCGTGCGCCGATGCCCAGCCGACCCGGATCGTTCAGCAGCCGCACCGCCTCGAACACGCGATTCGCATTGTTGAGCGGCTCGCCCATGCCCATGAACACGATGTTGTAGTGCCCGTCGCCTTCGCCCGTGCGCCAATCCGGCCCGAGCGCGTTCCAGGGAGGCCGATGCCAGTGCAGCACCTGGTCGACGATCTCGCCCGGAGACAGCTGGCGCGCGAAGCCCGCCTGGCCGGTCGCGCAGAATGGGCAGTTGACCGCACAGCCCGCCTGCGACGAGATGCAGATCGTGGTGCGCGCCGCCGCGCCGCGGTGCGCCGGGTAGCGCATCAGGACCGACTCGACGCGCTGTCGGTCGTGCAGCTGATGCACGGCCTTGGCGGTCAGGCCGTTATCGGCCGTCAGAACGTGGCTGGCCTCGATCGATGAAAAGCGGAACGCGCCCGCCAGCGCAGCACGCAGCGAGTTCGGCAGGTCGGTGAGATCTTCGAAGCCGCTCACATCGCCGCGATACATGCCCGCCAGCACCTGCTGCGCGCGGTACGCAGGCTCGCCGCGGGCGGTCAGCCACGCGGCGAGCTGGTCGACGACGACCTCGCTGATCGCCGGCAGCGGGCCGGCCATGGTCAGCTCAGTCACGACGCCCCATGATCAGAAAGAGGTAATACAGGAAGGTCAGCAGCGCCGTCAGTGCCGCTGCGACGTAGGTCCAGGCGGCAGCCTTGAGGACATCGCCCGCACCGGTCTGGCGCTCGCCGTACATTCCCAGGTTGCTGACGAAGCCCAATGCCTTGGCCGATGCGCCGATCTCGACGGGCAGCGTCACAAAGGTGAAGATGACCGCCGCCCCAAACGCGATCAGACCAATCCAGGCAAGTCCCAGGATGTTGAAGATCAGCCCGCCGAGGATGAGCCACGGCGCGACTCCGGAGCCAAGCTGCACGGCAGGCACGATCGCCTGGCGGACGACCATCCACGGATCGCGCTGCTTGTCCTGCAGCGCGTGCCCGACCTCGTGCGCGATGACGGCCGCGGAGGCGACCGACAGTCGGGGGCCCGTGTTCGCCGAGCCCGGCACGCCGAGCGACGACTGGCTCGGATCGTAGCTGCCAAGCTCCGCGCGGCCAGAGACCGCCTGGCTGACACGCAGGACCTTGCCGCGCGGGTCGTAGTGATCGGTCAGCTGGCCGGGCGTCGGCTCGATCTTGACCTCGTGCAGACCCTGGCGATCGAGCAGCTGGCGGGCGAAATCAAAGGCGTCGAGGTTGATGCCCGAATCAACCTTGGCCCATTTGCTGTATGTCGACTTGACCCGCCACGCCGCCCATCCGGTGATGGCGAGGCTCGGCAGCATCACCAGCAGGATGTACGGCAGGAAATTACCCATCGTTGATCTGCGACCTCCTTGGAAGCGAGATCGAGTATAGCCGAGGGGCCCTTGGGCATCGACCGAGCCGATTTGGGCACGCTGCGTGCGGGTCACGCCGTTCCCATACACCTGGAGACCAGATGAACATGTTCGAAAAATGGCGCGACGGCGACGACGCGCGTAAAGATGTGACGAACCGAGTGATGAGCGCCGTTCCAAGGCGACGACAGAGTGGGCTACCCGGCTGGCTGGCTGCGCTGCTCGGCGGCGCGGCCGGAGCGGCGGCCGCCTACCTCCTCGACCCTGAGCGCGGCCGAACTCGCCGAGCGCGGCTCGGCGACCAGGCCGCCGCACGGCTGCGCGATCTCGGCGGAGCGGTCGAGCGCGGCACGAAGCGAGCCGGCACCCAGGCATTCGCCATCAGGCAGCAGGCGAGTCATCGCGGCAACGGACAGCCCATGCCCAACGACTCGGCGCTGTCAGACAAGGTCACGACGGAGCTGTTCGGCGACCCGTCGATCCCGCAGGGCAAGATCAACATCAACGTCGAAGAGGGCGTGGTCGTGCTGCGCGGCGAGGTGGACGCATCCTCCCAGGCGGATGCGCTGATCAAGAAAGCGGAACAGATCGCGGGCGTAATACGGGTTGACAGCCTGCTGCATGTCCCGGGTGACGAGGCGCCGGCCGCGCGGCCGCGCAAGCGGCCCGCGGTGGCGTCCGCAGGTCCGGACGAAAAGCTGCCCTAAAGAGTCGAGGAGGGTCCGCCGGTTGAGGCCGGCGGACCCTCCGGCGGCTCCGCGGCGCCGAGCAGGACATGCTGCCGGCTAAGCCCGCGACGCCATGCATCGGCACGCATGACCGGTCGTCCCTCGGCCTGGACCGCCTCGAGTGCCAGGGCCCCGGTGCCGCACGCGACGCGCGGCTCGTCGCCGGGCAGCAGCGCACCGATCGGCACGCCGTCGAAGCCGGGCAGTGAGCGCGCCCGGCGGATATGTAGCCGGCGGCCGTCGAGCATGGTCCAGGCACCCGGCCACGGCTGAAGAGCGCGCACCTGACGGTCGAGCTCGACGCCACTGCGGCGCCAGTCGATCCATCCGTCGTTGCGGCGAAAGGGCTTGATCAACGTGGCGCGGCTGTCATCCTGTGGCTCGGCGCGCAGCGCACCGTCGGCCCAGCGACCGAGCGTCGCCGGCACCACCGCCGCGGACAGCTCGGCGAGGCGGGCCTCCAGCTCAGGCGTCTGCTCGCGTCCGTCGAGTGACACACGCCACTGCTCGGCGATCGGTCCCGCGTCGAGCTGCGCGGTCATGACCATGAGCGTGACGCCGGCCTCCGCATCGCCCGCCAGGATCGTGCTGGCGACTGGCGCCGCGCCCCGATGCCGCGGCAACAGCGAGGGATGGACGTTCAGCGGGGGCCGCGGGGCGAGGCTAAGTAGGTCATCGGGCACCAGTTGGCCGTACGCGACCAGCAGCAGGCCGTCCGGCGAGAACTCGGCAAGCAGCGCGCGACCCTCGTCCGACCGCAGGCGTCGTGGTGTCTCGACCCGCAGGCCACGCTCCCGCGCGAAGGCGGCCACCGGTGAGGGTCGGGTGCGCAGTCGCCGGCCGGCGGGTCGGTCGGGCTGGCTGATGACGAGCAGCTCGTCGGCCAGGTCGGCCGCGCGGTCGAGCAGCGCCACGCCGAAGGCTCCGGTTCCCAGGAAGGCGAGCCGACCGAGGCGCGCCACTAGATGCCCGCGGTCGTCTCTTCTTCCACGTCGCTGCGTTCGCTGACGCGCACCAGCTCTTCGAGCGAATCGAGGTAGTCGATGTAGAGCACGCCACTGAGATGATCGATCTCGTGCTGCAGCGCTCGAGCGAACAGCTCCTCGCCCTTGACGCGGAACTCCTTGCCGTGTCGGTCGCGAGCTTTGACGGTGACCTTCTCGCTGCGCTTCATCTCGGCTACGAACCCGGGGATCGAGAGGCATCCCTCCCAGTCGAGAATCTCGCCCGAGGCCTTCACGATCTGCGGATTCACCAGCTCGGTGATGGTGTCCTCGAGCTCGATGACCGCGACCTGCAGCGGCACCCCGACCTGGTTCGCCGCAAGGCCGATGCCCGGCGCATCGCGCATGGTCACCAGCATGTCGTCGAGCAGGCGGTGCAGGCTGGCGTCGTAGTTGGTGACCTTCATGGCGCGCTCCCGCAGGATCGGCTCTTCGGCGGTCAGGATGCGGCGAATGACCATGGCCTCATTCTAGCGAGGCCGATGCCTAGAGGAGCGACTCGGGATCGACATCGATTGCCACGCCTGACGGCACGAGCTCGAGCGCGGCTTGGCGCGTCGTCACGTCCGGCGCGCGGACGATCACCTGCATCCGCCAGCGTCCGGCGCGCCGCGGCACGTACGCCGGCAGCGGGCCAAGCACCTCGACGCCCTCGATCGCCACCGCCCCGGCGGCGGCACGACCGCGTGCCTCCACGCGTTGCTGATCGGCGTCGGCGAGCAGAAGTCGCGCCAGTACGCTGTAGGGTGGATAGCTCAACAGCCGACGGCGCAGCAGCTCCTCGTCAGCGAAGCCGTCCACGTCAAGACGCGCCGCGGCCCGCACGGCATAGTGATCCGCGGCATAGGTCTGGATGATGACGCGTCCCGGCATCGGTCCACGGCCGGCCCGACCGGCGACCTGGGCCAGCATCGCGAAGGTACGCTCGGGCGCCAGGTAGTCGGGCAGGTTGAGCGTGACGTCAGCGGCGATGACACCCGCCAGTGTCACGCTCGGCAGGTCGAGGCCCTTGGCCGCAAGCTGTGTCCCGACCAGCACGTCGACCGATCCGGAGCGGAAGTCGTCGTAGATCGACTCGAAGCCACGTCGCTGGCTGATCGCATCGGAATCGAGGCGGGCAACCCGCAACTTCGGGAAGCGGCCGCGCAGCTCGGCCTCGACGCGCTGCGTCCCCGCCCCGAAGTAGCGAATCCGGGAAGAGCCGCAGCGCGGGCAGCGGTGCGGTGGCCGTGCCGAGCGGCCGCAGTGGTGGCAGCGAAGCTGCTCGCCCGCAAGATGGAAGACGAACGGCAGCTCGCAGTCCGGACAGCGCAGGCTTTCGCCGCAGTCGCGACACAGCACGAACGTCGCCGCGCCACGCCGGTTGATGAGCAGGATCGCCTGCTCAGTTCCCGTGCGGAGGGCGGCGAGCGCGTCGCCGAGCGCGCGAGAGAGGATCGAGCGGTTGCCCTCGGCCAGCTCGGCCCGCATGTCGACCAGCTCGACATTGGGCACGCTGCCGACCCTACGTTCCACCAGGCGGGCACGCTCCATCAAACCGCCGCGCACCCGTGCAATGGTCGTCACCTCGGGTGTGGCGGTCCCGACCACCAGCCGCGCACCGGTGTGCACGGCGCGGCGACGAGCAGCCCATCGCGCGTCGTAGCGCGGCGTGCGGTCCGATTTGTAACCGCCATCGTGCGCCTCGTCCACGACGATCAGGCCCAGGTCGCTGAGCGGTGCGAAGACCGCCGTGCGCGTGCCGATCACGACGCGTGCCTCACCGCGCAGGATGCGCCACCACTCGTCGTGGCGCTCCCCCGCCGAGAGCCCCGAATGGAGCACCGCGAGGCTGTCACCGACGAGGGCAGCGAGGCGGTCGGCAAGCTGCGGCACAAGGCTCAGCTCGGGAACGAGCACGATCGCGCTGCGGCCCGCGCCAAGCGTCGACTCGAGCGCTGCAAGGTAGACATCGGTCTTGCCGGCCGCGGCGACGCCTTCGAGCAGCAGCTCTCCGCCGGAGGGAAGCGCCTCGATGGCCCTCAGTGCGGCGCGCTGCTCATCAGCCAGCTCATGCGTCGGCGCGGGGCTCGACGGGCGGTGTGCGAGCGGGTCGCGCGCCACCTCGCGCCATTCGAGGATGGCGTGGCCGCTCACCGCCAGCCGCCGTGCCGGTGCGAGAAGTGAGGTGGGCGCCAGGCCGAGTGCCTCTGCCAGCTCGGCAAGCGTCCGCTGCTCGTTGCCCAGCGCTTCGAGCATCGCCCGCTGCAGCGGAGCGCGGCGCGGCTGCTCCCGCTCACCGGGAACCGGCCGCAGGACCCGCACCTGCTGCGCTCGCAGCTGTGGTCCCCGCAGCGACCACGTGGCACGGACCGCGCCGCTGCGGCGCAGGCCTTCAAACCATGCCTGGCCGCCACGAGCGGGGCCGTGTCGCAGCAGGGCGGCGTCATCCAGTTGACCGTCGTTCACGTCGGGCAGCAGGCTGTGGTCGAGCACCTCCCAGCGGCGCTGCAGACGCGACTCGAGTCCGGGCGGCAGCATCGCGGCGATCGTCGTTCCGATCGGCGCGCGATAGTAAGTCGAGATCTCCTCGGCGAGGGCCAGCAGGTCGGGCGTCAGCATCGGCTGCGAGACGACGGCCTCGACCTCCTTGAGCTGCGCATCGGGCTCGACCTCGGCAGCGCCCAGCAGATAGCCGAGCGCCAGCCGCCGGCCGTACGGCACGAGCAGCAGCGATCCGGCTGCGGGATTACCGAGAGCATCAGACAGGCGGTACGAGAACGTCCGCTCCGGTCGGTCGGCAACCGCCTCGACGGCCACCCGCACCACGCGCTCAGGCATGCTGACTCAGCCGCGCGTCAGATGCGGACGACGCGTGGGGGCTCGCGACGTGCCTCGGCCTGGATGATCTCCCAGATGCGCTCCGCCGCCTCCTCGGGGTGGCCGGTCTCGTTCACGATGACGTCGTCGTAGTCGTCGGCCTCGGCTATCCAGCGTTCGGCGTCACGACGCCGACGCTCAAAGCTGGCGGCGTCCTCCGAGCCGCGCTGCTTCAGGCGCTCGGTGAGGTCCTCGAACGACGGCGGCATGACGAAGATCAGCAGCGCATCCGGCACGAGGCCGCGGATTGAGCGCGCGCCCTGTGGATCCGGCACCACAATCGCGTCACGGCCGGCCGCCAGGATGCCGCGCACCTGATTGATCGGCGTGCCGTACCAATTGCCGTGCACGTTGGCATGCTCGAGCAGCCCGTCAGAGGCGAGCAGCTCCTCGAACTCGGGCTTCGACAGGAAGTGGTAATGCACCTTGTCGATCTCGTCGGGGCGTCGCGTGCGCGTCGTGGCGGTCACGATCGGCACGGCCTGCGGATGACGCCGCACCAGCTCGGCGACGATCGTGCTCTTGCCGACTCCCGATGGGCCCGAGACGACCACCAACATCGGATTCGGAAAGACGAGGCGCTTGTCCTGGCGCTCGGCAGCCATCGTCAGGACTCCTCGACCGATGCGCCGACGCCGCTCGGCAACTCATCGGACGTGATGCCGCAGACTTCGAGTGAGTTGGCGAGATCCGGCGGTAGCTCGCTCCAGGCGACAAGATAGGCCTGATCCAGCGGGCGCTCCAGCCCCAGGCGCTCGGCGTGCAGAAACTGCCGCTCCAGTCCGCCCGGACCGATGCCGCCGCCGTAGCGCATGTCGCCAGCGATCGGCAGGTGCAGGTAGGCGAGATGCGCGCGAATCTGGTGCGTGCGTCCGGTACGCGGATGCAGGCTCAGCAGCGAGTAGCCGCCCTCCGCGCCGAGCACCTCGTAGTCCGTGACGGCCTCCCGGCCGCCGGCCACCACCGCCATGCGCTGCCGGTCCCGCGGATCTCGTCCGACCGGCGCCTCGATCCGCCCGCGCAGTGCCGGTGGGGCGCCACGCACCAGCGCGACGTACTGCTTGTCGATGGTGCGCTCGCCGAACTGGCGCATGAGGCTCGCCTGCGCCGCATCGGTCTTGGCCACCAGCAGGAGTCCCGAGGTGTCCTTGTCGAGCCGGTGCACGATCCCCGGGCGCTCGACTCCCGCGATGCTGCCGAGCGGCTCACCGGCGTCCCGGGCGCGTCCGAGCAGTGCGTGCACCAGCGTGCCGGTCGCATGTCCCGCCGACGGGTGGACCACCAGTCCGGCCGGCTTGTCGACGATCAGCATCGCGGCGTCTTCGTACGCGATGCGTAACGGAATCGACTCCGGCACGAGGGTCGGATCCGGCGGCGCCGACAGAGTCACGGTGATCTCCTCGCCACCGCGCATCCGGTCGCTGGCGCGCGCCCGGCGACCGTTCAGCAGCGCGCGGCCGTCCGAGATGAGCCGCTGTGCATGGGCGCGGCTGATCTCGGCCACGGCGCTGACCGCAAGATCGAAGCGGCCGGCCGGACCGGCGCCCGATACGGTCCGTTCGCCGATCTCGGAAGCATCCGTCATGCCGTCGCTTCCTCGCGATGGCGATCGATGATGAGCAGGTACACCACCAGCAGACCAATCCCAATCACGATCGACGAATCAGCGACGTTGAAGGTCGGCCAGCGCGTGCCGCCGATGCCGACCGACAGGAAATCGGTCACGTAGCCCTGCCGCAGCCGATCGGTCAGATTGCCGAGCGTGCCGCCCAGGATGAGGCCGAGGATCACCTGCAGCCAGCGGCTATGACTGCGAAACGCTCGGTGGAAGTACACGATCATGCCCAGCGCCACGACGCTAACCACCAGGAAGAGCAGCTGGCCGCCCTGGAACAGGCTGAAGGCCGCGCCGGCGTTCTGTGCATGCCAAATCTGAACGAGATCGCCGATGATGTCGACCGAGTCGCCGACGGGGATGCTGGCGACGACCAGCGCCTTGGTGATCAGATCGGCGGAATAGATCACGGCGCCCGTTCCCAGCAGGGCGAGCGCATCCGCCCGCCCGTTGGAGTATGGCGTCTCGCTGCTCATCGTCCGCTAGATGCTACGCGATTGGGTCGAACGTGGCGCCGTCGACCCGATGTCGGCTAGCAGCCGGTCGGCCTCGTCGCGGAATCTGCCGGGAACCGCACCCTCACGGCGCTCGGCGCACCGCCATCCGAAGCATCTCCCCGTCGAGTGACACGTCCTCGGTTCGGTCAGCGTCGGCGAGCGTGGCCTCGGTGCCGAGCTCGAGCGAGGTCGCCAGCGTCTCCTCGGCCAGCCAGGCACGGAACGGCGTGAGGCGTGCGACCGTCGCGGCATCAGCGCCGATCGTGACCGAGATCCGGTCGCTGATCTCGTAGCCGGCTGCCTTGCGCAGGTTCTGCAGCCGATGCGCGACCTCACGGGCCAGCCCCTCGGCTGCCAGCGCGTCATCGAGCGTCGTGTCGAGCGCGACGAGCAGATCCGTCTCCTCGGCGACCTCGTGCCCGGGGCGCGCCCTGGCGGTGAGCTGGAACTCGTCCATTTCGAGGGTCACGCCGCCGACCTCCGCGCGGCCGTCGTCGAGCAGCCGCCACCCACCGGACCGCGCGCCGGCCATGACGGCGCCCACGGCGCGACCGTGCCGCGGGCCGATGACCGGCAGCAGCGGGTACAGCGCGCGCTCGACCATCTCGGATTCGTCGGGGATCACCTCCAGCACCTTGACGTTCAGCTCGTCGAGGACCTGCTCGCGCAACGCGGCCGCAGTTGCCGCATCGGGCGACAAAGCGCCGTTCACCGCAGCGGGAAGCTTCACGCGCACGGCACGCAGTGGCTGCCGCGTACGCACCTTCGAGGCGGCGCGCGCGGTATGCCCCAGCCCGACCACGCGTCGCGACAGCGCCACCGCCTCGTCGAGCGCCTTGTCATGGCGGCCGGCCACGCGCTCCGGGTATGACGCGAGGTGCACGCTGTCCGGCGCGTCCTCGTCGACCGAGACGACCAGGTTGCGCCACATGGCATCGGCGAGATGCGGAACGAACGGCGCGAGCAGCCGCGCCAGGGTAGTCAGCACCTCGTGCAGCGTGGCGTAGGCGACCTGCTTGTCGGCATCGAGCTCGCCCTTCCAGAAGCGGCGACGCGAGCGGCGCACGTACCAATTCGAGAGGTCCTCGACGAAGCGCTCGATGGCCCGCGCACCCGACGCCGCGTCATAGCCGTCGAGTGCCTGCCGGACCTCGCCGACCAGCGCGTCGAGGCGCGACAGGATCCATCGGTCCAGCAACGTCCGCGCAGCGGACGCATCGGTCTCATGCTGCGGCGTCCAGCCGTCCAGCCGAGCGTAGTTGGCGAAGAACGCGTAGGTGTTCCACAGCGGCAGGAAGAAGCGTCGCACGACGTCCGCGCCGGGGCCGTAGCCGAAGTTGACGTTGATCGCCGGATTGGCGGAGGCGAACATCCAACGCATGGTGTCGGCGCCGATGTGGTCGGCCGCCTCGTCGAACGGGATGGAGTTGCCCGAGCTCTTATGCATCTCCTCGCCATGCTCGTCGCGCATCAGCGCGTGGCCCAGCACCACGTTCGTCGGTGTGCGGTCCGTCATCACCGTTGACATGGTCAGCAGCGCATAGAACCAGTTGCGGAACTGGCCGGGAAACGACTCGACGATGAAGTCGGCAGGGAACCACTCCTGCCAGCGCGCGCGGTCGGTGGTCCAGCCCATCGTCGAGTACGACACGATGCCGGCATCAAGCCACGGGTTGCCGACGTCGGGGATACGGCGCGCCCGACCACCACAGGCCGCGCACTCCACTTCGACCGCGTCGATCCACGGCTTGTGCGGCGCGTGGCCCTCGAACTCGTCCCAGCCGGCAACCGCGCGCTTTCGCAGCTCGTCCCTCGAGCCGATCACTTCCCACGCGGCGCATTCGTTGCAGACCCAGATCGGCAGCGCCAGTCCGTAGTAGCGCTTCTTGCTGATCATCCAGTCGCCCATGTTTCGCAACCAGTCGAGCTCGCGGTCCTCGAGGCCGATGCCCTCCGGCAACCAGGTCGCCTGGCGGGTCACGTCGGAAATGGGAGCGCGCAGCGGGTCCATGGCAATGAACCACTCGTCAACCAGCCGGAACAGCAGCTCGGTACCGCAGCGCCAGCAGACCGGATAAGAATGGGTGTACTGCTCGCGCCGGACCAGCAGCCCCTTACGCTCAAGGTCCTCGGCGACGGCCTCGGCCATGTTGGCGCCGGGCTCCTCACTCCGCCCCGCGTAGCGGCCGCTCTGCCAGCCATAACCGGGGCCAAACACGCCGAACTGGTCGATCGGATCGAGCACGGCAAGGTTCTCGATCTTCGACACGGCGAAGTCCGCCTGGCCGCAGCCGGGTGCCATGTGCACGATGCCGGTCCCCTCCTCGTCGGACACCTCGTCCCAGGCGACGACGCGATGCTCGACACCCTGCTGGATCGGCAGCTCGTCGAATGGGCCGCGGTAGTGCAGCCCGATCAGCTCGCTCCCCCGCGCCTCGCGCACGACCCGAGCGTCCGGCGCGACGCGTCCAAGCGATCCGCGGCTCAGCCACCAGCGACGGCCGTTGCTTCCCGCGACCAGCAGGTAGCTGAGCTCCGGGTTGACTGCCGCCGCGACGTTGCTCGACAGCGTCCACGGCGTCGTGGTCCAGACCAGCAGCGACTCGTTCTCGTGGCCGACATCGGTCAACGGAAGCTCGATGCTCAGCGACAGGTGCGTGAGCTCGCGGTAGCCCTCGGTGGCGATCTCCATGTTCGACAGGCCGGTGCCGCAGCGCGGGCACCACGGCATCACGTCGTGGCCCTTGTAAACGAGCCCGCGGCGATGGCACTCGGCCAGGAAGGCCCAGATCGTGTAGTTGTTCTCGTCCGAGTTGGTGAAGTAGCTGTGCTCCCAGTCCATCCACATGCCGAGACGCTTGCTCTGCTCGGTGATGAGCGCCGCGAACTTGTCGACACGCTGCTTGCACAGCTCCACGAACCTGTCGACGCCGAACGCCTCGATGTCACGCTTGTTGGTGAAGCCCAGCTGCCGCTCGACCTCGACCTCGATCCACAGTCCCTGGCAGTCGAAGCCGTTCTGGTAGCGCTGCCGCTGGCCGAGCATGGTGTGGTAGCGCTGGTAGAGGTCCTTGTAGGTGCGTCCCCAGGCGTGGTGCACCCCCATCGGGTTGTTGGCCGTAATCGGACCGTCCAGGAAGCTGAAGCGCTCATCGCTGTGCGCATTGCGCTCGAGGTAGCGCTCCATCGTCCGGCCCGCGCGCCAGACCTCGATCGTCTCCCGCTCGACGGCGGGAACATCCAGCTTGCTCGATACCTGCCTGAACACGTTCACTCCAACAAAAAACCCGTCCCACGTCCGGGACGGGACCCTCCCGCGGTCGCGATGGTCGCAGCGCACGCCCCGGCTGTCAATCCGAGCCCTCCGGCGAACCTAGGAGATCAGCGCGCGACCGACGACCACCAGCGCAAGGACGGCCGCCGCGACCACCAGCGGCACCAGCCGCGGCCACCACACGCGGGCGCCGATTGCGCCGAGCGTGCCCGCTGGACCGGTCAGCACGATGGCCAACACGAGGTTGCGCGCCGCGTCGCCGTGCGCCTGCCCTCCGGCCACCGCAATCAGCCAGGCTGCCGCCGCGCAGGCCAGCGGAACGAGCAGGAGGCCGATCGAGGCAACGCTCGCCCGCGGCAGCCGTGTCCACGCCGGTCGCGCCCACGCGAGCCGCGGCCAATTACGGGCAGGCCGTGATAGGGCTTCGGATGCCGAAAGCCTGGACGGCGCTGCAGCGCGGGCCGCCTGCTCCGCACGACGCTCTGCCTCCGCCGCGGCCAGTGCGACCGCGCGCTGCGCGGCCAGCCGCTCCTCCAGCTCGACCCGCTCGATCCCGGTCAGCACACGGGGTGGCAGCGGCGCCGCCGGTTCAGGCGGAAGCGTAAGCGGTGCGACGCGCGCAACCGCAGCCGGCGCAACCGCAGCCGGCGCAACCGCGACCGGCCGGTGCGCCCGCGTGGCCTCGAGGCGCTGCTGAACGCGCGCCGCGGCGGACAGCGCCGCGATGAGCTCAACCTCGGATCGCGGCACGATCGCCAGACGGATCCCCTCAGTCGGTACCAGGATCAGCGTCTCGCTGGGTGCCAGGCGGATGATCTCGATGCGCTCCTCCCCGCGCAGCCTGGCCCGGCCAAATGTCCAGCCGAACGCGCCGAAGCGGACGCGCAGCGAGACCGCCGACGGTCCCTGCAGCGCGACGCGGGTCACCGGGCCGCGCACGAGGGTGAAACGGCGCGCGCCGCCGAGCCAGTGCAGCCGAATCGCCGCAACCTCGACGTCCAGCCGCAGCGTGACCAGGATCACGGCCAGCCAGGCGGCCAGCACCACTGTCGCGATGCCTGCCAGTCCCAAGCCGGCTCCCGCCCATCCACCGAGCACCAACGCGACAGCGGCGGCGACGGCGCCCAGCAGGATCGCGATCAGCGGCGCCGCGAGCAGGCGACGCGCCGATCGAGCGAGGGGGACGCGAGCGATCGAAACGGTCTCGTCAGGCATCGGTCCTAGGCTTTCTCGGTGACCCGATACTCGAGGTAACGTCCCGTGAGCAGGCGCGTCTGCGCGTCGAGCGCCGGCAGGTTGCTGAAGAAGATGCCCACGAACGGCAGCCCAATCCATTGCAGGTAGCTGATGATGCGGGTGAACCGGCCCCAGTGCTCGGGCCGCGGTGGCACGATGCGGTGCTCCACCCACACCAGGACAAAGAGCGCCACGAGCCCGAGGCTCAGCATGGTCGAGGCGTAGAGCGGCAGGTTCTGGCCAAGCGTCGTCTCCGCGAACGCGGGGTTGATCAGCAACGGCACGGTTGCGCCGAACATGATGACGAAGGGCGCAATCGCCCAGTTGATGTGCTCGCCGAACAGGTTGGTCACGCGCCAGACACGCGACGAGAGCGCGATCTCCGAATGTCGGAAGGCGTTCTGCACGACGTACGGGATGTCAGTCACACCCCACGCCCAGCGTCGCGCCTGCATGTACTGCGTCGCCAGCGAACGCCAGTACGAGCGGGCGCGGACCGCATCGCCGTAGATCGGAATGAAGAGCGGCACCGCGCGGAATCGGTCGCCATAGGTGAAGTAGCTCTTCCAGTAGAAGCGACTGTCCTCGGGAATCGCGTCGGTCGCCCAGTAGCCGACCTCGTGGATGAGGTGCAGCGTGGTCGAGTACGAGCCGAAGCTCTGCAGCTTCTCGGGTAGAACGCTGCGCCACATCTGGAGCTGGGTCAGCACCGCAGCGAACAGGCGCAGCAGAATGGGCACCTCCCAGATGTTGTTGTGGAAGTACGGGATCGGCTGATAGAGCTGCGTCTCCCGGTTCGGATCGGTCAGGTGGGTCCAGGTCAGGTAGGTGAAGTACTGCGCATGGACCCGGTAATCGGCGTCGAGGTCGGTCACCAAAATGCGCGATGGGTCCATACCGCGCTCGTGCACCAGCAACCGATACAGGTAGCGGCCACCCCAGGCCATGGCGCTCGACTTACCGATGACGATTCCCGGCTCCAGCGGATCGAGGATATGGATGAACTCGGCGAACGCGTCGCTGAACTCTTCACGGAGGGTGGTGACGCTGGCGATGCCGCCGGCATCGGTCTCGCGGGTGATGATCGCGCAGATCTTGCGCTCGCGCGGCCAATCGGCATCGGCCAGCGCACGGACCGTGTGTCGAAGCTTCTCGAGCGACTCGGTGTAGGTCGGGATCAACGCCAGGTGGGTGTACTCCTCCCAGCTGGGAGGACGCTCGGGCAGTTGCTGGACTGCATCCAGCTCGGCCAGCTCACGCTCGAGCGCACGGCGCTCCGCTTTCGATTCGCGAGCCGGCGGCGCGGCGATGATGCCCAGCGCCTGTCCAGCGGCCGGACGGCTGAGCTGTGCCACACGTGTCAGCAGCCCGGCGCGATAGGCGGGAAGATCGGCCAATCCGCGGCAGCGGACCATCCAGTCGACGACCAGGACGCGGCGGATCCGCCCAAACGCGACGATCACGGCGACCGCGAACCAGATGGCGCGGCAGACCCAGTAGAAATCGAAGCTGAGAACGAAGTAGGCGACCAGCCACGGATAGCTGAAGCTGAGCCAGATCGGACCGATGATGATCGCCCAGCTGACAAGGCCCGGCACCATCTCGAGCAGCCGCTGAAGCCAGCGGTAGCGGTCCTCGTTGCGAGCGTCGAGCATGGGCGTTGGTTCGGCACGGGACTGCCGGCCCCGGCCGAGCGGCCGCCGCGCCGTCCTCTAGTAGACCGGGGTCAGCCAGTCGCGATAAGCATCGAGCCGACCGTGCACGGCGTCGAAATAGGTGCTGGAAAGGCGCTTGGTGATCGGTCCGGGGCGTCCGCTGCCAATGGCGCGCCGGTCCACCTCAACGACCGGCGAGACCTGGGCGCCGGTGCCACACAGAAACAGCTCGTCCGCCGCGTAGAGCTCCGTGCGGTCGATGCTGCGCTCGAGCACGCCGATCCCAAAGTCGCCGGCGATGCTCATCAGGCGAAGACGCGTGACCCCCTCCAGGATATTGTCGGTCGTCGGTGGCGTGATGAGCACGCCCTCCTTGACCATGAACAGGTTCTCGGCGCTGCCCTCGCTGACGTGGCCGTCGCTCGTCAGCACGATCGCTTCGTCGAAGCCGTTCATCTGCGCCTCGCTCTTGGCAAAGGCGCCGTTGACGTACGCACCGGTGATCTTGCCGCGTGCCGGGATGGCATTGTCATCGGTCCGCCGCCACGAGCTGACCTGGGCGCGAATGCCGCCCTCGGTGTCGATGTACTGACCGAAGGGAATGGCGAAGATGGTGATGTCGTTGTCCAGGTTGTGCAGTCGCACGCCGATCGTCTCGCTCGATTTGTAAACGATCGGTCGCACGTAGCCGTCCTCGCGCATGCCGTCGCGGCGCAGCACTTCGACGGTCGCGTCGGCCAGCTCCTGCGAGCTCTGCCGGACGTCCATCAGCAGCAGCCGCGCTGACTGCCGGATGCGGTCGTAGTGGGCCACCAGATCGAGGGCGAAGAGCTGCTCCTGGTCCGCGTTCCAGTAGGCGCGGATGCCCTCGAAGACGGCCGTGCCGTAGTTGAAGGCGTGCGTCATCACATTAATGTTCGCGTCACGCAGCGGCACGAACTTACCGCGGAAGTAGGCCCACAGCTCGCTCGTGGGTTGCTTCGTCGCGGTGGCTGTCGAAGGTTCCTGCTTCAGCAACGCAATCTCCTGTCATCCTCGCCGCGCGCGGTCGCGCGTGCCAAGCGGCGACCAAGCGGCGCCGTGTCGAGTATACCGGCCATCGACCACTATCCCGGCGCGCTGCCCGGATCGGTCAGTGACCGACAGGAATGGCACCGGGCAAGAAGAGTGCCGCAAGCACGTAGATGAGGTAGAACGGGCCGCCGATGAGCAGCGACCAGGCCGACAGCCTTCCCCGGCGGGCCATGAGTCCGAAGATCAGGATCATCGACACAAAAGCAGCGCCGGCCGACGCAAAGGAGAGCGCCGCCTGTGGCGTGAAGAGCCACTCGGTGAAAAGCAGGCCGATCACCACCGGCACACTGCTCTGGAAGACCATGGCTCCGGTGATGTTGCCCATGGCCAGCGTGTCCTTGCCGCTGCGCACCCACAGGATGCTATTGAACTTTTCCGGCAGCTCGGTGGCGATCGGCGCGATGATCAGCGCGAGGATGCGCGGATCCAGGCCGACGAGCGTCGACAGGTGGCTCACCGCACCGATGAAGACCTGCGCTCCCAGGATGATGCAGGCCAGTGCCACCACGACCTGTGAGACGACGATGCGCATGCGCGGCACGCCGCCGTGCTCCGCCGGGTCATCGACGCCGGGCATCGCGTCGAAGTCGATGGTGTGGTCGCCGCGCATGCCCGGCAGCCGGGTGAGATGCAGCTGATTCAGGTCGCTGGCGTCGCCCTCCGAGGGCTCGTCGGCAAAGTGGGCGCGCACGTAGAAGGCGTACATCACGACCAGGATTGCGGCCACGATCCACTTGACCCAGTGGAACTGAATGGGCAAGAAAGCGACGCCGATCGCCAGCGTGTACGCGATCAGGAAGAAGAGGACGTCGCGACCGAGGACCTCGGCGTTGACGCGCATGTCGGTGCTCCGGCGGCCACCGCGCGCGAAGATGACGACGCCGACCCCGGTCACGAACATGGCCAGCGTCCCGAGCATGAAGGGAGCGCCCAGGATTGCGCCGACGCCGATCTCGTGCGAGTTCGCGGCCTGCTCAGCGGACGCGCCGAAGATCAGCGGTCCCAGGATGGCGATGATCGGGATGAGCGTCTCCGGCATTGCCGTGGCGACGGCAGCCAGCACACTGCCGACCGCTCCCTCGGCCAGGTTGAGCTTGTGACCGAACCACTCGATCCCATTCGTGAACAGCTCGGCGCCGAGCAGGATGACCGCCAGCGAAGCCACCAGCAGGACGATGTCCAACGACTACCCTCCAACCCCATGTGAAAACAGACTCGCCGCCACGACGCCTACCGCGAGCAGCGAGAGCACAACGGAAGCGATGAGCGTGTACCGATGCTCGCCGCGCCGCGCAAAGGCGATGAGCGCCACGACGAGCTCAGCCGCCGGCGTCAAGGCCAGCAGCAGCAGCCCGACCGATACGATGCTAGCCGGTTTGAGCGCCATGATCTGTGCTACCAGTCCGCCGGCGGTCTGCCCAGCCGCGCCGCCGAGCAGCAGCGTGAGAGCCACGCCGAGCGCCACGGTCGCGATGGCCACGGCCGTGCCGATGGCCAACACGCCGCTCACCCAGCGCGCGAGCTCGTCGTCCGCGCGCTTCATGGAGCGCCTGCCACCGCGCGCAGCGTCATCTGCACCGCGACATACAGCACCACGATCAGGAAGAGTGCCGACAACCAGCGCGCGTTGATGCGCGGCCCGAGCCGCGCGCCGACGACCGCGCCCGCGGCCACGCCGAGGACCACCGGCCCGGCCACCGCCGGATCGACGTCACCTCGAAACAGGTACGCGTATGCTCCGGCCGCGGCGGTCACGCCGATGATGAAGTTGCTCGTGGCCACCGCGATGTGCAGTGGCGCACCCATCACCAGGTGCACCAGCGGGACCTTGATGACGCCGCCGCCCACGCCGAGGAGTCCCGAGACGTTGCCCGCGAAGAAGGACCCGACCAGGGCCAGTGGCATGCGGTGCCGCCGATAGCTCGGCGCATCGGGCCCGTCGGGAGCTGAGGGCTGCACGTCCGCTTCGACCGATTCACCGGCGTCCGCAGTCGGCCGCAGCAGTGCGCGGGCCATGTTGAGCGCGGTGTAGACCATCAGCGCCGCGAACAGCCCGGCGAGCAGCCGCTGTGCCAGGTAGCCGGCGAGGAGGCCGCCGGTCACGGCGCCGACCACCGTCCCGCTCTCCAGGGTCAACCCCAGCCGAACGTCGGCTCGCCCTGCGCGCACGTTATGCGCGGCGGCGCCGGTGGACGTTGCGATCACACACACCAGGCTCACACCGACGGCCGTCGTCAGCGGATAGCCGAAGCCGAGCGTTAGCATCGGCACGATCAGGATGCCGCCGCCCAGCCCGAGCAGCGAGCCGAACAGCCCGGCGGCCACGCCCGACGCCGCGAGGAGGAGGTCGAGCCCCATCGATGACGAAGGCCGGCACCCAGATCGGGTACCGGCCTCGATGCGTCTAGGGCCGCAGGTGCTGGGGTGCGTACGGCAGCAACGCGACCTGCCGCGCCCGCTTGAGCGCCACGGTCAGCATCCGCTGGTGGCGCGCGCAGGTGCCGGTCTTGCGCCGCGGCTCAATCTTGGCGCGCTCACTGAGGTAGCGGCGCAGGCGGTTGACCTCCTTGTAGTCGATCGACTCTGCCTTGTCGACGCAGAAGTTGCAGACCTTGCGGCGGCGTCGGTCGCGGTAATAGTCCGCCGTGTCACGGCGGGTTCGTGGACTTGCCATCTAACTGCTCACTGGCTCCTTGGTATCAAAATGGGATGTCGTCGACGTCCATGGCCGGCCTGGACGGTGACTCCGCGCTGTCCGACCCGCCACCCGACGGCGCTCGGACGGCATCCGGCGAAAACTGCGATCCACCGAGGCCGCCTTCCTCGTCGCGACCGCGCCGCTCGAGGTTGACGACGCGCGCGAAGCGCAGCTCCAGCGCGGTGCGCTTCTGGCCGTCGCGGCCCTCGAACTCGCGAGATCGAAGCTGCCCCTCGGCATAGATCTTGTTTCCCTTGCGCAGTTGCTCGGCGAGCCGCTCGGCCGCCTGCTCCCAGACCTCCACCCCGATCCACATCGTCTCCTCGACCCACTCGCCGTCCGCGCCACGGCTGCGGTCGTTGACGGCCACCCGCAGGTTGGTGACGGCCTTGCCGCTGGGCGTATACCGGAGCTCAGGATCGGCGCCGAGATTTCCGATGATCATCATCTTGTTGAGCGTCATGTCACACTCCTCGAACTACGAGCCGCTTGTCGCGGGCTCGGCTTCGGACGGCTGCGGCTCTTCGGCAGCCGCCTGCTCGGGCTGCGGCTCTTCGGCAGCCGCCTCGCCGCGGTTCGATTCCTCGGCGACGGCCGTCGCGCCACGATCTCGCAACTTTACCGGCGATGGCTCATCGGCGTCGGACATGGAGGTGTCGCCCTGGGCCTCGACGGCACCGGCGATATCCACTTCGTCCTCTTCGCTGCTACCGGGACGATCCTCGAGAACGGTGATGAGGTGCCGCACGATCTCCTCACTGATCAGCATCCTGCGCTCGATCTCGCGAACCGCCGACGGGTCGATGTCGAAATGGATCAGAAAGTACGACGCCTCGCGAAAGTTCTGAATGTCATACGCCAGGCGGCGTTTGCCCCATGGCGAGACTTTGCTGAGACTGCCACCACCGTTGACGATGGCGCGCGTGACCTTCTCGACCGCAGACTGGAGCTTGTCGTCCTCCAGGTCGGGTCGCAGCAGGAGCATGAGTTCGTAACGGCGCATGGGCCGATCTCCTCCTCTCTTCGGGCTTGCGGTACCAATCTCCGGCGGGCGCCGGTGGTACGGCAGAAAGGAGCCCTTCAACATGAAACACACCTCCGGATCCGGGGGCGCGCTCCGAGTATAGTCGCTGGCTCGATCGAGGGCAACGCTATACTCAGCCGTCGAGCACGTCGTGGCTATCTTCCGCCCGCGGTTCGACGTGATCGTGGTCGACTGCGGGAGCCGCCTCGACTCGCGCACCCTGTGGATGCTGGAACAGGCCGATACGCATGTCTTTGTCATCTTCCCGGAGATCGCTGCGCTGCGCGCCACCAGCCAGCTGCTGGGCTTCCTGTCCGAGACCGCGACGCTGCGGGCACGCACGCACTTCGTGGTGAATCACGTCTTCCCCAAAGAGCTGCTCAAGACGCGCGATATCGAGAACCTGCTCGGCTCGCGACCAGTGGCGGAGATCCCCTACACCGAGGTCGAGATGATCCGCGCGGTCAACGAGGGCGTGCCCGTGGTCATCGGACGTCCGGCCTCGTCCGCGGCCACGGCCGTGCACGGGCTGGTGCAGGCGATCCTTGGGATCGAGACGGCCACATCGCCAAAAGGGCGAAAGCAGGGCCAGGAGAAGCGCGCCTTCCGTTTCGGCCGTCGCTGATCGCGCTGCTGGTGCCGGAGGAGGGACTCGAACCCCCACGCCTTGCGGCCGCCGATTTTAAGTCGGCTGCGTCTGCCATTCCGCCACTCCGGCACGGCGTTCAGAAAAAGACTGGAGGCGACGACGGGAATCGAACCCGTGTAAACGGTTTTGCAGACCGCTCCCTGACCACTCGGGCACGTCGCCATGCCTGCCTGGCTGCCCCGCGAGGATTCGAACCTCGGTTCACGGATCCAAAGTCCGCTGTCCTACC
>JBBSCG010000006.1:0-63513 GCA_038250515.1 Candidatus Limnocylindria bacterium
CCGAGCGTGCCGGCCTCATCGAGTCCGAGCGCGACAGCCTCCTCAACCATCCGGCCCAGCGAAACACCAACGCCGACGGCGACCACCTCACCGTCGCCGTCCGCTTCTGAGTCGGCAACGGCTTCGTCCTCCCCCAGCCCCAGCGGCACCTGATCGTTGCACTTTCCCGAGCGGGCGTGGTAGGCTCACAACTTCGCGTCCCCACCCGGCTGAGTGCCCCCGGCCAGATGTTGCAACAACTACTCCCCACATCGGCGCATTGGTTGCGCCACAGCAGACGCCGAATCCGCGCCGGTTGGCGTTCTTTCGTCGTGGCTATCGAAGGCCGCAGCCTGCACGAGCTGGCGCGATCGCCCATGGCCACGACGAAGCTGCTGGTCGTTCCGGCGGTCGTGCTCTGGTTCGCAGCCGTGGCGATCCTGTCGGGCGATCCGGTCGCCTACATCGGCCATCTCGCAATATCCGTCGACCGCGGCGGGGCCGCGCAGCTCGTCGAGCAGCGCGTTCATGCGAGTGTCGGTGGTCCGCACTCGAAGGCCACGGCCACGGCCACTGCCACATCCTCACCGCAGCCGACCTCAGCGCAGCCGACCCCGACGCCGCCATCGCCATCGGGACTTACGCCATCGCCGAGTCAGCAGGTTCCGATCGGCTTTTCACCACTCGGTAACCCGACTGGCGCGGGTGGCGGCCCAGCTCCGACCAGCACCCCCCAGCCCAGCTACCCGCCGGGCGTCCCGACGGCGACCGCGACTCCGGTGCCGTTGCCTTCGTTCACTCCGATCCCCACAGCCTCTCCGATACCTTCGATAACGCCAACGCCGATCCCCACGCCGATCCCCACGCCGATCTCCACGCCGATCCCCACGCCGATCCCCACGCCGATCCCCACGCCCGATCCGACGCCGATCCCCACGCCCGATCCCACGCCCGATCCGACACCGATCATCTAGCTGCCGGAATGCTTGGATCTCATCGACAACGACGGTGATGGGCTCATCGATGCGGATGATCCCGGTTGCTTCGATTTCCTTGACAGCGAAAGCGCCGCCTAAGCACCGCTACCTGTCGCGGGCCTCGCCCGTGGCCAGTGCCGCCTGTGCTGCGGCCAGGCGCGCCACCGGGACGCGGAACGGTGAGCAGGACACGTAGTCCAGACCCACCTCGTGGCAGAAGCGGATGCTCTCCGGGTCGCCACCGTGCTCGCCGCAGATGCCGATCTTGAGGCCGGGCTTGGTCGCTCGGCCCTTCTCGACGCCCATCCGCACCAACTGGCCGACACCGGTGGCGTCGAGCACCTGGAACGGGTTGACCGGCAGGATCTTGCGGTCGACGTACTGCAGCAGGAACTTGCCCTCCGCGTCGTCGCGCGAGTAGCCGAAGGTCATCTGCGTCAGGTCGTTGGTGCCGAAGCTGAAGAACTCGGCCTCGGTCGCGATCTCATCCGCGGTCAGCGCGCCACGCGGCACCTCGATCATGGTGCCGAACTTGTACTCGACCTGCTGGCCCGACGCCTCGACAATCCGCTGGACCTCGCCCTCCAGGATGCGGCGCGTCTCTCGCAGCTCGTTCACGTGCCCGACCAGCGGGATCATGATCTCGGGCAGCGGCTTGATCCCCTCCCCCGCCACGCGAGTCGCGGCGTTGAGGATGGCGCGCGTCTGCATCTTGACGATGTCCGGGATCATCAGCCCCAGCCGACAGCCACGCATGCCCAGCATCGGGTTCTGCTCGCGCATGGCATCGACCGCATGCAGCAGCTCGGTCTTGTCGGCAAGCTCCGACTCGAGGGCCGCGCGATCTCCTTCCGAGCCCGATGCCGCCCGTCCCCGGCGTCCCACGAGGCGCATCGCACGCCGCGCATCCGTCTCACCGAACACCTTGCTCAGGCCGCGCTGGAGCAAGGGCGTGTCATCGAGCGCTGCATCTGTCTGGACCGATGCGACCTCGAGCAGCGTCCGCAGCCGGGTCGTCTCGGCAACGAGCTCGTCGTAGCTGGGCAGGAACTCGTGCAGCGGCGGATCGATCAGGCGGATGACCACCGGCAGGCCGTCCATTGCCTCGAAGAGGCCGGCGAAGTCATCGGTCTGCAGGCGTTCGAGCTCGTCGAGCGCGTCATCGAAGATGGTCACGCTCGCCTGTTCATCGGTCGAAAGGCTGGCGCCCGCGTCGCGGCGGTTCTTGGCGGCGGTCGCCGCGTGCGCATTCAGGATCATGCGCCGTACGGTCGGCAGCCGGTCCTCCTCGAAGAACATGTGCTCCGTGCGACACAGACCGATGCCCTGCGCACCGAACTCGCGCGAGCGCTGCGCGTCGCGTGGGTAGTCGGCATTGGCCCAGACCTGCAGGCGGCGGACGTCATCGGCCCAGGAAAGGAGCGTTGCGAGATCCTTCTCGTCCGAGAAGCGCGCCTCGATGGTCGCCAGCGCGCCGGCATAGATCTCGCCGGTCGTGCCGTCGATGCTGATCATGTCACCCTCGTTGATCAGCTTGTCGCCGGCGGTCATGGTGCGGCTGCGATAGTCGATCTTGAGCGTCTCCGCGCCGGCGACGCAGGGCAGGCCCATGGATCGCGCCACCACGGCGGCGTGCGAGGTGGCGCCCCCACGCGCGGTGAGCACGCCACGGGCGGCGAGCATGCCATGCACGTCGTCGGGACTGGTCTCGGTGCGCACAAGGATCACCGCATCACCGGCCGCGTGGGCCGTCACGGCGCGGTCCGGATCGAAGATCGCCTTGCCGGTCGCGGCACCCGGTGAGGCGTTGAGGCCCCTGGCCAGGAAGCGGTCCTGCGCCCGCTCCTTGGCCGACTCGTCGAAGCGTGGCAGCAGAAGCTGGACGATCTGCGCTGGATCGACGCGCTGCAGCGCCTCCTCGCGGGTCAGCACGCCCTCGTTGGCCATGTCGACGGCCATCTTCACCGCGGCGGGCGCGGTGCGCTTGGCGCTGCGCGTCTGGAGCATGTACAGCTTGCCGCGCTCGATGGTGAACTCGAGGTCCTGCGCGTCGCGGTAGTGCTTCTCCAGGCGCTGTGCGATCTCCTCGAATTGGGCGTAGACCTCGGGCAGCTCCTGCTGCATCTGGCTGATCTTGGCCGGCGTGCGGACGCCGGCGACCACGTCCTCGCCCTGTGCGTTGGTCAGGTACTCACCGAATAGCTCACTGACACCGGTGTTCGGGTCGCGGGTGAAGGCGACGCCGGTGCCCGAGTCATTGCCCATATTGCCGTAGACCATGGTCACGATGTTGACCGCCGTGCCGAGGTCGTGCGGGATCTTGTTGAACTCGCGGTAGTCGTGGGCACGCTTGCCGAACCAGCTGTCGAAGACGGCGCGGATCGCGAGCTCGAGCTGCCTGTACGGATCAGTCGGGAAGGGCTGACCAGTGTGCTCGGCGACGATCTGCCGGTACTGCTCCGCCAGCCGCTTGAGGTCGTCGGCGTCGAGGTCGGTGTCGAGGTTGGCCCCGCGCTCCGCCTTCAGCTCCTCGAGCGGCTCGTCGAAGGTCGCGGCCGGGATGCCGAGCACGATGCGCCCGAACATGGCGATGAACCGCCGCAACGCGTCGTAGCCGAAGCGCGGGTTCTCGGTCAGCGAGATCAGGCCGTCGACTGTCTCGTCGTTGAGTCCCAGGTTGAGGACGGTGTCCATCATGCCCGGCATGCTCATGGCGGCTCCGGAGCGAACACTGACCAGCAGCGGGTTCTTGGGGTCGCCGAAACCTTTGGCGGTCTCGCGCTCGAGCTGCTGCATGTGCTCGACGATGCCGTCCCACAGCCCGTCGGGCAGCTCGCGACCGTTGGCGTAGTAGGCGTTGCACGCCTCAGTGGTGATCGTGAATCCGGGTGGCACCGGCAGCCCCGCGTTGGTCATCTCCGCCAGGCCCGCGCCCTTGCCGCCGAGCAGCGTGCGCATCTGCGCGTTGCCCTCGGCGAAGGTGTAGATCAGCTTGCCGTTGCTGCGGCCGCCGACCGCTGTCGCTGCCTTCGCCGCGGTGGCTCTGCGCTTCGCGGGCTTCTTGCCGGTCGTGGCCATGTCGCGTTCGGGTCCTCGTGCGGCTGGGGCCCTCGATTGTACCGTGGCCCTTCACCCGGAGCGGGGGCCGGGCGGCGATAGCCATCAGTTGCCGTTATGGACGCTCGTACACGCCCACGAACCAAAGGCCGACAGGGCCGGATCGGTCAGGATTGGGCCAGAATCCGTCGTTTTCCAGCCATGCCTCGACGCGCCGAATGTCGTGCACGTATCCACGGCAGCCACGGTGCAGCAGGTCCCAGGCGTTCTCGGCGGCCCACAGCGGGCGGTTGACGAGGCCGCGCCAGCCGCGTGACTCGGGGACCGAGATGGCAATGCGCTTGCGCGCCGAGCCGATGGCGGCCGCCACCAGGCGATCGACGTTGGCAAAGCAGCAGATCGAACGGTCGAGGACGACCCAGTCGTGGCGGTCAAGCACCGACGTCGCTGCGTTTCCGACGCGGAATGTGGCCTGCTCGGCGAATCCTCCGGCGGTCGCCCGGCGCTCGGCAACGCCGATGCTCGCCGCAGACAGGTCGAGCCCCGTGACGTGTGCTGCGCCGAGCTCCAGGAGAGCCACGCTCAGGGCGCCGGTCCCGCACCCCAGCTCGAGGACCGTGGGATGGAGACGGGTTGCGTCGTCCAATGCCTCCAGCAGCCGCACCGACACGTCGACCATGGAGGGGAAGTCGTCGGCCTCGGTCCACTGGCTGGCGCGCGCGTCGAAACGGCGCGCGATCCGCGGGTCGGGCGGCGTATCGCAGCAGGGTGCCGGAGAGGGGCGATCAGGGTCGTTCAACGGGGCCAAGGATGCCACGCCAGGTCAGCGGCGGCGCAGTCGGCGGCGACCCGGCTCGCGGTATCGGACTTCGATCAACGGCCAGAGATCATTGAGCACCACGCGGTAGTCGCCGCCCACCAGGCGAGCCCGCAGCGCGCCGCCGCGAATGAGCCGCCGGACGTGCTCCGGATGGAAGCCAAGGATGATTGCGGCACGTGTGGTCCCGACTTCGAGCCCCTCGACGTCGACGTCGGCCTCGTCGCTGAGTCCCGCCAGGGCGACCGCCATGGCCTTGGTCCGATCCGCCGTCAGGGCAACCTTCTCGGCCTCGGGACGTCGCATGCCGCTGAGCAGCGCCGCGGCGAGATGCTCGCGCAGCGACCCAACGTTCACACGCTGATCCAGCCGCTGCGGAAGGCGAGCTCGAACAGCGGCGGGACAGCGGCCAACATGCGTCCGATGAGGCCGGCGTGCTGCCGGTACAGCGTCCGCGCCTTGTGCGTCACTCGCCGACGATCACTGCCATCCAGCTCGCGCGCCAGCGCGCGGAATTCGGCGAAGGCGGCGGCGTCCTGGTCGGACAGCCATTGCGCATCCGCAAGTGCCTCGCGAGCCTCGGCCAGCCCGCCGAGCAGGCGCAATGCCGCCCCGGCGGCCTGCAGCGCGCCCGCCGCGTCGCCGGTGCGTGCCAGCGCCTGCGAGAGCGCGAGCTGTGCGCGACCGTTGCGCGGATCGAGGCGTACCGCTCGACGCGCGGCCTCCGCGCCCATGCCGGGCTGAGCCGCCCCAAGCCGTTCCTGGGCCTCGGCCAGCGTCCAGTCGGCCTGCCGCGGGTCGTTGCGCGCCAACTCTCCGAATTCGGTGGCGGCATCGCGGTGCGCGCCGCGCGCACTGAGGATCTCAGCACGCAGCTCCCGGTAGCGGATCTCCTCAGAGTCGAGCCGCACGGCGTCATCGGCCTCGTGTTCCGCCTCCTCGAGGCGGCCAAGCGCCAGCAGCGCTCGAGCACGCAGCTCGTGGCTGGCATCGTCGCCGGGATGCTCGGCGAGGCGCAGCTCGGTCAGACGCAGGACCTCGGGGTGGTCGCCACGGGCGAGCGCGGCCTCAACATCGGCGAACGGAGCGGTCATGACTTGACGGATGCCACCTCGCGTGCAACCCCATCCCAGGCGACACGACCGGCAACGAGCTCGGCGACGTGCTGCGGGATGAGCTCGAGAGCGACACGCTCCTGGGTCATCGAGTCGCGCTCGCGGATCGTCGCCGCGCCATCGGTCAACGATTCGACGTCGACGGTGACGCAGAACGGCGTGCCGATCTCGTCCTGGCGGCGATACAGCTTGCCGATCGAGGCGGTGTCGTCGTACGTGGCGGGCAGCAGCTCGCGCAGGTCGGCCGCCAGGCGACGGGCCCGCTCAACGAGCTCCGGGCGATTGCGCAGCAACGGCAGGACGGCGGCCTTGATGGGTGCCAGGCCGGGCTTGAGGTGCAGCACGAGGCGCTTCTCCTTGGCGAGCTGCTGCTCTTCGTAGCCGTCGATGAGCACCGTGAGCACGGCTCGCTCGACCCCGGCCGCCGGCTCGATGACGTAGGGCACGATGTGCTCGCCGCTCGCCTCGTCGAAGATCGCCAACCGCTTGCCGCTTGCGGTGGCGTGCGCGCGCAGGTCGTAATCGGTGCGATCCGCGACGCCCTCGAGCTCCGACCAGCCGATCGGGAACTGGTACTCGATATCAGTGGTCTGCGTGCTGTAGTGGCTGAGCTCGTCGGCCGAATGCGGGCGCAGACGCAGGCGCTCGGGCGCGACGCCCAGCACATCGGTCCACCAGCGGTGGCGTGCGTCGACCCAGTAGGCGAACCACTCGTCCTCATCACGCGGATGGACGAAGAACTCCATCTCCATCTGCTCGAGCTCGCGGTCACGGAAGATGAAATTGCCCGGCGTGATCTCGTTACGGAAGGATTTGCCGATCTGGGCGACGCCGAACGGAAGCTTCCTGCGCATGGTGGTGACGACGTTCTCGAACTGGACGAACATCGCCTGGGCGGTCTCCGGGCGCAGATAGGCGACCGATGCGCTGTCCTCCACCGGCCCGACGTGCGTGCTGAACATGAGGTTGAACTGTCGTGGCTCGGTGAGGGTGCCGCGCTGGCCGCAGTTGGGACAGGCGATCTCCGACGGCGGGCCCTTGAGGTCCTCAGCCCGAAAGCGGAACTTGCAGTTACGGCAATCGACCATCGGGTCGCTGAAGCCGGCGACATGGCCGCTCGCCTCCCACACCCGCGGATGCATGATGATCGCGGCATCGAGGCCGACCACGTCGTCGCGGCGGGTGACCATCTCGCGCCACCAGGCCTGCTTGATGTTGTTCTTGAGCTCGACGCCGAGCGGGCCGTAGTCCCAGAAACCGGCCATGCCGCCATAGATCTCGCTCGATGGGAAGACGAATCCCCGGCGCTTGGCGAGGCTGACGATGACGTCCATGTTCGGGGCGGGCACGGGCTCTGGGCTCCTGTAACTGGGCCATCGAGTCTAGCGCACATAGATATTGATCCGGGCAAGGGCGAACTGCTCGTGTTGGTCGGCGCCGATTCCCGGTTTCGCAACCGGCCAGATCCTAACGCCTGATCCAACGGGTCCATCCGGGTTGATACCCCGAAGCTGCTCTCGGCACTGCTCCAGACTAAACGTCTCGCATGGCCTGCACTCGGACTGTCCCCCTTTACAGTCTGACAACCCTCGCGTGAGCCCACACGAAGGCTACGGCTCTCGCCACGTCAGCGGCACAAATCCATCATCGCCCACGGCGACGACCGATCGTCCGGCGGCCAGGGTCCTGATCGAATCGCCGGTGCGTGCGGCCAGTCCTGGAACCTCTCTCCAGCTCGAGCCGCCGTCTGACGAGCGCCAGAGCTGAGCCGTGGTGGGTTGACCGGGTGCGACAAAGAGGTCGGATCCCTCCGTGGTCAACGCCACCAAACCAGATGTTGGCGGAGCAGGCCTCGCTCGCCAGGACTGCCCGTCGTCTGATGCCCACGCCGTGGCCCGCTCGCCGTCTCCACCAACCGCCACAAGTTGGTCGGACAGCTGCGTCAGGCCGGTCAGCGCGCCTGGGCCAAAGTCCGCCCGCACGCGTTGCCAACTGGTGCCATCGCTCGAGCGCCAGACCGCGCCGACCTCACCCGTCTGTTGGATATCCTGTCCCACCGCTATGAAACCACCTCCGAACGCAGTGATATCCGCAATGCTGCTTCCCGGTCCTCCCACCGGTGCCTGCGCATCCGTCCACTGCTGTCCGTCATTGGACGTCCAGGCAGCCAATGCGCCATGCGCGTCGTCTACACCGACGGCCACGTAGCGGCCCTTCTCCTCCGCCACCTCGGCCATGTGGCCGCCGCCGACGAGCGAGGGCTGATCCGGCACGGCATGCCAAGCAGTCCCATCGCTGGATCGCCACACGACAGCCTCATCAAGTGTGCTGGGAAAGTTCGAGCGGTACCCGACCGCAAGGAATCCTTCGTCTGTGCCGATGAGATCCAGGAGGTATACGCCGTCCACATCGGGCAGCGACCGCGCGCGCTCCCACCCGACACCGTCGTTTGATGTCCAAATGGCCGCCTGCACCTGTGATGAGCCCGTGGCGACATAGGTCGTTCCGTTCCAAGCCACACTCGTCATGACCGTTTCTCGAACCGCGCCCGGCAGCACGCTGCGCATCCAACCTACCCGTGATGGCGATGCTGTTGTATCGGCCGATGAAGATGCCGGGCTACCGACGGCTTGTGGCGACGGCGTGGTAGACATCAGCGAGGCAATGAGGAACCCGGTGGCGATGCCAGCTGACACCCCAAACGCTGTAAGACCCCAGCGGAGCGTGGACCGACCGGGTGGCAGAGCAGCCGGAGCATCCAAGACCTGCATCACCTCGTCGATATCTATGCGGGGCGCGCCCGAAGTGAGGTGCTGCCGCAGACGTGCCTCGAGCTCGCTCTCATTCTCGGTCACGGATCGAGCTCCTTTCTGAGCTGAGCGAGAGCGCGTGAGAGGCGCACTCTGACGGTCGACGCCGGAATGCCGAGGTGCGATCCGATTTCGTGTGACCGCAATCCCACGCCATAGCGGAGTCCAAGCAATTCACGCTGCTTCGCCGAGAGGCTCGAAAGCGCTTCGCGCAAATCTATGCCGCCCGCGCCATCACCCGCCACTGCCGGACGGTGCCGGGCCACTTCAGTCTCCAACCGCCAGCGGCCCGCGTTTCGTCGCAGCACTCGCTTGGTCTCATTGGCGGTCAACGTGAGGAGCCACGCGCGTAGTCGTTCGGGCCTGCGAAGCTGCGGAAGCTGTGCCCAAGCGATGACCCAAGCCGTCTGGACCGCGTCCCTGGCCAGCTCACGGTCGCCAGAGATGGCGAAGCTAAGACGTGCCATGTCACCGGAATGGATGCCAACGAGTGCGGCGAAAGCAGCGTGATCGCCCGCCGCGGCACGCTGTACGGCAAGACTAGCGTCGGCAAGCGACTCTGTCATTCCGAGCATCTTGACTTATTGAGTCACGAACGCCTGAGATTGATACGTCTGCGTCGAACGTGCGGTCAGACCGATGCGGCGGACCCACGGTGCAGCTCGCCGACACATCGGCGCATGGCGGTCCTGCCACCCCGTGGAGCTAACGAACAAGAAGAGCCGCTTCCAGCTCTGATTTAGCTCGCTTCTTGGCTGCCTGTAGCACCCGGTGACCCGAACCGCCAACTTGAGCCCGATTCAGGCGCCAACTTGTCCGTTAGCTCCATCCGGTGGCACATCGACCGTGCTGTGGGCGTCGCGTGCGGCGACCTCCTCGAAGAAGTCGCGACTGCGCAGCTCGCGCTCCAGCACCGCCGAGACGGTCGCGTGCAGCAGACGCTCGACCTCGCGCTGCACCCTGACCGGCAACGACAGCCGGAGCACGGCCACCAGCTCGGATCGCTGCAGATGGCGCAGCACCTTCAACGCATCCGCCGAGATGGAGCGGGCGCCGAGCACGCCTGAGTCGCAGGAGGGACACAGCACGCCACCGGCCACCGGCGAATAGCTGTTGCCCGAGGGTTCGATCTGGGCACCACATTCCAGGCAGCGCGACAGCTGCGGCCGGAAGCCACTGGCGTCGAGCAGGTGCAGCTCGAACCAGCGGGCGACCACTTCGCGCGAGACGGCATCGACGGGGGCATCGAGGGCTGCGAGCGCCTGGGCGAGCAGGACGAAGGCGCCGTGCGAATCCGCCGCGCCCTCGCAGAATCGGTCGGCGAGCTCGACGACGTACCAGGCGGCGGCCGTCGAGTGAAGGTTGTTGCGCAGGCCGAGGTGCGGATCCTCGAGCGACACCTGGGTCACCACGTCGAACGTGCGACCGACGGCGAGCACCAGGTGGACGTCACTGAACGGCTCGAGGCCGCCACCCAGTCGCGAGCGGGTGCGCCGAATCCCCTTCCCGATCACCCGCAGCTTGCCGAGGCGCGGCGTCAGGACGGTGAGCACGCGGTCGGCCTCGCCGAGGTCCATGCTGCGCAGCACGATCCCCTCGGTCTTGTAGAGGCGCGATCGGGGACTCATCTCGTGGCGCGGCACCGGACCTGCGTGGGAAGCCGGATGACTTCCCCAGCGCAGCAGGTCGGGTACGCTTCAGCCGTGGACATCACTGGCGAGTTTACCGACCTGCTGGCCGATATCGACGCGGAGATGCGGAGCGTGCTCGAGGAGCGGGGTGGGCACGCCCGCCCGCTGTACGAGATGCTCGCCTATCACCTTGGCCTCGACGACGATGGATCGCGTGGCAAGCGCATCCGGCCGTTGCTCGGCCTGCTCGCCTACAAATCGCTGACCGGCGACTCGCATCCGGCCCTGCCGGGCGCCGCGGCGGTCGAGCTCGGGCACAACTTCAGCCTCGTCCACGACGACATCGAGGACGGCGATCGGGAGCGACGGCATCGGCCCACGTTGTGGGCGATCTGGGGCATCCCGCTGGCCATCAACGCCGGCGACGCCCTGTTCGCGCTTTCGCGGCTGGCGCTGTATCGGCTGCTGGATGCCGACGTCAGCGAGCATCGAGTGCTCGAGCTGATGCGCGTCTACGACGAGACCTGCCTGGCGCTGTGCGAGGGGCAGTTCCTGGACATCACCTTCGAGCGCCGGGTGGACGTCAAGGTCGACGAGTACATGGAGATGATCGGCAAGAAGACGGCTGCGCTGCTGGGTGCATCGGTCGAGGCGGGAGCCATTTTAGGTACCGATGATCGCGACACCGTGGAGGCCTACCGCCGCTTCGGCTACGACCTCGGGCTGGCCTTCCAGATGGCCGATGACGTCAAGGGCACGTTCTGGACGTCGGCCGATTCGGGCAAGAGCGCGGCCGGCGACGTCCGCAAGCGCAAAAAGACGTTGCCGCTGGTCTGGGCACTCGAGCATGCGTCCGCGCCCGATGCCGACCGGCTGCGCGAGATCTACCGCGCGGGCATGCGCGCCACCGATGGCACGCGCTCGCCGGACGTTGCACCGATGCCGCCCGATGAGGTCGACGAGGTGCTCGCCATACTGCTGGGCTGCGGCGCGCGCGATCACACCCAGACCGAGGCGCGGCGCTATCGCGATGCCGCCCTGGCCGACATCGACGCGCTGCCGATTCCCGAGGAGCGTCGCGCCGAGCTGCGGGCGGTCGTCGAGACGGTGATCGCCACCTGAGCGCCGGCCCCGCTCAGCCAGCGGTCTCGTTTCCCTCCGGCGAGTCGGTCTCGCGCGCGGTTCGTGGGCGCGCGGCGATGACCTTGGCCACGCGTCGCGAGTCGGCGGCCTCGACACGCAGCTTCACGTCGTGGAAGGCGAGCTCGGCGCCGGGAAGCGGGATGCGCCCCTCGCGATGGATGATGAAGCCGCCGATCGTGTCGTACGCCTCTTCATCGGACTCTTCGTCGTCCGCCATGTCGAACAGATCACGCAGGTCGTCCATGCTGACCCGGCCGTCGAGCCGGTAGACCAGCTGCCCGTCGGCGTCGAGCTGTTCGGCGAGCGACTCCTCGACATCGTACTCGTCCTGGATCTCGCCCACGATCTCCTCGACGACGTCCTCCATGGTGATCAGGCCCGCGGTGCCGCCGTACTCGTCGACCACGATGGCGATGTGGCGCTTGGCGAGCTGCATCTCGTGGAGCAGCTCATCGACCGCCTTCGTCTCCGGCACGTAGACCGGGGTGCGGGCCAGCGCGCGAATGTCGATCTTGTGCGGCGGCTCGCCGTTGCGCTTGAGGTACGGCAGCATGTCCTTGGCGTACAGGATCCCAACGATGTTGTCGAGGCTGTCCTCGTAGACCGGCACCCGTGAGTGCCCGGCACGGATGACCACGTCGAGCACCGCGTCCAGATCGTCGTCGGCCTCCACCGCGCGGATGCCGATGCGCGGGACCATGACCTCGTGGACCTTCTTGTTGGCCAGCTCGATGACCCCGGTGATCATCTCCTTCTCGTCTTCCTCGATGGCGCCCTGCTGCGAGCCGCTCTCCACCAGGATCTTCAGCTCCTCGGTGGACAGATACCCCGGCTGTGGCTTCTCCTTGCCGCCGGCGGCGCGCACGAAGACGCCGCTCAGCCGCGAGACGAACCAGACGATCGGCGACAGGAGCTGCTCGATGAGATGGATCGGCCGCGCCACGGTGAGCGCAAAGCGCTCGGCGAAGGAGAGTGCCAGCGTCTTCGGCACCAGCTCGCCGACGATGATCGACAGGAGCGCCACGACCAGGGTGACCCCGATAAAGGCGATGGTGCCCGCTGCGTCGCGAATGAAGTCGATCGGGATGGCACGGATCCACCCGGCGACGACACCCGAGAAGCTCAGCGCGCCGAACGCTGATGCCAGGAATCCCAGGAAGGTGAGCGCGATCTGGATCGTGGCCAGGAAGCGGCTCGGATCCTCGGTCAGCCGCTGCGCGATGCGCGCCGACTGATTGCCTTCGTTCACGAGCTGCTGCAGGCGATGCCGCTTGACCGTGATCAACGCGATCTCGGAGGCGGCGAAGAAGCTGCCGACCAGGATCAATGCGGCCACGACAACGAGGCCGAGGAACGCGTTGCTGTTCGCGCCGCTTTCAGGCATCGGAGGCGGTTGAGCTGCCTCCTGCCTGCGTGTTCCGCTGCTCACCGGCAGCCGCCGGGGCTCTCCGCCCTCGCAGCTCGATGGGCCGTGCCGGCATGCCGACCACGGTGCTGTTCGGCGCCACGTCACGGTTGACCACCGCGCCGGCGCCGGTCCGGGCGCCCGCACCGATGGTCACCGGTGCGATCAGCATGCTGTCCGAGCCGATGAACGCACCGTCGCCGATCACCGTGATGTTCTTGCGTTCGCCGTCGTAGTTGGCGGTCACCGCCCCGGCGCCGATATTGACCTTCTCCCCCACCTCCGCGTCGCCGAGGTAGCTGAAGTGATGCTGCTGCGTCCCGGCGCCGAGGGTGCTGCGCTTGATCTCGGCGTAGTTGCCGATCCGGCAGCGAGGACCGATCTGGCAGCCCGGACGCAGATGACTGTACGGACCGATCTGCACGTCCTCGGCCACGACCGACTCCTCGACCACGCTGGCCCACACCTGCGTTCGCGGACCGATGCGGCTGGCGCTGATGTGGCTGTTCGGCCCGATCACCGCGTCCTGGCCGATGACCGTCGGGCCGAGCAGCGTCGTCCCGGGCTCGATGCGCGCGTCCTGGCCGATCTCCACGTCGGCGTCGATGCGTGTGGTCGTCGGATCGACGATGGTCACACCGGCGCGCATGTGGCGCTCCGCGATCTCGCGGCGCAGCAGCTGCTCGGCGGCGGCTAGCGCGATGCGGTCGTTGATGCCGATCGTCAGCTCGGGCGCCGGTGCCATGACAACCGCGACGCGCCGCTTGGCCCCGACCGCCACCGCGATGAGGTCGGTGAGGTAGAACTCGCCCGAGGCGCTGGCCGGCACGTCACCGACGTTGGCCCGCAGCCACGCTGCATCGAAGCAGTAGCTCCCAACGTTGATCTCGCCGATCTGTCGGGTGATGTCGTCCGCGTCCTTCTCCTCCACGATGGCGCGGCAGCCGCCATTGGCGTCGCGCACGATGCGCCCGTAGTCGGTCGGATCAACCACGCGTGCCGCCAGCAGCGCCACCACCGCGTCGCCCTCCGCCTGCTCGTGGAGCAGCGCGCCAAAGAGCTCCGAGGGCAGCAGCGGCACGTCGCCGCTGGTCACGATGATGTGGCGCACGCCGTTCGGCACGCGCGCCATGCCAACCCGCACCGCATCCGCGGTGCCGAGCTGTGGGTCCTGGCGGATGACTGCGACGCGGTCGCCGAGCGCCGCCTCGACCTGGTCCGCACCGTCGCCGGTGACCACGACGCGCTGGTCGATGCCGGCGCGCGACAGCGTGCCGAGCACGTGCTCGAGCATCGGTCTGCCGGCCAGTGGATGAAGGACCTTGGGGAGCCGGGAACGCATTCGGGTCCCCTGGCCAGCGGCCAGAACGATGGCCGCACTAGCTACCAATGTGTTGAACGCTCCAGTCCGAGCGGGAAGTGGCGCCGATGGTACGCATGGCGGCAAACGACGGTCAACTCGGGCGGTCGGCGTGTCTGCGATCGTCCGGCGCCAGCGCGATGGCCTCGATCTCGACCAGCGCGCCCTTCGGCAGCTGCTTCACCGCGACCGTGGAGCGCGCCGGGTACGGCTCACGCAGGTGACGGGCATAGATCTCGTTCACGGTCGTGAAATCGCCCATCTCGGCGAGGAAGATCGTGGTCTTGGTGATGAGATCAATCCCCGATCCCGCAGCCGCCAGCACTGCAGCAAGGTTCTGCAGTGCGCGTTCGGTCTGCATCGACACGCCACCGTCGACGAGCTCGCCGCTCGCCGGATCGAGGCCCACCTGGCCGGCGGTGAAGATCAGGCCGCCGGCACGGATGGCCTGGCTGTACGGGCCGATGGCGGCCGGGGCCTGGTCCGTCTGGACCGCTGTGCGCTCGCTCATGGCCACAATCGTAGTCGCTGTGCGGGCGAGCCGGGTCCGCACCGCGCGCAGGCCCGCCACCTCGGTCGCCGCGGCGATGGCCTGCGCCCGCTGCGGATCATCGGTGAGCGCGTACACGGTCGGCCCGCTGCCGGTCAGATGCGGCTGACCGCCGGCCGTCTCCACCACCCGAAACACGCCGTCGATCTCCGGGCGCAGGCGGCGGGCCGCGGCGAGCAGATCATTGCTTCCCGGGTCAGTTGTCTGGGGCGGGGCGGCACGCGACCAGTCGCCGGGCCGCAGCTCGGCGAACACCGCGGCGGTCGACAGGCCGAACGACGGCACGACCAGCACGACCTCGAGCGCGTCCGCTGCGGCCAGCGGTTTGATCTGCTCACCGATGCCGGTGACGTACGCAGCCGGCCGCTGCGCAGCGAAGAACGGCACGTCGGCGCCGATCTCGCCGAGCTCACGCAGCGCCTCGTCGCCGGCCTGCTCGTCGGCGCCGATCCAGCGCCGGCCGAGGCGCCAGGCTGCCGCCGCGTCGGATGACCCGCCACCCAGTCCGGCCGCCGCCGGGATGCGCTTCTCGAGGGTCAGGCAGGCGAGATCCGGCTCTGCTCCCAGGCCGGCGAGCAGGCCACGCCAGGCGAGGTTCGAGGCATCGACCGGGATATTGTCATCGGCCGCCTCGACGCGCAGCCCCGAGCAGCCGTCCATCAGCAGCAGACGATCGGCGAGCTCGAGCAGCACGAAGACGCTGGCCAGCTCGTGACGCCCGTCTGCGCGCCGACCGACGACGGACAGCGACAGGTTCAGCTTGGCCGGCGCGTCGAGGCGCAGCGCATTCGTCATGCGAGCGCCGGCTCCAGCTGTTGTGTCAGGCATGCCCATTCGTCCAGGGTGAGCGTCTGTGGCCGGCGCTCCCCGTCGACGCCACACGCGGCGAGCGCCGCCTCGACCTGCGCGCGCTCGACCGGCAGCTCACGGCCGAGGCCGTTGTGAATCTGCTTGCGCCGCTGCCGAAAGCCCGCCTGCACGACACGGTAGAACGGCTCGCGCTGCGGGCCAACAGGGATCGCCGGTTCATCGCGCCGTCGAAGCCGCAGGATCGCGGAATCAACCTCGGGCGCCGGCTCGAATGCGGCCGCGCTGACGCGCGCCACGACCTCCGCCGCGACGACGTTCTGGACGAAGACCGACAGGTAGCTCATCGCCCCGGGCGGCGCCGCGACGCGCTCCGCGACCTCGGCCTGCACCAGCAGCACGACGATCTCGGGCGGCCGATCGCCCTCGAGGAAGGCGTGCAGCAGCGGACTGGTGATGTGATACGGGATGTTGGCCACCAGCTTGAACGACTGGCCCGGAAAGATCTCGCGCGGGTGCAGCGTCAGCGCATCGGCCTCGATCAGGTCGAAGCCGATGACCGAATCCAGCTCCCGGCGCAGGTAGGCGGCCAGCCGCGGGTCGAGCTCCACGGCGAGCACCTCGCAGCCGACCGCCAGCAGGCGGCGGGTAAGCACGCCGAGGCCGGGGCCAACCTCCACCACGCGATCGCCGGGTCGCAGCTCAGCGGCCGCCACGATGGCGTCGAGCGCCTCCGGATCGGTCAGGAAGTTCTGGCTCAGCGCCTTCCGCGGACGGAGGCCCTCCGCGGACAGCAGCCGCCGCAGCTGGCCGGGCGTCGGCGGTACGAGGCGCTCGACTGCCAGGGCTGGATGGATCGTGGTGCCGTCAGCCGGCATCGGCCACGCGGGTGGTGTCGAGCCACGGCATCGCCAGCGACGGGATGGCCTCCAGCGCAGCGCCCGCTCGATCGCCGGCCGCGAAGCGAAAGCCAGCCGCCGCACCGATCATCGCGCCGTTGTCGGTGCACCACGGCGGCGGCGGCACGAGCAGCGGCCGCGATCCGAGGCGGCGGCGCAAAGTGGCGCGCAGCGCGCTGTTGGCCGCGACTCCCCCACCCAGCGCCACGGCCGTGACATGGTGCTCGGCGGCGGCGGCGACGGTCTTGCTGACCAGTGCATCGACGACCGCCTCCTCGAATGCGGCGGCCAGGCCATCGACCGGGATCGGCTCGCCGCGATCATGGTAGCCGGCGACCTCGCGCAGCACCGCAGTCTTCAGCCCCGAGAAGCTGAAGTCGTAGCGTCCCGCCGTGCGCGCACGCGGAAAGCGGGTGACGGCCGTGGCACCCTCGGCCGCCGCCGAGATGGCCGGGCCGCCGGGGTACGGCAGGCCCAGCAGGCGGCCGACCTTGTCGAACGCCTCGCCGGCCGCGTCGTCGACGGTCTGGCCGAGCAGCTCGTAGCGCCCGTGGCCGTGCATCAGCACGAGCTGCGTGTGCCCGCCGCTCACCACCAGGCAGAGCAGCGGGAACTCCGGTTCTGCGGGAAGTGGCGACGCGGCGTCGGCATCGGTCAACCAGTTGGCGTAGATGTGTCCCTCGATGTGGTTGACGCCGACCAGCGGCAGGCCGTTGGCAATGGCCAGCGCCTTGGCCACGTTGACGCCGACCAGCAACGAGCCGATCAGTCCGGGGCCGTAGGTGACGGCCACGGCGTCCAGATCGGCCCAGCCAACCTGGGCCTGGTCCATGGCGACGCGCAGGGTGGGCACGATCCAGCGCAGCTGCTGACGCGCGGCGACCTCCGGCACGATGCCCGCGGTCGCGGCGTGCAGCGCGACCTGCGAGGCGACCTGGTTGGCCTCGATACGGCGACCGCCGACCACCACTGCCACGCCGGTTTCGTCGCAGCTCGACTCGATCGCCAGGATGCGAGGCACGCTCACTGCTCGGCCTCCAGCCGGGCGCGCTCGGCGAGGAGCACGGTCTGCATCGACCGTCCGGCCAGCTCGGGCGTGGTCATGATCAGCGCGTCCTCGCTGTCATCGGTGTAATAACGCGTCCGGCGACCCACGCCGACGAAGCCGAAGCGCCGGTAGAGCGCCTGGGCGGGCTCATTGCCGACGCGCACCTCGAGCGTCATGCACGCCGCGCCGATCTCCAGGCTGAGCTCGAGCAGGTCGACCATCAATCGCTGGGCGAGGCCGCGTCGTCGCCAGTCCGGGTGCACCGCGAAGGTGGTGATGTGCGCCTCGTCGGCCATCAGCCACAGCCCCGCGAACGCCACGAGCCGCTCGCCCAGCCGCACGACCCGATAGCGCGCCATGCGGTTGTTGGCGAGCTCCTGCTCGAAGGCGTAGCTCGGCCACGGCGAGCTGAAGCTCAGCCGCTCGATCTCGTGCACCGCGGCGATGTCGGAGCGGCGCATGACATCCACCACCAACGGCATGGTCACAGCCATCTGACCGTCCCCTCCGGCTGACCGATGCCTCGCGGCCCGCGCAGGTAGCCCGGCTCCAGGCTGCTCAGATCGTCACCGGCCGGATCCTCGGCGAGCCGAGCTGCCGCGAGCCGGCCGATGGCGGCCGCCGCACCGAACGGCGGCGCGCTGCCGGCCAGATCGAACGCGGCCGCGAGCTCGGTGGCGACGACCAGCCGGCGACCGGCGGCAAGGTCGCCATCTCCTGCCGCGGCAACGCGCAGCTCGCCGGTCGCCCGGTCCAGAACGAACGCCTCGCGAGCGCCCGCTCGCGCAACGGCGGCCGCGGCCTCCGGCTCCGATTCGAGCCACGCGACCAGGCTCGGCACGCCGACGATCGGCCGCTCGAGCGCGAAAGCCAGGCCCTTGGCGATGCTCATCGCCACCCGCAGGCCGGTGAACGAGCCCGGACCGATGCCGACCGCCAGCGCGCGCGTCTCCTCGAGCACGTGTCCGCTGCGCTCGATGAGCGCCAGCAGGCGTGGCAGAAGCTCATGGGTCCGCCGCTGGTCGGCGGTCCAGGCGTCGCCCGCGAGCTCGGCGCCGTCGGGGTCAACGAGCGCCAGCGACAGATCGGTCGAGGCCGCCTCCATGGCGATGATCACCGGCCGACCGCGTCGAGCAGCCCGGCCGCGACACCCATCGCTCGCCAGCGCAGCGTCCTGCGCTCCGACGCGGCGTCATCGGGCACGAGCTCGATCTCGAGCCGATCCGGAGGAAGGTAGTCCGCCAGCCGATCCGCCCACTCGATGACCGTCACGCCGGCCGCCTGGCGCTCATCGAGCAGTCCGGCGGCGAGCGCCTCCTCCGGATCGCCGAGCCGGTATGCGTCGATATGGAAGAGCCGCAGCCGTCCGGTATGCTCGTTCATCAGCACGAACGTCGGGCTGTTGACCACGCCGCTGATGCCCAGGCCCTCGGCGACGCCCTTGGCCAGCTGCGTCTTGCCGGCGCCGAGTGGCCCGCTGAGCGCGACGAGCGTGCCCGGCACCGCGGCCATGCCGATCCGGCGGCCCACGGCGCGCGTGGCATCGGTCGAATCGCTGACGAGCAGCCCCGAGCGTGCTGAGACGGCATCCGGTGATGCGCTGGATCGGCCCATGCCGAAAAGTATACGGAGCGGCGCGGGACGCTAGGAATCGGCCGGCCGTCGCTGGGTCGCCTCGAGGTTCGCCATCGGCACCGGGGCCAGGCGTCCGTCCTCGAAACGGACGAGGCCCATCTGCGTCGGAAGGCCGGACGGCGTGGCGTGCAGCTCGTCGAGCAACGCCACCAGCACGCCGCCGCGACCCTGGAAAGGCCGCCGGTGCGCGATCACGCGCTCGCCGATGGTCGGCAGCGGACGTCGCTCGGGTGGCGGCTCGGCGTCGTACACGTAGACCCGATGCTCGCCACCGAAGATGCTCGCCAGGTGCCCGACGTGCTGGCGGAACCAGGCGAACAGCTGCGGGTCGAAGCCGACCTTGCCGAATCCCTCGAGCAGCATTAGGCCGAAGCTGCCGGTCAGGCCGCCGATCTCGCGACGGCGGCGCTGGATCGCCTCGAAGTCGCGCAGCTCCTTGTCGAGCACGCCGCCGAGGACGATGCCCGCGACGCCCATCGCGCGCGCCCGCGTCAGCGTCTCGGCCGATGCGCGCGAGCCACCGACCACGATCTTGCCCGTCGCGCCGACGTCGATGGCACCCGCGCGCAGTTCCTCGCCCGGCTCGTGGACCGCCACCACCAGCTCACCGTGCACCGCCTCACCGGTGCCACCCACGCCGAGCAGCATGGCGCCGCGCACCTCGACCTCGATGGCGCCCTCTTCGACCGCACGCACACGCCCGGAGACGTGGCCGATCACCGGCTCTTCGTCGCCGAGCGGCGCGATGAGCGCGGTACCATCGCTGCGCGAGTACGCGATCAGCAGGCCGGCGACCGGTGAGCTCACCGTCCGCCCGTCGGCGGTGCGGGCAAGCACGTCACCGGCTTCGATCTGCTCGCCGGGCCGCACTTCGAGCAGGTCGCCGGCCGCTGCCGGACTCCGTCGCAGGCTGCGCGCCAGGTCGACCACGATCGGCCGAGCCGGGGCGCGGCGCATGGCCAGCAGCTGATCGGGCTTCACCGAGCTGCCGACGGCGACGCGCACGCTCGCGCCACGCGGAATCGGCACGCGGTGCACGACGTCGTTCATTCGATGGCTCCGGTCGACATGCGCGGCTCTCGCAGGAATGCGTCGCGCCACGAGGCCAGCATTGCGCGACGATCGTCCGAGCGGCGCGGCACGACCATCGGCACGTCGCGCGCGTCGAGAATCAGGCCCGCCGGCCCGCCCTGAACGGCGCTGCGCGCGCGGCGTGCGCGCCGCGCGGTGCCCAGCGAAACGTCCCCCTCCAGCTCGATCTCGAGCTCGGCTCCCTGGCCGCGGCCGAGCGGAACGAGCCGCACCGAGCCGCTGCGCACCTCGATCGGGCCGAGCGGCGGCCAGCCCGTGCGATGCACGGTGACGCGCATGGCGACCTGCCCGCTGCGCCCTCCGCGGCACACCACCGAGGCGCCGAGTGGCACGATCAGGTCATCGCGCACCGTGGCGATTCCCTCGCCGATCTCCACGTCGTCGAGCGAGCCGAGCGGCGCCAGCGCCCCGGCCGGATCGACGGCGAGCTGCGTGACGCCCAGCGGGCGCAGGCCGTCGACCAGCAGCTGGGCCGCCAGGCCCGGGTTCGCGATCGAGCCGAGCGTTCGCCCGGAGCCGATGATCAGGTCGACCCCGGCGCCGCTCTCCTCCGCGGCCATCTGCGCCAGCAGCGCGCGGACCGCGCCGTGGGTCACCGCCAGCTCGTCCTCGGTCTGCGGCAGCGTCCCCGGCCGAGCGCGCAGGTTCTGAAGCGCATCGGCCACCGCCAGCTCGTCGATGGCATGCGGGATCAGGCGCGTCAGGCGCGCCGGCGCGCCCGGCCCGGTCAACGACGGCGAGGAGAGCCCACCGCTGGCGAAGATCCGGCTCTCGACGCCGCCATCGGCCTCCGAGAGAACCCAGTTGCCATAGCGTGCGCCGATGTCGACGCCCAGGATGCGCAGCCCCGATGCGCGTGCCAGGGCGGTCACCGCGCGACGGAAGCTGACCGGCGCCAGGTGAATGAAGCCGCCGGGTTCGATGATCTGCTGCAGCAGCGTCTCGAGATGCTGGCGCAGCGACGCGGAATCGAGCCGCTCCGGGCTAGGCCGCGGGTTCGCCACGCTTGTGACCACGCCAGGCTGGAAGAGCGCCGTGACCTCGTCGGACAGCGCCCTCGATCCGGCCCAGATCACCGGCGCCTCGCCGCCGCCGCGTGCCGCCGCGACCAGCGCCGCCATCTCGAGCGCCTGCTCGGCCCGTGCATCGTCGAACCCGCCGGCGAGCAGCCAGCCGTCGACGCTGGCCGACTGCAGCGCCGCGAGGCGGTCGGCCAGCGACCGGTCGTCGTCCATCGTGGCGCTCTCCGCGACGACCCAGCCGGCAGACTCGGCCGCCCGTCGTGCCGCGGCGCCCGACACGTCGCGCGAAACAGCGGCGACGGCGAGCTGCGCCGGTCGGCGCGGCGTGTGGCACTCGATCCGCGGCGCCTGGACGAGAAGCGCCTCGATATGATCGTGCAGTCGGCGATCGGCGCCGACGGCCAATCGCTGGGCCAGGGCGCGCCACAGCTCCCCCTCGTCCCAGCGGGTCGGCTGCGCGACGTGGGCCACGATCCGCCAGCGGCCCTGGCTGCGCGCGATGACGCTCGCCTTTGTCCACGCGGAGCCGATGTCGATCAGCAGCGACAGCTCGGCGATGGCACGCGGACGCCCGACGCTCATCGGCCCAGCCCCAGCCAGTCGACGAGGATGAAGCGCAACCGCTCGACCAGCAGCGCCAGGCGGCTGACCAGCAGAAAGCCGAGCCAGCCGCCGAGCCCGCCGAGCAGCAGCCAGCGGCCCGTGCCGGCGGCGCTGACCGTCAGACGGCCGCCGCGCGTTCCATGCAGGAAGGCGAGGATGACCAGCACGCTGATCAGCAGGCCGATCAGCGCATTCAACAGGCCGGTCGGCCCGGCGGCGGCGGGCAGCAGGCTGGCGGCCATCTGCGGCAGCAGTGTGCCCACCACCGCGCCACCCAGGGCAAAGGCCGCAGTGCCTGCCAGCAGCAGGGCGACCGGCACCGCCACGACACCACGCGGCAGCCAGCGCGCGAGCCCGAGTGCCACCACCAGCACGAGCGCCGGCCAGAGAACGAGGTGACCGCGCGGATCCGACAGCAGCGGCGTGAAGAGGCGCGGCACCAGGACCTCGCGCACCGACATGACGACGAGGTAGCCGGTCGCCAGGCCGGCCAGCAGGTGCTGCGCCCAGGCGAAAAGGCGTCGCTCTCCAGCCAGGTACGACCAGACGGCAAGGGTCAGCAGCGCCGCCAGCGTAGTGCCGACCGTCCCGGCGAGATCGTTCGCGAAGTAACCGCTCATTGCCGGCCCCGGCTGCCGAACGCGCGCAGGCGGCCGAAGGCGCCGCCCCCGCTCGCCTCGAGCAGGACGCCCAGACCGATGAGCATGCCGATCAGCATGGCCAAAGCGCTGGGGGGCCGGCCAGACGGAGTGTCCGAGGCCGCTCCGTAGGCCACGCCGTCGCGCAGCGTGCCGAGCAGGGCGGTGAGCTGGCCCGAGTGGACGTATGGCTCGAGCTCCGGGCGCAGGAAGGTGGGCGCCACGGCGAGGATGGGCAGCTCGGGGACGCGCGTCGAGACCTGCTCGACCCATGCCCGCGGGCCGAGATCGGTTCCGCCCACGACCAGCGCCGCATTGAACGCGTCGATTCCTCCTCCGGCCGCGCGCACCCGCTGCGCGAGCGCGCCCGTCGCGGCATCGGGAACCACCGACGTGACGCTGAGGACGAGTGCCGCCTCGACGCCCGAGCGGTAGCCGAGGTCGAGCAACCGGTCCTCTGGCGTCCCGTCGCGGTGCAGCCGATCGAGCTCGGCGACCGCCAGCGCGCGTCCTTCGGGCGAGTAGCTGACGAACGCGAGCGAGGCACCGCGGCCGAGCAGATCGGCCAGCACCGAACGCGTCACGTAGCTGATCTCAGGATACGTGCCGAAGTCCGCATCGAAGGCGACCAGCACCAGCGGCTCGGCGGGCAAGGCGGCGACTGCCGCGCGGAAATCCGTGACGCTGGTGCGGTCCGGGTTCGCCAGGCTGAGCGGCGGCGTCAGGTTGGGCAGCACCACCGCCGCGGCGAGTGCGGCCAACGCGACGAACGGCGCCAGCCGCGCCCAGGGCGTGCGTTGCCGCGAGCGCCACGAGCCGCGCATGCGCTCAATCATCGGCCGCGCCATCAACCGCCAGCAGCACGCGCGCCGCCGCGATGGCGGTCGCAATGGCGACACCGATGAGCAGCCCGCGGAAAACGCCGCCGATCGGCACGGCGAGTGCCCAGCCGGCGGCGGCTGCCAGCAGCTCGCCGAGGCTGCCGCCGAGCGGCAGCAGCAGGACCAGCACCACGGACGCCGCCAGCAGCATGACCGTCGTCTCGCGCGAGCGCAGCCGCACGCCACGTCTCGCCGCCGACAGCAGGAAGAAGAAGAGCATCGCGAAGAGCGACGCGACCAGCGGGACGAGCAGGGCCGCCACCAGCCAGCGCATCAGCGGGTCCGCCGCGCCCGTCGAGCCGGGATAAAATCCAGCGAGCAGCATTGCCGCCATGCCGAGGAGCACGAGCACCGAGCCGGAGCGCTCAGCATCGGCGTGCCGCAACTGGTCGATATGCCTCAGCGCCAGGGCAAGTCCACCGGTGATCGCCGCGGCGGCGGCGAGCAGCACGATGTATTCGAGCAGCACGCCGGCGAGCGCGGCGAGCGACGGGTTGACGATGACGAAGTCGGCGAGCAGCAGCAGGCCGACGATGACGAGCAGCGCGGTCGGTAGCGAGCGGCGCATCGGTCAGTGACCGACAAGGAAGGTTGCCAGGTCGATCCGGCCGAAAACGACCAACGCAGATCCGAGCACCAGCACGACGATCGTGATCCAGGCCAGACGGTTGCCGGCAAACGCCGCAATGCGGTCATGGCCGCCGCGTGTCAGATCGCTCGGCGCCTGGAACAGCTCGGGCCCGATCAGCGCACCCTCACCCTCGAGCAGCACCGAGCTCGCCTGTGACGCATCGGCGGTACCGAAGCTCGTCGAACCGGTGTTGCTCGCCATCCCGTCGAGCAGCAGCAGGCCCTCCTCAGCCAGGCCTCCCATGACGAATCCGGCGCCGCCGTGCGTCCTGGCGGCCAGCGCATATCCGGCAGCCGTCGCGCGGCCCTCGCCGACGTAGACGACGCGCGACCGGCCAGCCCGCTCCTCCGTCTCGGTGCGGCGGTGGGCCTCGAGCACGGTCGCCTCGGCCAGGATTGCCGCGATCGGGTCATTCGCGCTGATCTCCATGGGCACGCCGCTGCGCGCCGCCGCCCGTGCGACATGGGACAGGATCGGCAGTGCGGCGAGCGTCCGCAGTCGGGCGCTGGCGGACACCGAGCGTGCGATGCCGGCGGTCCCCAGCGAGAAGGCGGCGATCGCCCCGGATTCGGCGGCGAGTGCCATCGAGCGCGGTACGGCGGACAGATGGCCCAGGTCGCGCGTGACCCAGCGCGAAATTGGCCGGGCCACCAGCGACAGCAGGATGAGCAGGATCCCGGCGATCGCCAGGGTTGGACCGATGCCGAGGCGCAGCGACGATGCGCCGAGCACCTCACCGATGATTCCGACCAGCCGTCCGATCAGATCGCCGAAATCAGGCATCAGCCCTCCCCCTTCAGGCGATCGATCAACCGGTCATAGGCAGCCGGCTCCTCAAGCGTCGCGCGCAGCACGTCGACCTGTCGCCCGAGCAGCGGCGAGAGGATCGGCGCCAGGAAGGTGGCGGCGTGGCCCAGCAGCGGCCGCAGCGGACGGTGAGCGTCGAGCAACAATCGCGCAGGTGCGGCCAGGCCCCGACGCTGAATCCCCTTGGCGAGCGTCTCGACCGGTCCCTGCCACACGTCGATATCAGGAATGGGCATTGCTACTCGCTCGACGTTCGACCCGGTTCGCGGTCAGCTCCCGAGGTGCACGCGCGGGAGCCGCTCGCGGAGGTCGGTCGTCACTTCGTAGTTGATGGTTCGGCGCTGGGCAGCGACCTCATCGGCGCTGATGCGGGCCTGCATCTGCTCACCGATCAGGACGAACTCGTCCTCGTAGGTTACATCACCGGCCTCGCCGACATCGACCGTCAGGCCGTCCATGCTGACGGCGCCGACGATCGGAACCCGACTGCCGTGGAGCAGTGCGAAGCCGTTGTTGGCGTGGCTGCGCGGCCAGCCATCGCCGTAGCCGATTCCCAGCGTTGCGATGCGCGTCGTCCTCGACGTTCGAAAGCGCAGCCCGTAGCCGAGCGCCTCGTCGGCGTGCAGGTCGAACAGCCGCCGTGGCAGGGCCTTCAGCGTCAGCGCCGGACGAAGCCCCGGGTTGCGGTCACGCGCCCAGTCCGGGAGCATGCCGTACAGCGCCAGGCCCGGACGCACCGCATCGGCGTACGCTGCTGCCCCGGCCAAGATTCCGCCCGTGGCCGCGACGTGCACGAGTCCCGGATCAACGCCCGCCGAGCGCATGGCGTCGAGCGCCTGCGCCAGGCGCAGCAGCTGCACATCGGTGTAGGCGTCGTCCTCGCCGGGCACCGCGAGGTGGCTGTACGTGCCGGCGAGGCGCAGATGACGACTGCGCGTGATGCGCAGTCCCAGCTCGAGCGCCCGATCCGGCTCGATTCCCTGCCTTCCCAGCCCGGAATCCAGCTTGAGATGGACCGATGCGCGCTGACCCGCCTGCGCGGCGGCGCGCTCCAGCGGCTCGAGGTCACGCTCGGCGTAGACGGTTGCCTCGACGTCCGCGGACAGCGCCGCGTCCGCCTCTGCGTCTCCGAGCGCCCAAAGAACGAGGATCGGCGCTCCGATGCCGGCGCTGCGCAGACGCTGCGCCTCGCTGATCGTCGCGACCGCCAGCCGCTCGGCGCCGTTGGCGAGGAGCGTCTCGGCGACCGGCACGTCCCCGTGGCCGTAGGCGTTGGCCTTCACCACGGCGATGACCTGCTTCTCGGCTCCCGCCAGTCGCCTGGTGACGGCCAGGTTGGAGGCCAACGCGCCGTGATCGACCTCGATCCACGCTCGATGCGGGCTGTGCCCGCTCATCGATCGCGGACGCCGAACGAGCGCGCGGCGACGGGCAGCAGATGCGCGACGTCGTGCGCCATCACCCCGGCCCGCCCGATGCGCTCTTCGGCCAGCAGCCCGGCGGCGGCGTGCAGCGCGACGCCGCAGGCCGCTGCAGCGAAGGGCTCCACGCCGGCCGCCAGCAGCGCGCCGATTGCCCCGGCCAGCACGTCGCCGCTGCCGGCAGTGGCGAGCGCGGGGGTGGCGACCCCCGAAGTGAGCAGCTGACCGTCGGGCGCGGCGATCACCGTGTTCGCGCCCTTGAGCACCACCACCTGGCCCCATTGCGCCGCGGCATCGCGCGCCGCCTCGGCCCGGGCATCGTCGTCGTCGGCCGGAGCGGGTCCACGCGTCAGGCGCGCGAACTCACCCGGATGTGGCGTCAGCACCAGCGGTGCAGCCAGGCTGCGCCACCAACGGTCCGCGTCGGCCAGCGCGTTGAGGCCGTCAGCATCGATCACCGCCGGGCGGCGCAGCTCCCCGATCAACCCGCGCGTGCGGCGCAGCGTGCCGGACTGGCGCCCCAGGCCGGGGCCGACCACCAGCGCGTCGTATGCGGTCGATTCGGCGGCCAGCCGCCGCCAGCCGGCCGGTGCGATGAGCCCGCGCGCCTCCTCGGCGAGCGGCATCGAAACCAGCTCCGGCACGAGCCCCACGAGCCGCGCGATCACCGCCTCGGGACCGGCGAGGCAGACGAGGCCGGTACCGGTCCGCGCCGCGCCGAGCCCGCACAGCAACGCCGCACCGGCGTACTCCAGAGACCCGGCGACGACCAGCAGCCGCCCAAAGGTGCCCTTGTGGGCATGCGACGGGCGCGCCGGCAGGTGCGCCGAGACCCAGTCGCGCTCGATCAACGGCAGCTGCATCGGTCTACGAATGCGCGCGATGCGCCACCGCGACGGCGACCGCCAGATGTCGCTCGTGCGAGATCGAGACGCTCACCTCGTCGAGCCCCAGGGCCTCAGCGCGCGCGGCCGCGCGCCGGTGCAGCAGCACCTGCGGCTGGCCCGCGCGGTTGGGCAGGACCTCGATCTCGCGCCAGCCGACGCCGCGCACGCCGAGGCCCAGCACCTTGCTGATCGCCTCCTTGGCCGCCCAGCGGCCGGCGACGCGCTCGATCTTCGGCCCGCAGTAACGATCCTCGCGCTCGGTCAGCACGCGTCGCCGGAACCGCTGCGGGTAGCGTCCCAGCACACGGTGGATCCGGTCGATGTCGATCAGGTCGATGCCGATCTCGTGGCGGGTCATCGCGGCTGGTGTCGAGGAGCCGCGGCTATTCGACCGTGACCGACTTCGCCAGGTTGCGCGGCTGGTCGACGTCGGTGCCGCGTGCCACCGCGACCTCGTAGGCGAGCAGCTGCAACGGCAAAATGGCGATCGCCGGCATGACCTCCTCGAGCGTCTCCGGCACGAAAATCACGTCCGAGGCGTAGCGGCCGATATCCTCGTCGCCCTCGCTCGCAATCGCGATCACCGGCGCCGAGCGGGCGCGCGCCTCCGCCACGTTGCTCACCAGCTTTTCGTAGGTCGCACCGCGCGTGGCGATGGCCACCAGCGGCGTCTGTGGGTCGAGCAGCGCGATCGGTCCGTGCTTGAGCTCGCCGGCGGCGTAGCCCTCCGCATGCACGTAGCTCAGCTCCTTGAGCTTCAGTGCGCCCTCCATCGCGACGGTATGGCCCAATCCGCGACCGATGTACATCACGTCGTGCACGCTCGCCAACCGCTGGGCCAGCTTCTTGATCTGCGAGCCACGCTTGAGGGCCTCGGCGGCCATGGCCGGCAGCTCGCGCAGCGCCCGCCCGAAGGTGCGCACCTGGTGGTCGGTCAGCGTCCCGCGCAGGCAGGCGAGATGGAGCGCGATCATCTGCAGCACGAGCACCTGGGTGACGAATGCCTTGGTGGAGGCCACCGCGATCTCGGGCCCGGCCTGCAGGTAGCAGACCGCATCGGCCTCTCGCGTGATCGCACTGCCGACGACATTGGTCACGACCACGATCGTGGCGCCGCGCTCCGCCGCCAGCTTCTGGGGTGCCAGCGTGTCGGCCGTCTCGCCCGACTGGCTGACGCTGATCACCAGCGTGCGGTCGTCGAGTGGTGGTGGCGCGTAGCGCATTTCGCTGCCAATCTGGCTGACCGCTGGCAGGCCGGCCCATTGCTGGATGAGATAGGCGCCCGCCTGTGCCGCGTAGCCGGCGGTCCCGCAGCCGACAACATAGACGCGCTCCACGCGGCGCAGCTTCTCCTCGATCGCATCGAGCTCGCTCATGGTCACGCTGCCAGTCGCGTCGATCCGGCCGCGCAGCGCCTCCTGGATAGCGTGGGGCTGCTCGTAGATCTCCTTCAGCGTGAAATGCGGGAAGCCGCCCTTCTCCGCGGCGGCGATATTCCAGTTGATCCTGGTCACGTCGCGCTCGACCCTGTCGCCATCCAGATCCAGAATTCGCACGCCGTCGGTCGTCACGTCGGCGATGTCACCCTCCTGCAGGATGATGACGTTCTTGGTGTGCTCCAGGATGGCCGGCACGTCGCTGGCCAGGAACGCCTCACCGTCGCCCAGGCCGACGATCAGCGGCACGTTCATCCGCGCGCCCACGATCCGGTCGGGGTGGTCGTGATGCATCACGCCAATGGCATATGCGCCACGCACCTCCCTGAGCGCCAGGCGCACCGACTCGACCAGGTCGCCGGAGTACTTCTCCTCGATCAGGTGGGCCAGCACCTCGGTATCGGTCTCGCTGACGAAGCGGTGGCCGGCGGCACGCAGGCGGTCGCCGATCTCGCGGTAGTTCTCAATGATGCCGTTGTGGATCAGCGCCAGCTTGCCGCTGCAGTCGGTATGCGGGTGCGCGTTGACGTCGTTCGGCCGGCCATGCGTCGCCCAACGGGTGTGGGCGATGCCCGGATGCCCCGCGGGCGCTCCGCCGTTGAGGTGCTCGGTCAGGTTCGTCAGCTTGCCGGCGCGCTTCTCCATGAAGACGTCGCCTTCGTTGGTAAGCAGCGCGATCCCGGCCGAGTCGTATCCGCGGTACTCCAGGCGGCGCAGACCCTCGAGCAGGATCGGCGCGGCATCACGCGGCCCGACGTAGCCTACGATTCCGCACATGTCGCCCTCCTCGCGTCGTCCGCGATCAGTTCAGCCGCGCCTTCGCAAGCCGATCCAGCTCGTGCGCGATCTCGTCGATCTCTGCAGCGTCATCGCCCTCGACCATGATCCGAATCTTCGGCTCCGTGCCCGACGGCCGGACGAGGATGCGTCCGCGGTCACCCAGCCGGGCGGTCGCCCGCGCGACGGCCTCGCTGAAGGCCGGGTCAATCTGCCATTGATCTCGATGACGCACGGCCGAGTTTAGCATCACCTGCGGCAACCTCGGAATTCGGGCGGCGAGCTCCGAAAGCGTCGCTCCCGGCGTCGCACGCAGCGTGCGGATGAGCTCGATCCCGCTCAGCATGCCGTCGCCGGTGCTGGCCAGGTCGCGGAAGATGATGTGCCCCGACTGCTCACCTCCCATGACCGCGTCCGTCCGTTCCATGACATCGAGCACGTGCCGGTCCCCGACGGGGGTGCGGATCATCCGACCGCCCGCGCTGCTGATGGCGCGCTCGAGGCCGCCGTTGCTCATGACGGTGGCGACCAGGATGCCGTTACGCAGCGTTCCGCGCTCCAGGCGGTCCAGCGCGCAGATGCCCATCACCGCATCGCCATCCACCAGCGAGCCGCGCTCATCCACGGCGATCAGCCGATCCGCGTCGCCGTCGAACGCGAGACCAATGTCCAGGCCCTGCTCGACCACCAGTGCGGCCAGGCGCTCCGGATGCGTCGAACCGCAGCCCGCGTTGATATTCGTGCCGTCCGGATCGGCGAACAGCACCGTCGTCTCGGCGCCCAGCTCGGCGAACAGGGCGGGCGCGATCACGCTGGCTGAGCCGTTGGCACAGTCGAGCCCGAGGCGCAGACCCCGCAACGAGTCGCCCGCCGCGCCGATGAGATGCTGGCGGTAGCCTGCCACCTCACCCACATCGCGTCGAATGCGGCCGAGCTGCCCGTTCGGGCGTCCGGGCAGCGCATCGGCCCGCAGGATCAGGTGCTCGAGCTCGTCCTCGGCCGCGTCGTCGACCTTGCGACCGCCGGAGAGCACCTTGAGGCCGTTGTCCTCGGCGGGGTTGTGCGAGGCGCTGACCATGATTCCGGCCACGTGACGACCACTGCCGGCCACGAAGGCAAGACAGGGCGTGGTCACCACGCCGAGCTCGACCACGTCGGAGCCGACCGAGGTCAGTCCGGAGGCGAGCGCCGCGACGAGCATGTCGCCCGAACGCCGCGTGTCCTGACCGATGACGACGCTCTGGCCATCTCCGTCGAGCAGGTGGCCGACCGCTCGCCCGAGCTCGTAGGCCAGCGTTGGGGTCAGATCGACGTTCGCCACGCCGCGAATGCCGTCGGTTCCGAAGAGCCGCCCCATCTACTGCGGCAGAGCCGGCGGCGAAGGAGTCGGCGGCGGCGCCGTCGACGGGGCCGGCGTCGCCGGGGCGCGGACGGTGACCGACACGCTCGCCGGCGAGATGCTGACCAGCTTGAGGCCGTCGGGCAGCGTGACGGATGGCTTCACGTCATGCGCACCGGGGCCAAGCCCGCTGACGTCGACCACCGGCGTGACGTCGGCCACATCGAGGCCGTCGAGCGTGGAGAGGGGTCCGCTCAACGTGACGGACAGCTGATCGATCTGCGGAAGGCAGGCGTTGCCTGCGGCGGCGCCTATGCACACCACCCCGGTTAGGAATGTCCGGCTGCCACTCGCCGGTCTGGTGGTGACGGTCACCACCACGACCTTCGGCGCTCCATCGACGAGCGTCGCCTTGGCCGGCAGTACGAGCGAGGCATCGAACCGGGTCGTCTTGCCGAGAGCGACGAGGTTGATCGCCTCGGTCGCCACCTCGGTCAGCGAGCTGAGCACATCCGGCGCGCCCTGCAGCGTAACCGTGCTCGGCTCGACCGTAACCGCGTCGATCTGGATACCCGCTGCCGGCGTGCCGTTGAGCCTTGGACGGATCGGCACTGTCTTGTTGGTCTGCACCGCCGTGACCTTGATGGCGACACGGACCGAGTTCGGCGCCAGCTCGACCGATTCGACGCGTTGGCCGTCGACGTCGACCGCCACGAGGTCGAACTCGCGGTCAACCGAGATGCCCGACGCATCGATGCTGACATGCACCACGGCGCGCACCACCTGGCTCAGTCGCGAGCTGGCGCCCTTGACCTGCACCTCGGTGGGACTGGCCTGCGGTGTACCGATCTCCAGGCCGTCCGGAACGCTGCCGCGGTCGACCACGACCGGCACCAATTTGGTGTCAAGGGTGTCGAGCGTGACCGAGAGGTCGTGGGGCGTGTAGCTCAGGATGTCTATGCCGTCGCTCAGCGCGGTGACGGTGATCGGCAGCAGCTGCGGCTGGCCCGTGCGCTGAATGTCGTACTTCGACAGGTCCACCTCTGCCGCGAAGCTGTCGACCGTCGGTCGGCCCTGGTCGCGTCCGACCCGATAGCGCACGTCGACCGTGCGGAACGGCGCCCCGATGTTGACCAGCACGTTGGGCTGATCAACGCCGCGCACCGGCACGCCGCGCATGGTGTCCTCGGCGAACGAACCGGAGTAGACGAGGCCGGTGTAGAGGATGGTGGCCAGCGCCAGCGCCAGGATCTTCAGCATCCAGTTGCGCAGCAGCCAGCGCATCAGGACCGCCGCTCCTTTGGAAGCGCCCGTGGCTCGGCGCGGTGATCAGGCACCGCACGAACGGGCGGGTTGATGACGCGCTCCTCTGGATCGAGCGGCTGGTTGTCCGGCAGCGGCTCGGGCTCGCTTCCCATACCCCAGCGGCCCTCCAGCGTGCGGCGCAGCAGCGGCACCGCGCGCCGCGGTGCCTGGGGCCGGATCAGGTTGAAGATGCGCCGCCGCAGCTTCTCCTCGTTGAGGTTGCGCTCGATGCGCCCGCGCATCACCAGCGAGATCGAGCCGGTCTCCTCGCTGACCACTATGACCAGCGCATCGGTCTGCTCGCTGATGCCGATGGCGGCACGATGCCGCGTGCCGTAGCGCTCGGAGTCGAGGACGTTCTGCGACAGCGGCAGCAGCACGCCGGCGGCGATGATCCTGTCACCGGCGATCAGCACCGCGCCGTCGTGCAATGCCGTCCCGCGATAGAAGATGGTGACCAGCAGCTCGGCGCGCAGGTCAGCGTGCAGCGGCACGCCCGACTCCGTGGCGAGGTCCTGGAGCCCCGTCTCGCGCTCGAGCACGATCAGCGCACCATGCCTCGATCCGGCGAGCAGCCGGGCGGCACGGCTGATCTCGCGTGCAACGCGTTCGGCGACCGCGACCTCGTGTGACACGAAGAAGCGGTTCACCGAGCCGACGCGGCCGATCTGCTCCAGCGCGCGCCGCAGCTCCGGCTGGAAGACGACGACGACTGCGAAGAGGCCGACCACCGCCACGTTCTGCAGCAGCGTGCTGATCAGACGCAGGTCGAACGCCTGGGCGACCAGATAGAAGAAGTAGAGCAGGGCCAGACCGATGACGATCCCCACCGCCCGCGTGCCCCGGATCAGGATGAAGATCCAGTAGACGACGATGGCGACGAGGAGGATATCGATCAGCGAGGTCCAGCTGCCCCGAAGATAGGTATCGAAGAATTCGCGGATGGCTTCCAGCACGGTGTCAGCGGCGACCTGATCTGCGTCGGAGGCCGATCATACCAAAGGACCCCGGCGATCCCGCCCGGGTCCTGGCTGCATCATCAGCGCTTGGTGTACTGCGGTGCCTTGCGCGCTCGCTTGAGGCCGTACTTCTTGCGCTCCTTGGCTCGTGGGTCTCGGGTCAGCAGGCCGGCCTGGCGCAGCGCGCCGCGAGCGCCGGGATGGGCGCTCAGCAGCGCTCGGGCGATCCCGTGGCGGATAGCCCCCGCCTGGCCCGAGAAGCCGCCTCCGGCGACCAGGATGCTCGCCGAGTAGCGGCCGTCGGTCTCGGTGACGCGGAACGGCAACCGCAGTTGGGCGACCGCACCGGTGCGGCCGAAGTAGTCGGTTGCGTCCTTGCCGTTGACCAGGATCGCGCCGTCACCCGGCAGGAGGCGTACCCGTGCGACTGCCGTCTTGCGGCGGCCGGTGCCATAGATGTAGCTGGTGCTCAATTCGTCCTCGCTCCTCGCTTAGAGCTCGGCAGCCATCGGCTGCTGTGCCTGGTGTGGATGCTCCGCGCCGCTGTAGACCTTCATCTTCTTGATCATCGCGCGACCCAGCCGATTACGGGGCAGCATGCCCTTCACCGCGCGCTCGATTACGAGCTCGGGCTTTCGCTCGAGCAGCGACTCGAGGCTCTCCTCCTTGAGACCGCCCGGGTAGTTCGAATGGCGGTAGTAGCGCTTCTGAGCGAGCTTGTCGCCGGTGACGCGCACCTTCGCCGCGTTCAGCACCACGACATGGTCGCCCGTATCCAGATGCGGCGTATACATGGGCTTGTGCTTGCCTTCGAGCAGGGTGGCGATGCGCGTCGCCAACCGCCCGAGGGTCTGGTCCGTCGCGTCGACCACCCACCAGCGTCGCTCGATCTCGCTCGCCTTGACTGCGTATGTCTTCACGTTCCTGCTCTCTCTGGTTTCGCCGTTCTGCCTTGCCGTTTCGTATTCGAGTAGATGACCCGCTCGAGGGTCAGGCCCCGCGCCGGCGCCGCGCGCCCGCTGAGTGCCCGCTCCCCGGATTGCTCACCGCTGGCCAGCAAGTTGCCGACCGCCTCCGGCGCCAATCCGCCGCGACCGACCTCCAGCAGCACCGCCACCATGCTCCGCACCATCCGGCGCAGGAACGCGTTGGCGACGACCCGGATCTCGACCAGATCGCCACGCCGCACGATCGCGACCTCATCGAGCCGGCGAACCGTCCGTCCGTGCGGATGGCTGCCCAGCGCCGCGAAGTCACGCTCGCCGGTCAGCAGCGCCGCCGCGGCCCGCATGGCCACGACATCCAGCCGATCGTCGATCTCGAGCGTCCGATGCCGTTCGGTCGGCCGTTTGGCGCCAGCGGACAGGATCCGGTAGCGGTAGACGCGCGCTTGCGCGTCACGGCGCGGATCGAAGCCCCGCGCCGCCGCCCGCAGTGAATGTACCGCCAGGTCAGGCGGCAACGTGCCGTTCAGGCGTCGCTGCAGCTCCCGCCATCCCAATCCCTGGCCGCGTCCGCGACGCGCCAGGCAGAAGGCGGCGACCTGGCCGGTGGCATGCACCCCGGCATCGGTTCGCCCGGCGAATCGGATTCGCACCCGGTCGCCGGTCAGTCTGTTAAGCGCCTCCTCCAGCTCACCCTGTACCGTCCGAAGCTTCGGCTGGTACTGGGAGCCGGCGAAGGCAGTCCCGTCATACTCGACGACGGCACGTGCGCAGCGTTGCGCTCCGGCCGGCATCGGTCTGTTCTATTCGCGGCCGGGCTGCTAGACGAGCTCGATCTGAACGATCAGCGCGGCATCACCCAGGCGCTGGCCGAGCTTGACGATGCGCGTATAGCCCGACGCGCGGTCCGCATACTTCTCGGCGATCTCGCCCATCAGCTTGTCGACGATGACCGGCTCGTGCGGCATCTGCGAGACGAGCGAGCGTCGCGCCGAGAGGCCGCCCTTCTTGGCGGTGGTGATCATGCCGTCGACCAGGCCGCGCACCTCCTTGGCCTTGGCCTCGGTGGTCTTGACCTTCTCGTAGCGAAGGATCGCGACCGCCAGGTTACCGAGCATGTGCATGCGGTGGTCGTCCTTGCGGCTCAGCTTGCGCCCGGCGGTTCGATGCGGCATCGGACTCTAGCCCTCGTGGTCCAGCTCGGCGGCGACGGCCTCGTCGAGCTCGGCCGAAGCGGGCAGATCCGTCTCGTCGCCGCTCTCGCCGGCTGTGCCCTCGGGGATCGTGAAGCCGCGCAACGCCAGGCGCTCGCGCATCTCGTCAAGGCTCTTCTTGCCGAAGTTGCGCATGCGCAACAGCTCGTCGTCACCGAGTGCCAGCAGCTGGCCGATCCTGGTGATGTTGTTGCGCTTCAGGCTGTTGTAGGCGCGCATCGAAAGGTCCAGCTCCTCGATCGGCGCGTCGAGCAGGTTCGCGGTTGCCGGCGTGCTCGCCTGCTCGCCGTCCGAGACGGGACGCCGCCCGATCTCGGCGAAGCGGCTGAACTCGCCAACCAGGATCCCGGCAGCGGAGGACAGCGCGGCCTGCGGGTTGGTCGTCCCGTCGGTCTCGATCTCGAGCGTCAGCTTGTCGAAGTTGGTCATCTGGCCGACACGCGTGTCACTGACCACGAAGTTGACGCGACGCACCGGCGAGAAGATGGCGTCGACCGGGATCACCCCGATCGGCATGTCTTCGGTGTGCTCCGCCGGCCGATAGCCGACGCCCGTCTCGACCGTGAGCTCCATCTCGATCGACCCCTCGTCGGAGTCGAGCGTCAGGAGCAGGAGGTCGGGATTGACGATCTCGACGTCGGCGTTCTCGGTGATGTCGGCCGCGGTGACCGATCCGGCGCCGCGCTTGATGAGCTGCAGCGTGACCGGATGCGGTGCGAAGGAGCGCAGTCGCAGCTTTTTCACGTTCAGCGCGATCTGGGTGACGTCTTCCTTGACGTTGTCGATGGTGCTGAACTCGTGGAAGATGCCGTTGATCTGCACCGAGGTGACGGCGGTCCCCTGCAGCGAGTTCAGCAGGACGCGGCGCAGGGCGTTGCCCAGCGTCACGCCGTAGCCGTCCTGCAGCGGGTTGACCTCGAAGACGGACCTGTTTCCGGTTGACTCCACCTCGTCGATGCGAGGGGTTTCCAGTTCGATCATGAAGGGATTTCGACTCCTGCGGTTGCTAGCGCGAGTAGTACTCGACGACGAGCTGCTCGTTGAACTCGAGCGGCATCTGCTCGCGCGCCGGCTCGGCGAGAACGGTGCCCGACAGCTTGGCCGCATCCGCGCTCACCCAGTCCGGAATCTGTGCCGAGCGCATGTTGTCGGCCGATACCTTGAAGAATTCACGTCCACGCCGGCTCTCGCGCACCTCAATGCGATCGCCAACCTTGGTACCGAAGCTCGGGATGTTGGTCGGTCGACCGTTGACCGCGAAGTGCCCGTGGTTGACCAGCTGGCGAGCCTGGGCTCGCGAGCTGGCGAAGCCCATGCGGTACACGGCGTTATCGAGGCGCATCTCGAGCAGGCGCAGCAGGTTCTCGCCGGTCATGCCCTTGCGCTGCTCGGCCTTCTCGAAGTAGTTGCGGAACTGTCGCTCGAGCACCGAGTAGCTCTTGCGGACCTTCTGCTTCTCCCGAAGCTGGAGCCCGTACTCGCTGACCTTGCGACGCCGCATGGTGTTCATGCCCGGCGGCGTGCTGCGCCGCTCGAAGGCGCACTTCTTGGTGTAGCAGCGCGAGCCCTTGAGGAAGAGCTTGAGCCCCTCGCGACGGCAGATGCGGCAGACCGGATCGGTATAACGTGCCATGCCCTAGACCCTCCGCCGCTTCGGTGGACGGCAGCCGTTGTGCGGTATCGGCGTCACATCGGTGATGGCGGTCACGTCCAGCCCGGCGGTCTGCAGCGAGCGGATCGCCTGCTCGCGGCCGGCGCCGGGGCCCTTGACGAAGACTTCGATCTGGCGCATGCCGTGCTCCATGGCGCGCTTCGCGGCGCCGTCGGCGGTCTGCGCGGCGGCGTAGGGCGTGCTCTTGCGCGAGCCCTTGAAGCCGACCAGGCCGGCACTGCCCCAGCTGATGACGTTGCCGGTCGTGTCGGTGATGGTCACGATGGTGTTGTTGAACGTCGACTGGATGTGCGCGTGCCCGACCGGGACGTTCTTTCGCTCGCGCTTCTTCGTGCGCGCGGCGCGCTTACGCTCTGCCATGAAACTCCTGTTTTACTTCTTGCGGCGGATGCCGACCGTGCGACGCGCGCCGCGGCGCTGCCGTGCGTTCGTCTTCGTACGCTGGCCACGCACCGGCAGGTTGCGCCGATGACGGACGCCTCGGTATGAGCCGATCTCTATCAGGCGCTTGATGTTCATGCTCACCTCGCGGCGCAGGTCACCCTCCACCTTGAAGCGCCGATCGACCACCTCGCGGAGGCGGTTGATCTCGTCCTCGGTCAGCTCCCGGACGCGCGTGTCGGGGGAGACCGCCGCGGTCGTCACGATCTCCTTCGCCGACGTCGGTCCGATGCCGTGGATGTAGGTGAGGCTGATGATCACCCGCTTCTCGCGGGGGATGTCAACGCCGCTGATGCGTGCCACGAATTCGTTCTACCCCTGGCGCTGCTTGTGCTTGGGAATGACGCAGATGACCATGACCACTCCGGAGCGCTTGATTACCTTGCAGCGCTCGCAGCGTGGCTTGACCGATGCACTGACTTTCATCTCATCCTGTACGTGATGCGACCCCGGGTGAGGTCGTACGGTGACAATTCGACGCGGACCGTGTCGCCGGGCAGGATGCGGATGAAGTTCTGGCGCAGCTTGCCGGAGATGTGTGCGAGCACTTCGTGCCCGTTCTCCAGCCGCACCTTGAACATCGCGTTGGGCAGGGGCAGAATCACTTCGCCCTCGACCTCAATTGCATCCTTCTTCGCCAAGCGCCACGCACCCCGATCTGTCGTTGGGTCTCATCTCGGTTGGAAACACACGAAAAGGCCGCCGCACCGGGCGACCCGAAACGAGAGTATACACCAGGTCCAATCGGGCGCACACCACAGCCGATGCTCATCGGTCCGTCAGCACTTCGGGCCCCGATTCGGTCACCACGATGGTGTTCTCGAAGTGGGCCGACAGGCTTCCGTCATGGGTCACCACGGTCCAGTCGTCGTCGAGCACGCGCACCTCGTCGCCGCCCAGGTTGAACATCGGCTCGATGGCGAAGCACATGCCCGCCTCGATGCGCATGCCGGTCCCCGGCCGGCCGTAGTTCGGCACCTGCGGCTCCTCGTGCATCTCGGTGCCGATGCCATGGCCGACGAACGGTCGCACGACTCCGTAGCCATGCTCGTGCGCGACCGATCCGATGGCCGCGCCGACGTCACCCAGCCGGTTGCCGGGGAGTGCCGCGGCGATCCCCGCCTGCATGCCCCGTCGCGTGGCATCAATCAGCTGCTCGACCTCGCGGCCGACCGCGCCGACTGCCCAGGTGCGCGCACAGTCGGCGTGCCATCCCTGCCAGATGCAGCCGATGTCGAGTGACACAACGTCACCCTCGGCGATCCGCCGCGTGGGTGACGGGATGCCATGCACCACCTCGTCGTTGATCGAGGCGCAGATCGAGCCCGGGAAGCCGTGATAGCCCTTGAACGACGAGAAGGCGCCTGCTTCGCTGATCATGCGCTCGGCGAGGTTGTCGAGCTCACCGGTCGAGACTCCCGGACGCAGCATGACGTGCATCGCGTCGAGGATGTCGACCAGGATGGCGCCGGCGTGGCGCATGCGAGCGATCTCCTCGGGACGCTTGACGGTGACCAGCGAGGCGCGTGACGGAATGCCCATGCGGCGCTCAGTCGATCCCTTCGCCCGCCGGCTCCATGGCGCGCAGGATCTGCCGCGTCACATCGTCGATCGGACGCATGCCGTCGACGCGCTCGACGATCCCGGCGTGCTCGTAATGCTCGACCACGGCGAGCATCGGTGGGACCTGCTTGGCGAGCCGCGCGCGGACGACGTCGGGACGATCGTCCTCGCGCTGGGTCAGCAGGCTCTCGTCACGATCGCAGATTCCCGCGACGCGCGGCGGGTCGCTGACGAAGTGGTACGGCGTGCCGCAGGTGGGGCAGGTGAAGCGTCCCGCGACCCGCGACACGAGCTCGTCCGATGGCACCTCGATATAGATGACGCGCCGAATCTGTTCGCCGTGCGATGCCAGCGTCTCGTCGAGCGCGCGGGCCTGGCCGACTGTCCGCGGAAAGCCGTCCAGGATCGCGCCGCGCTCGGCCTTCGGCTGGGCAAGCTCTTCCATGAACATCGCGATGGTGATCTGGTCGGGCACCAGGTCGCCGCGCTCCATGTACTCGCGGGCCTGCTCACCGAGCGGTGTTCCCTCGCGCATCGCGCGTCGGAACAGCTCGCCGGAGGCCAGGTGCACGAGGCCGAGCTCGTTCTGCAGGATCTCCGCCTGGGTCCCCTTGCCGGCGCCGACCGCACCCACCAGCAGCAGAATCTGCCGCTCTGCGCCCGCCGGCCGTGCGGTATCGGTCAACGGATGAAGCCCTCGTAGTGACGCATCATCATCTGCGCCTCGAGCTGCTTCATGGTCTCGACCACCACGCTGACGACGATCAGGATGCTGGTGCCACCCAGGTTCAGGCCCTGGGTTCCCGGGATCAGCTGCGCCACGATGAGCGGCAGGACCGCCAGCCCGCCCAGGAACACGGCGCCGCCGAGCGTGATGCGGTTCGTGACGCGCGCCAGGAACAGCTCCGTTGGTCGGCCTGGACGGATGCCCGGGATGAACCCGCCGTTCTTGCGCAGGAAGTCGGCGGTCTGCTCGGGCCGGAACTGGAACGCGGTGTAGAAGTACGTGAAGAAAACGACCAACACGAAGTAGAGAGCGCCGTAGACCAGCACGTTCGACTGCGTCAGGTTGGTGCTGATCCAGCTCGCCGCACTCCGTACCCAGTCGATGGGGCTGGCGGTGAAGTAGGCGGCGATCTGCGCGGGGAAGAGCAGGATGCTGATGGCGAAGATGATCGGGATGACACCCGCCATGGTCACCTTCAGCGGCAGGTACTGGGTCTGGCCCTGGTACATGCGCCGGCCACGCACGCGGCTGGCGTACTGGACCGGGATGCGCCGCTGGCCCTCGTTCACCCAGACCACGCCAGCGATCACGATGATGGCGATGATGATGAACGGGATGATGCGCAGCAGCCCGTCCGGGCCGCTGACGATCGGCCCCGCCTGGTGCGGGATGCGACCGACGATGCCGGCAAAGATGATGAAGCTGATGCCGTTGCCCAATCCTCGCTCGCTGATCAGCTCGCCGAGCCACATCAGCAGGATCGTGCCGGCCGTGAAGCTGAGCAGCAGTGACAGGGTCTGGAAGCTGAACAGATCGGCCTGCGGGATGACGCCATTGGCCGCCAGCAGCACGCTGAAGCCGTAGCCCTGCGCGAACGCCAGCGGAATGGTCAGCAGGCGGGTGTACTGGTTGATCTTGTTGCGGCCGTACTCACCCTCGCGCGCCAGCTCGCCGAGGCTGGGGATCACGCCCTGCATGAGCTGCATGATGATGCTGGCGTTGATGTAGGGGTTGACCCCCATACCGATGATCGACGCCGTCGCCAGGCCGCCGCCCGAAAACAGGTCCAGCAGGCGCAGCAGGTCGTTCGAGTTGAACAGCTCGGCAAGCTTCGCCTGGTCCACGTTCGGCACGGGCACCGTCGTCAGCACCCGGAAGATCAGCAGAATGCCGAGCGTGAACAGGATCTTGCGCCGGATGTCCGGCGCGCGGAAGGCGGTGACCAGCGACTCGATCAAGCTACGACTCGCTCTCGCTCACTTCGGCGTCGGCCGCATCGGCCGATGCATCCTCGATGTCGTCGACCGGCTGGTTCTCCGGCCAGCTGATGCGCTGCACCGTGCTGCCGGCGGCCGTAAGCTTCTCCGCGGCGGTTCGGCTGAACGCGTGCGCATGCACCGTCACGCCGGACGGCGCGTCGCCGCCGCCGAGGATCTTCAGCGGGCGCTTGGTGTCGTGCAGGATGCCGTCGTGCACCAGCACGTCCGGCGTGATCAGCGTTCCGGCCGCGGCCTCGGACAGGCGGGCCAGGTTGACCGGTGCGTATTCGACCCGAAAGCGGTTCTTGAAGCCATGCAGCTTCGGTGTACGGATGTGGAGCGGCGTCTGGCCGCCCTCGAACCAGGCCGGAATGCCGCCACCGGCGCGCGACTTCTGGCCCTTGGTGCCGCGGCCGGCGGTCTTGCCACGGCCCGAGCCATGTCCGCGGCCGACGCGTCGCGACGGCTTGTGCGATCCCGAAGCGGGATGCAGATCGTGAAGCTTCATGTCAGGAGTCGTTCCCTTCCGCCGCCGAGCCACCGCTCACGGGCTCTTCCACGCTCAGAAGAAAGGCCACCCTGTGCAGCATCCCGCGGTTCTCTGGCGTGTCGGCGATTTCGATGGTCTGATTGAGCCGATGCAGGCCGAGCGCCCGGATGGTGCCCCGCGCCGCGGCCTTGTGGCCGATGGTGGAGCGCACCCAGGTGACCTTCAGCCGGCCGCCCTCGGCGGTCGTTGTTCGCTCAGCGGCCACGGCCACCTCCCCGACGGTCGCCGAACATGGCGGGAACCGGACGCTCCACGTACTCATGCGGACGACGCGCGGCCTCTGCGCCCTTCTTGCCGAGCAGCTGCTCCGCCGTCTTGCCACGGCGACCCGCGATGTCGTCCGCGGAGCTGAGCGCGCCGAGCCCCACCATGGCGGCGCGCACCACGTTGATCGGGTTGTTGCTGCCCATCGACTTTGAGAGGATGTCGCGGATGCCGGCCGCCTCGACGACGGCGCGCACCGAGCCGCCGGCAATGACGCCCGTGCCTGCCGAAGCGGGCTTGAGCATCACCGTCGACGCGCCGAACTTGCGGGTGACCTCGTGCGGGATGGTGGCACCCACCAGCGGCACGCGGACGAGATGCTTCTTGGCGTCCTCGACGCCCTTGCGAATCGCTTCGGGCACTTCGCCGGCCTTGCCGAGGCCCACGCCGACCGTGCCGTTGTTGTCGCCCACGACGACCATCGCGCTGAAGCTGAAGCGCCGGCCGCCCTTGACCACCTTCGCCACGCGGTTGATCTGGACGACCTTTTCTTCGAGGTTGCTGAGCTTGGATGCGTCGATTCTTGCCATATGGTTCTCCGCTCTACAGGTCGAGGCCGCCCTCGCGGGCGCCCTCGGCGAGCGAGCGAACCCGCCCGTGGTACTGATAACCGCCGCGGTCCAGCACGACGGCGCTGACCCCCGCCGCGCGCGCGCGCTCGGCCACCGTGCGGCCGACGCGGTGCGCCGCGGAGGCATTGCCATCCGCAGCACGCAGCTCAGGCTCGAAGCTCGAGGCGGACGCCAATGTGCGACCGGTCGTGTCGTCCACGACCTGGGCGTAGATGTATCGGGTGCTGCGGAAGACCGACAGGCGCGGCCGCTCCGGCGTACCGCTGATGCGCAGCCGGATCCGCTCGTGGCGCTTGCGACGCAGCGCGTCGCGCGATTGCTTGCTGATCATGGCTACGTGCCGCCTCCAACCTTGCCGGCCTTGCCGGCCTTGCGCAGGATCTGCTCGCCCGCGTAGCGAATGCCCTTGCCCTTGTACGGCTCGGGCTTGCGCCGAGAGCGGATGTACGCGGCCGTCTGCCCGACCAGCTCCTTGTCGGCGCCAAAGACGGCAAGCCGGGTCGGAGTCTCCAGCCGGAACTCGATGCCAGACGGTGCCGGTACCTCGACCGGATGCGAGTACCCGAGCGCCAGCACCAGCTTCTCGCCCTGGAGCTGGGCGCGGTAGCCAACGCCGGAGATCTCGAGCCCCTTGCTGAAGCCCGTGGTGACGCCTGTGACCATATTGTTGACGAGGCTGCGGGTCAGGCCGTGCAGCGCCCGATGACGCGGCGCGTCGCTGGGACGAACCACCCGCAGCTCACCATCGTCGCGCTCGATGCGCATCTCCGGATGGATCTCGCGCTGGAGCTCGCCGAGCGGGCCCTTGACGCGCAGGCTGCGTCCCTCCTGGTTCACCTCCACGTTGGACGGGAGCGTGATCGGCATTCGACCGATTCGTGACATGACGTTGCTCCCTTACCAGACGTAGCAGACGACTTCGCCGCCGAGGTTCAGCTTCCGAGCCTGCGACCCGGTCATGACCCCGCGGGAAGTGGAGAGGATGGCCAGGCCGAGGCCCCCGAGCACGCGCGGGATCTCGGTCTTGCGCGCATACACGCGCAGTCCCGGCTTGCTGATGCGCTTGATCCCGGCGACGACCGGCGTGCGGCCCTCACCGTAGCGCAGCCGGACGGTGAGCACATCCTGCACGCCATCGGGGCGCGTCTCGTATGACTCGATGAAGCCCTCCTCGGCCAGGATCCGCGCAATCTCGCGCTTCACCTTGGACGACGGGAGCGTCAGCTCGCGATGCCGAGCTGCGCTGGCGTTGCGGATGCGCGTCAGCATGTCGGCAATCGGATCGGTGCTGTTCATATTGGGTTGGTCTTCTCCTCGGCGGTGGTTCGCAGCGCGCGCACGCGCGGTTGGCGCCTACCGCTGATACAGCGAGCTACCAGCTCGACTTGGTCACTCCCGGCAGCTGGCCTTCGAGGGCCCGCTCACGGAAGCAGATGCGACACATCGCAAATCGGCGCATGTAGCCGCGCGGGCGGCCGCAGATCGAGCAGCGGTTGTGCTGCTGGACCTTGAAGCGCGCCGGGCACTTCGCCTTCGCGATCATGGATTTCTTGGCCACGGATCTTCCTCGTTACGACGACTGGAACGGCATGCCGAGCAGCTGAAGGAGCTTGTGCCCCTCCTCGTCGGTGCGTGCCGTGGTCACGATGCTGATTTCGAGCCCACGCAGCCGGTCGATCTTGTCGTAGTCGATCTCCGGGTAGACGAGCTGCTCGCGCAGCCCCAGGCTGAAGTTGCCGCGGCCGTCGAACGACCGGGTCGGAATGCCGCGGAAGTCGCGAATGCGCGGCAGCGCTAGGTTGAAGGTGCGCTCCAGGAAGTCATACATGCGCTGGCCGCGCAGCGTCACCTTGGCGCCGATCGGCATCCCGGTGCGCAGCCGGAACTGAGCGATGGATCGCTTGGCGCGCGTCACGATCGGCTTCTGGCCGGTGATCGTCGCCAGGTCGCCAACGGCCGCGTCGAGCGCCTTGGCGTTCTGGATCGCCTCGCCCAGACCGATGTTGACGACGACCTTGTCGACGCGCGGGATCTGCATCAGATTGGCGTAGGAGAACTCGCGCTGCATGGCGGGTGCAACCTCATCGGCGTAGCGCCGCCGCAGACCGCTGTGCTCCGGTCGCTGGAAGGCGGTCTTCTCGGCCGTCAGCGCCCGCTTCGACGTCGGCTCAGCCTTGCTGTCGACCTTCTTCTCGGTCTTCTTCGCGACTTTCTTGTCGGGGCTCATCGGGCCGCCTCGATCTGCTCACCGCAGTGCTTGCAGACGCGAACCGGGCGATGCTCCTCGCCCTCCAGGTGGCGATGCGTCACCCGCGTCGGCGTGTCGCACTGCGGGCAGACGACCTGGACGTTGCTGATCTGGATCGGCATGGGAATGTCCAGGATCCCCGCGCTCTGCGTCCGCGACGCCGCTCGCTGGTGCTTCTTGGCCATGTTGATGCCCGGGACCACCGCCGCCGGTCCACGCTTGGTCTGTTGGATTCGCTCGACCGTACCGCGCTTGCCCCGATCCTTGCCGGTGAGCACCACGACGGTGTCGCCCTTGCGTACGCTCGCCATCTAGAGCACCTCCGGCGCGAGTGAGACGATCTTCATGTAGTTCCGCTCGCGCAGCTCGCGAGCGACCGGGCCGAAGATGCGCGTGCCGCGCGGGTTGCCCTGCGGGTTGATGAGCACGGCGGCGTTCTCGTCGAACCGGATGTGGCTGCCGTCGGGCCGGCCGTACTCCTTGGTGGTGCGCACGATGACCGCCCTGACGACCTCGCCCTTCTTCACGCCGGAGTTCGGCATTGCCTGCTTCACGCTGGCGACGATCACGTCGCCGACCTCGGCCGTATCGGCCTGCGAACGACCGATCACGGTGATGCACTCGATGCTCCGGGCGCCGGTGTTATCGGCGACGCGCAGCCGGCTGGATCGGCGGATCATCTAGTCCACCAACTCCTCGTGCGAACCACGCGCGACCACCTCGACGACACGCCAGCGCTTGTCGCGAGAGATCGGACGGCTCTCCTCGATCCGAACGGTGTCGCCAACGTGGGCGCCGTTCGCCTCGTCGTGCGCCTTGAACTTGCTGGAGAGCCGCACGACCCGCTTGTAGACCGGGTGGCGACGCAGCCGCTCAACGCTGACGACAACGGTCTTGTCCATCTTGTCGGACACCACGCGCCCGACCTTGCTTCTTCGTTTGCCCTGCATCAGCTGGCCTTCTCGGCGTCAGCCTGCGCCGCGGTCGCCGCGTGCTGACGTTCTGTCATGACTGTCAGGATCCGAGCGATGCGCTTGCGCGTCGCCGGCAACCTGCTGTAGTTCTTTTCCTGTCGGGTGGCGAGATCGAAGCGAATCTTCCAGAGCTCCTGCTTCGCGTCCACCAGCGCGCTCTCCAGGTCGCCATCGGAGAGCCCGCGGACCTCATTGATGTCCATGCTCAAAGCCCTCCTTGACGACGAACTTGGTCGAGATCGGCAGCTTGTGGCTGGCCAGGCGCATCGCCTCGCGGGCGATCGGCTCCGGCACGCCGGACATCTCGAACATGACCCGGCCCGGCTTCACGACCGCGACCCAGTGGTCGGGCGCGCCCTTGCCGGAACCCATTCGCACCTCGGCCGGCTTCTTGGTCACCGGCTTGTCCGGGAAGACCCGAATCCAGATGCGACCACCACGCTTGATGTGGTGGGTCATGGCACGCCGCGCCGACTCGATCTGGCGACTGGTCAGCCAGCAGACTTCCTCGGCCATCAGGCCGAAGTCGCCGAAGCTGACGGTCGTGCCGCCTTTGGCCATGCCGGCCCGCCGGCCGCGCTGGACCTTGCGGTGCTTGACGCGCTTTGGCATCAACATCTGCTCAGCCCTCCCCTTCCGCGGCCGCCGACTCGCCGTTGGATGGCGTCACGTCGACCTGCGGCGCGTCGGTCTCCGGCCCGCGTCCCGTCGGTGACGACTTCTCGACCGGCGCACTGCTCTTGGCCCGGCTGGCGGTCTGCGCACGAGCGCGCGGACGGGGCTCGCTGGCGGGAGCGGTCGCCGTGGCGGTGCCACCAGCGGTCTCGGCCAATGCGCCGGCCGCCGCCTGGGTGCTCGCCGGAGCGCTGCGCGCGCGGCCGCCACGTCCCAAGCGGGCGCGCTCGCGCGGCTCGGTGCGGGCAGTGCCCGGCCGCTCGCCGAGCTGCTCACCGCGATAGATCCAGACCTTGACCCCGATGCGGCCATAGGTCGTGCGCGCATGGACGAGGCCGTAGCTGATGTCCGCCCGCAGGGTGCCCAGCGGAATGCGGCCTTCCTTATCCCACTCGGTTCGGCTCATCTCGGATCCGCCGAGGCGCCCCGAGACCTGGACCTTGACGCCCTTGGCGCCGGCCTTGATGGTGCGCTGGATCGACTGCTTGATCGCCTTGCGGAAGGCGATGCGTCGCTCGAGCTGGCCGGCCACGTTCTGGGCGACGAGCACGCCGTCGAGCTCCGGCTGCAGCACTTCCTTGATCTCGAGCTTGACCTTCTTATCGGTCAGCTTGCCGACAGCGGTGCGCAGCGCCTCGACGTTCGAGCCGCCCTTGCCGATCACGATTCCCGGCTTCGCCGAATGCACAGTGACCGTCACATGGTTGATGCCGCGCTCGATCTCGAGCTGGCTGACGCTCGCGTTCGACAGCTGCTTGCTGACGAGCTGCCGGATCTTCATATCCTCCTGCAGCAGCGTTGCGTAGTCGCGATCCGCGTACCACTTCGCCAGCCACGGCTTGATGATGCCGATCCGGAAGCCGTAGGGATGAACCTTGTGCCCCATCTACGCCTCCTCTCGGTCAGCCACGGCGATGGTGATGTGACTGGTTCTCTTCAGGATTGCGAAGTAGCGGCCCTGTGCACGCGGTCGCCCGCGCTTGAGGGTCGGTCCTTCGTTGGACACCGCGTCAACGATGCGCAGCTCATCGGCCGATAGGTTGAAGTTGTTCTCGGCGTTGGCGGTGGCGCTCTTGAGCACCTTTGCCACGTCGCGGGCGGCCGCGTTCGGCAGGAAGCGCAACACGGCTGCGGCCTCCTCGACAGGCTTGCCCTTGATCAGCTCCGTCACGAGACGGATCTTTCGGGAGCTGATTCGGATATGTTTGGCGGTTGCGGTCACTCGCATCGGTCTGCTCCTACTTCAGCGAGGTCGAACGGTCGGTGGCCTTGCCATGGCCGCGGTAGTGACGCGTCGGCGCGAACTCGCCGAGGCGATGGCCGACCATGTTCTCGGTCAGAAAGACCGGCACGTGACGACGTCCGTCGTGGACGGCGATGGTGTGCCCGATCATCTGCGGAAAGATGACGCTGGCACGCGACCAGGTCTTCAACACCTTGCGCTCGTTGCGCTTGTTCATTTCGTCGACACGGCCAATCAGGCGCGCGTCGACGAAGGGTCCCTTCTTGGTGGAACGACTCATCTCTTACGCTCCTTACCCGCGCCCGTATCGGCGACGGACGATCATCTTGTTGGTCGGATTTGCCTTGGCACGGGTCCGCAGGCCCATGGCCGGCTTGCCCCACGGCGTCTTCGGCGGCATGCCGGTCGGCGACTTGCCCTCGCCGCCACCGTGCGGGTGGTCATTCGGGTTCATCACCACGCCGCGAACCGATGGCCGCCGGCCCATGTGACGGCTGCGACCGGCCTTGCCGATCTTCTGGTTCTCGTGGTCCAGGTTGCTGACCTGGCCGATGGTTGCCATGCATTCGGCGCGGACGCGGCGCACCTCGCCGGACGGCAGTCGGATGGTGGCGTGGTCGCCCTCCTTGGCGAGCAGCTGTGCGCTGCTCCCGGCGCTGCGCACGATCTGTCCGCCACGACCCGCCGACAGCTCCACGTTGTGGATCTGCGTGCCGAGCGGGATCCGTGACAGCGGAAGGGCATTACCCGTGCGCGCCTCGACGTCGGCACCGGAGAGGACCGTATCGCCGACTCCCAGGCCGTGCGGCAGGAGCATGTAGCGCTTCTCACCATCGGCGTAGTGCAGCAGACCGATGCGCGCCGAGCGGTTCGGATCGTACTCGATCGTGGCGATCTTGGCCGGCACGCCGAACTTGTCGCGGCGCCAGTCGATGATGCGGTACAGGCGCTTGTGACCGGCACCCTGGTGCCGGACCGTCAGCTTGCCCTGTGAGTTGCGGCCCGCGCTGCGGACCATCTTCTCGGTGAGCGGCTTGTGCGGGATCTTGGTGGTGATCTCCTCGAACGTGGAGCGCGTCATGCGACGGACGCCCGGGCTCGTGGGTCGATAGCTACGCAGTGGCATGAGTCGTTACACCGCCTCGAAGAGTTCGATCTTCTGGCCTGCCGCGATCGTCACGATCGCCTTGCGCCAGCCCGGCACGGTACCCGGCGTCTTGCGGCCGCGCCGCTTCTGCTTGGGTTGCACCGAGACCACGCGCACGCCGAGAACGTCGACCTTGAACTCGGCTTCGACGGCGGCCTTGATCTGGAATTTGTTCGCGTCGCGAGCGACGGCGAACGTGTAATTGTTGTGCTCGGCCTGCGCCACGCTCTTCTCGCTGATGACCGGGCGCAGCAGGATGTCGTGCAGGCTCGTGGCGCTCACGCGTACACCTCCTGTGCGCGCTGCAGTGCCGCCTGGGTGAAGACGATCGTATCGGCCTCGAGCAGGTCGATCACGTTGAGGCTGTCGGCCAGGATGACGCGAACGTGCTGAAGGTTCCGCGACGAGCGCTCGACCGGCTCGTCGCGCGCGGCGAGCACCAGGAGCACCTTGCCTTCGGCCTTCCAGCCGGCGAGCCGCTCGATGAAGCCGCGTGTTCGCGCCTCGATCAGGTCGAAGCCCTCGACCACGCGCAGCGCGCCGTCGGATTGCTTGGCGCTCAGCACGCCGCGAAGTGCGGCGCGACGCATCTTGGCGTTCATCTTCTGCTCGAAGCTGCGCGGGTGCGGGCCGAACACCACGCCGCCACCCGCCCACTGCGGCGAGCGACGGCTTCCCTGCCGAGCGCGGCCGGTGCCCTTCTGACGCCACGGCTTGGCACCGCCGCCGGAGACCTCGCCGCGGGTCAGCGTATCGGCCGTGCCGATCCGTCGCCCGGCGAGCTGGCGCATGGCCGCCTGGTGGATGAGTGCTTCGTTGATCGGCGCGGCGAACAGAGACTCGGCCAGCTCGACCTGGCCCGACTCCTTGCCGCTCGCCGAGAGGAGAATCGTCTCGGTCATGCTCGCTCTGCCTTCTGCAACAGCAGCAGGCTGTTGCGCGCGCCGGGCACGGCGCCCCGCACCAGGATGAGATTGCGCTCGGCATCGACCCGAACGACCTTCAGCTTCTTGACAGTGACCTGCTCATGGCCCATGTGACCCGCCATGCGCGTGTTCAGGAACACGCGGCCCGGCGTCGTGCCGGCTCCCACCGAGCCCGGAGCGCGATGGTGATCCGAGCCGTGGGTCTTCGGGCCGCGGCGGAAGTTGTGACGAGCGATCACGCCGGTGAACCCCTTGCCCTTGCTGACGCCCGTGACGTCGACCAGCTCACCGGCCTCGAACAGGCTCACGTCGATCTGCTGTCCCGGCTCGTAGCCATCGGTCGCGCCGACGCGCACCTCGCGCACGAACCTGGGCCGCTGGAGTTCGCGATCGAGCTCCTTGAACTGGCCGGCGACCGGCCGGGTCATGCGCTTGGCCGTGCCGGACCCGAGCTGCAGAGCGGCATAGCCGTCCTGCTCCGGCGTGCGGAGCCGCGTGACCGTGTTCGGGGTAGCTTCGATGACGCTCACCGGCACGACGCTTCCGTCGTCGCCGAAGATGCGCGTCATACCCAGCTTCCTTCCGATCAATCCTGGCGCCACTTCTACTCAGGTTCCCTTCTTTACAACCGATGGCGGATCGGCGGGGCGGCCGAGGCCACCCCACGCATCACATCTTGATTTCGATATCCACGCCGGCGGCGAGGCTCAGCCGCATCAGCGCATCCACCGTCTTGGTCGACGGATCGATGATGTCGATCAGCCGCTTGTGCGTTCGAATCTCGAACTGCTCGCGGCCGTCCTTGTGCACGAACGGCCCGCGGATGACCGTGTACTTCTCGATCCGGGTGGGTAACGGGACGGGTCCCGCCACGTCGGCACCGGTTCGCTGCGCCGTCTCCACGATCTGCTCGGCCGACTGGTCGAGAAGCTTGTGGTCGTACGCCTTGAGCCGAATGCGAATGCGCTGCTTGGCCATCGTCTGCGGCTATCCGGCGAGCTCGGTGATGACGCCCGCACCGACCGTGTGGCCGCCCTCGCGAATCGCGAAGCGCTGCCCCTGCTCGATGGCGATTGGCGTGATCAGATCGACGTCGATATTGACGTTGTCACCCGGCATGATCATCTCGACGCCGGCCGGGAGGATGATCGCGCCGGTGACATCGGTCGTGCCGAGGTAGAACTGCGGCCGGTAGCCGGCGTAGAACGGCGTGTGACGGCCGCCCTCATCCTTGGAGAGGACGTACACCTCAGCCTTGAACTTGGTCCCCGGCTTGACGCTGCCCGGCTTGGACAGCACCTGGCCGCGCTCGAGCTCCTCGCGCTCGATGCCTCGCAGCAGCAGCCCGACGTTGTCGCCGGCCTGACCCTCGTCGAGCGTCTTCTTGAACATCTCGACGCCGGTGACCACCAGCGGGCGCGTCTTGGGGTGGATGCCGACCAGCTCGACCGTCTCGCCGGTCTTGACCTGGCCACGCGTGATGCGGCCCGTGGCCACCGTGCCGCGGCCCTTGATGCCGAAGACGTCCTCGATCGGCATCAGGAAGGGCTTGTCGATCTCGCGCTCCGGGGTCGGGATGTAGGTGTCGACCGCGTCCATCAGCTGCTTGATCGACTCGTACTCCGGCGCGGCGGTATCGGTGCTCGACGACTCGAGCGCCTTGAGCGCCGAGCCGCGGATGACCGGGATGTCGTCGCCGGGGAACTCGTACTTGCTGAGGAGCTCGCGCACCTCCATCTCGACCAGGTCGATCAGCATCTCGTCATCGACCATGTCGACCTTGTTCAGGTAAACGACCAGCGCCGGCACGTCCACCTGGCGGGCCAGGATGATGTGCTCGCGGGTCTGCGGCATCGGTCCATCAGCGGCCGATACGACCAGGATCGCGCCGTCCATCTGCGCCGCGCCGGTGATCATGTTCTTGATGTAGTCGGCGTGACCGGGGCAGTCCACGTGCGCGTAATGCCGGTTCGTGGTCTGGTACTCGACGTGGCTGATCGCGATGGTGATGCCGCGCTGCCGCTCCTCGGGCGCGTTGTCGATCTGGTCGAACGCGCTGAAGTCGGCGAGGCCAGACAGCGACAGGTACTTCGTGATCGCCGCCGTCAGGGTGGTCTTACCGTGGTCGACGTGACCGATGGTGCCGACGTTCACGTGCGGCTTGTTGCGGTCGAACTTCTTCTTGGCCATGGTTGTCCTTCGTCGCTCCTGTCTTTGTCGCTTAGCTCTTGGACTTCGCGATCAGCTCGTTGGCAATGTTGGTGGGAACTTCCGCATACCGTGAAAACTCCATCGAATACACCGCGCGGCCCTGCGTCATGCTGCGCAGCTCGGTTGCGTAGCCGAACATCTCGGCCAGCGGCACCGTTGCGCGAATGACCCGTGCGTTGCCGCGCTCGTCGATCCCCTCGATATGGCCTCGTCGCGCGTTGAGGTTGCCGATGACGTCGCCCATGAACTCCTCGGGCGTCGTGACCTCGACCTTCATCACTGGCTCGAGAATGGCCGGGTTGGCCTTCAGCACCGCCGACTTGGCGGCCATCGAGCCAGCGATCTTGAACGCCATCTCGGACGAGTCGACCTCGTGGTACGAGCCGTCGATGAGGGTCGCCTTGACGTCGATCACCGGGTAGCCGGCAATCACGCCACCGGCCAGAGCATCGCGAATGCCCTCGGCGATCGCCTTCCAGTACTCACGCGGCACCGATCCGCCCACGATCTTGCTCTCGAACTCGAAGCCGCTTCCGCGCTCCGCCGGCTCGAGGGTGATGACCGCATGGCCGTACTGGCCCTTGCCGCCGGTCTGCCGTACGAAGCGGCCCTCGGACTCGACCGCCTTGCGGATCGCCTCGCGGAAGCTGACGTGCGGCCGGCCGACGTTGGCCTGCACCTTGAACTCACGCAGCATGCGGTCGACGAGCACCTCCAGGTGCAGCTCGCCCATGCCCGCGATGCGTGTCTGGGAGCTCTCCTGGTCGGTGCTGACCCGGAACGTGGGATCCTCCTCGGCCAGGCGCTGCAACGCGATCGCCATCTTGTCCTGGTCCGCCTTGGTCTTTGGCTCCACCGCCAGCTCGATCACCGGCTCGGGGAAGTTGATCGACTCGAGCACGATCGGCTTCGACTCGTCGCACAGCGTGTCGCCGGTGGTCGTGCCCTTGAGCCCGACCGCGGCCGCGATGTCCCCCGCCCCGATCGACTCGATCTCCTCGCGGTGGTTGGCGTGCATCTGCAGGATGCGCCCGACGCGCTCCTTCTGACCCTTCGAGCTGTTGTACACGTAGGAGCCGGTCTTGAGCGTCCCGGAGTAGACCCGGAAGAAGGCCAGCTTGCCGACGAAGGGGTCCGCAGCGATCTTGAAGGCGAGCGCCGCGAACGGCGCGCCGGGATCTGTTTCGCGGCTCAGCTCCTCGCCGCTGCGCGGGTCGAGGCCACTCACCGGCGGCACGTCGAGCGGCGAGGGCAGGTAGTCGATGACCGCGTCGAGCATCGGCTGGATGCCCTTGTTCTTCAATGCCGAGCCGCACAGCACGGGCACGAGCTGGTAGCCGAGCGTTCCCGCACGCAGCGCGCGCCGGACCTGCTCGGCGCCGATCGCCTCACCATCGAGGTACTTCGCCGCGATGTCGTCGTCCAGGTCGGCGAGGGCCTCGATCATCTTGGCATGCCAATCGTCGGCCAGCGCCTGGAACTCCTCGGGGATATCACCGATCTGGATCTGGTCGCCCAGGTCATTGCCGTAGGTGATCGCCTTCATGTTGATGAGGTCGATCACGCCCCTGAACGTGTCCTCGATGCCCATCGGCACCTGCAGCGGCACGGCATTGGCGCCCAGCCGGTCATGAATCATCTCGACAGAGCGCCAGAAGTCGGCACCGGTCCGGTCCAGCTTGTTGACGAAGCAGAAGCGCGGCACGCTGTAACGGTCGGCCTGGCGCCAGACGGTCTCGGACTGCGGCTCGACGCCGGCCACGCCGTCAAAGACGACGACCGCGCCGTCGAGCACGCGCAGGCTGCGCTCGACCTCCACGGTGAAATCCACGTGGCCGGGCGTGTCGATTAGATTGATGCGGTAATCGTTCCAGAAGCAGGTCGTGGCGGCCGCGGTGATGGTGATCCCCCGCTCCTGCTCCTGCTCCATCCAGTCCATCGTCGCGGCGCCCTCGTGGGTTTCGCCGATCTTGTAGATCTTCTTGGTGTAGAACAGGATCCGCTCGGTGACCGTCGTCTTGCCCGCGTCGATGTGGGCGATGATCCCGATGTTGCGGGTCTTCTCAAGACCTGCGTGGACTCGCGTGGTGCTGGACCGACCTGCGGCCGTGCTGGTTGCCATCTGGGCTACCACTTGAAGTGGCTGAAGGCCTTGTTGGCCTCCGCCATCCGATGCGTATCCTCGCGACGTTTGACCGCGGCACCCACGCCGTTGGCAGCGTCCAGGAACTCCGACGAGAGCTTATCGGCCATGCTCTTGCCGTTGCGCTTGCGTGCCGATTCGATCAGCCAGCGCATGCCCAGCGAGATGCGGCGATCGGCACGAACCTCGACCGGGATCTGGTAGGTGGAGCCGCCGACGCGCTTGGGCTTGACCTCGATGAGCGGCGCCGCATTGCGCAGCGCCTGCTCCATGACCTCCACGCCGGATCGGCCCGCTTGCTGCTCACAGCGCGCGATGGCACCCTCCAGGATGCGGCTGGCGAGCTGTCGCTTGCCGCCGCGCATCAGCTTGTGGGTGAACTGGTCGATGGTCAGCGCGGTACCGGCCAGCTGCTCCTGGTACTTGGTCTTGCGCGCGACGGTGGCACGACGAGGCATGGTTCTAGCTCTTCCCCGCCGACTTCGCGCCGTACTTGCTGCGGCTCTGCCTGCGGTCGCGGACGCCGGCCGCGTCCAGCGTGCCGCGCACGATGTGGTACTTCACCGCCGGCAGGTCCTTGACGCGGCCGCCACGCACCAGCACCACGGAGTGCTCCTGCAGGTTATGACCGACACCGGGGATGTAGGCGGTGACCTCCATGCCGTTGGTCAGGCGCACCCGCGCGACCTTCCGCAGAGCCGAGTTCGGCTTCTTCGGAGTCCGCGTCATGACCTGAAGGCAGACGCCGCGACGCTGGGGCGCGCCCCGGCCTTCGGAAGCGGTCTGCTTGAGCGTATTGAAGGTCCGGCGCAGCGCCGGCGCCTTGACCTTCTTGTTGGTCGGCTTCCGACCCTTGCGGACCAGTTGGCTGATGGTTGGCAACCTTGTAGAACCTTCCCGTTCGCTCGTACGTCGTGTTGATTCGTTCACCGTCGGCGGGCCGCACGATCCCCAAGTGATGGACCGATTGGGCTCAAGCGCGACGTCGAATGCCCCGTGGGGCACACGCGCAGGAGTCCCGCCCGAAGCGGGACACCGGACGCGGAGTATACGGTTCGCCGACGGCCAGTGTCAAACGTAACCATCAGCGCCCGACCTTCCGGCCGGGCGCTCATCTGGTGCTGGTGAAGACGACCGCTCAGCCGCCCTTTGAGGCCGCTGCCGCCGCCTTGGCCTTGACCGGCTTCGTGCCGCCGCTCGCTGCCTCCACGGCATCGAAGACCTGCTCGGTGACCTCTGCGTCTACCTCGCTGCCGAGGCCGGCGTCCATCAGCTCGGCAGCCGAATCCCCCGCCGCCTCGGCCGCATCAGCGGCCTCTTTGGCATCGACCACGCCGTCCTCGTTGGTGTCCGCATCACCGGTCAGGAAGGCCCGCGCCGCCTCCCGCTCGCGCAGCTCCTCGGCGTCCTCCGGCGAAAGCTCACGCGACCGAGCCGCGGCCAGCGCACGCGCGGCGGCGCCGGTGCCGGCCGGGATCAGCTTGCCGATGATCACGTTCTCCTTGAGGCCCAGCAGATGGTCCTTGGCGCCGTTGATGGCCGCCTCGGTGAGCACCCGTGTCGTCTCCTGGAAGGAGGCCGCGGCCAGGAACGAGGAAGTGTTGAGCGATGCCTTGGTGACACCCAGCAGCACCGTCTGCGCCGTCGCCGGCTCCCCGCCCTCGGCCAGGATCCGGTTGTTGGTCTCCTCGAACTCGAACCGATCAATGAGCTCCGACGGCAGCAGCTCCGAGTCGCCGGCGGTATCGACCGTCACCTTGCGCAGCATCTGGCGCACGATGATCTCGACGTGCTTGTCGTGGATCGTCACGCCCTGCGACTTGTAGACCTTCTGGACCTCGGTGACCAGGAAGCGCTGGACGGTGTCCACGCCCATGATCAGCAGCAGGTCCTTGGGGTTGAGCGAGCCCTCGGTCAGCGCGTGGCCGGCTGACACCACGTCGCCGGTCTCGACCCTGAGCCGCGAGGAGTGCGGCACGCCGTATTCGCGCGTCTCGACCTCCTCGCTGTGCAGGGTCAGCGTGTTGCCCTTCTTGGTGATCCGGCCCGCGGACGGCGCCTTCACCTCGACGAGCTCCTCGCCCTCCCCGACGCGCGCCAGCAGCTGGCCCTCGCCGACCTCGTCGCCCGCGGCGACCAGCACCTCGTGCTGCGCGGTCAGCTTGATCGGGACGTCGTACGTCTCGCGATGCGTGATCCGCACCGTGATCGGCTGATCGGGCCCGGTGCGCACGACCTCGACGGTTCCGTCGATCTCGGTCATCTGCGCCTGGCCCTTTGGATTGCGCGCCTCGAACAGCTCCTCGACGCGCGGCAGGCCCTGCGTGATGTCCTCGCCGGCAACACCGCCGGTATGGAACGTCCGCATGGTCAGCTGCGTGCCCGGCTCACCGATCGACTGCGCCGCGATGATGCCGACCGCCTGGCCAAGGTCGACGAGCCGGCCGCTCGCCAGGTTCCGTCCATAGCACATGCGGCACACGCCGTGGCGCGCGACGCAGGTGAGCGGCGAACGGACGCTGATCCGGTCCGCGCCGGTCTCCTCGATCCGCGCGATGGCGACCTCGTCGATCTCGTCGTTGCGCGCGACGATCGTCTCGCCGCTCGCCTCGTCGACGATATCGAGCGCCGCCATGCGGCCGATCAGGCGATCAACGAACGGCTCAGGGATCTGCTCCGACTCCTCGCGGGTGATCCAGGTGCCGATATCGGTACCGCAATCCTCCTCGCGGGTGATGACGTCCTGCGCCACGTCCACCAGGCGCCGGGTCAGGTACCCGGAGTCGGCGGTGCGCAGCGCCGTGTCGGCCAGGCCCTTGCGCGCGCCGTGGCTCGAGATGAAGTACTCGAGCACGGTCATCCCCTCGCGCAGGTTGCTGCGAATGGGCAGGTCGATGATGCGACCCGACGGGTCCGCCATCAGGCCACGCATGCCGGCCAGCTGGTGCACCTGGGTCACGTTGCCGCGAGCGCCCGAGTGGGTGATCATCCAGACCGATCCACGACGGTCAAGCCCGTCGAGCATCTTCTTGGTCACCTCGTCGGTGGTGGCACGCCAGACGTCGACCGTCTGGTTGTAGCGCTCCTCCTCGGTGATGAAGCCGCGGCGGAACTCGCGGTCGATATCGATCACGCGGCCATCGGCCTCGGCCAGCAGCGCCGCCTTCTCGACGGGGACGTGCATGTCCTCGATGCCGATGGTGATGCCGGCAACGGTCGCATAGTGGAAGCCGACGCCCTTGATGCCGTCGACCAGGGCCGCGGTGGCAGCCGGGCCAAGCTCGCGATAGCACTGTGCGATCAACGCCTTGAGGCCCTTGCGGTCCATCACCCGGTTGACGAAGCCGAGCTCGTGCGGGACGACCGTGTTGAAGATCACGCGCCCCGGCGTGGTCTCGATCAGCTCGGTGCGCATGCCGCCCGTGCCATCGTCGCCGCCGGCCGGATCCCACACCTCCAGCTCGACTCTGACCTTGGCCTGCACGTGCGCGTGGCCGAGGTGCGTCGCCATGATCGCCTCGTCGGCGCTGGAGAAGACCTTGCCGTCGCCCTTGACCGGCTCCTCGCCCTTGCGCCGCTCGGTGCTCTCGATGGTCAGGTAGTAGCAACCCAGGACCATGTCATGGGTTGGCGACACCACCGGCGAACCGTCGGCCGCCGAGAGCAGGTTCTGGGTCGACAGCATCAGCTGCTTCGCCTCGGTCTGCGCGGCCGATGAGAGCGGCACGTGGACCGCCATCTGGTCGCCGTCGAAGTCCGCGTTGAACGCGAAGCACACCAGCGGATGAATCTGGATGGCCGATCCCTCGACCAGGATGGGCATGAACGCCTGGATGCCGAGCCGATGCAGCGTCGGTGCCCGGTTCAGCAGGACCGGGTGGTCCTTGATGACGTCCTCGAGCACGTCCCAGACCTCGGGACGCACCCGCTCGACGATGCGCTTGGCGCTCTTGATGTTGTGCGCGAAGCCCTTCTCGACCAGTTGCCGCATGACGAACGGCTTGAACAGCTCGAGCGCCATTTTCTTCGGCAGGCCGCACTGGTGCAGCTTCAGCTCGGGGCCGACGACGATGACTGAGCGGCCCGAGTAGTCGACGCGCTTGCCGAGCAGGTTCTGGCGGAAGCGTCCCTGCTTGCCCTTGAGCATGTCCGACAGGCTCTTGAGCCGATGGTTGCCGGTGCCGGCGATGGCACGGCCGCGCCGCCCGTTGTCGATCAGCGCGTCGCACGCCTCCTGCAGCATCCGCTTCTCGTTGCGGATGATGATCTCCGGCGCCTCGAGGTCGAGCAGCCGGCTCAGGCGGTTGTTGCGGTTGATCACGCGCCGATACAGGTCGTTCAGGTCGGAGGTCGCGAAGCGGCCACCGTCGAGCTGGACCATCGGGCGAAGGTCCGGCGGAATGACCGGCAGGGTGGACAGGATCATCCATTCCGGCCGCGCGCCGCTCTTGCGGAAGGCCTCGATCAGGCGCAGCCGCTTGATCGCCTTCTTGCGCCGCTGCCCGGAGGTCTGGCGCATCTCGACGTGGAGCTTCTGCGCCAGTTCGTCGAGGTCGAGCTGCTCGATGATCTTCTTGATCGCCTCGGCACCCATGCCCGCGTCGAAGAGCCGGCCATAGTGCTCGGTGAGCATGCGGTACTCCGACTCGCTGATGATCTGCATCACCTTGAGGTCGGAGACCTGCGACCGCGCGTTGCGTGCCGCCAGCTTGGCGCTGTCGGTCTCGCGCGCGACCTCTTCGCGCTCCGAGGCCAGCGCCTCGTCGATGCCGCCGGTCATGTCGCCCACCGCGGTGTCGAGCTTCTCGCGCGCCGCCTGCTGGGCCTCCTTGACCTCGCGCTCGACCGCCTCGACCTCGCCCTTGACCACCGCACGCAGCTTGGCCAGCGCGTCCTTGGACGTGTCGCCCTCGCGGGCGATGACCTCGCCGGTGGCGGCGAACACGACGTCGGCGACCGTCTTGCCGCTCGCCTTGATGGAGGCTTCGACCTGCTGCGCCGCGGTCATCAGCTCCTCGGTGCGCGAGCTGAGCTGATCCTCCAGGCGCTTCTTTTCGGCCGCGTGCGCGCTCTCGACCTCGGTGCGCTTGTCGGCGACCGCCGCCTCGAGCTCGGCACGCTTCTCGTCCACGACGCCCTGCGCGCGGGCGACGCGCTCGCTCATCTCCTCGTCGATGCGCGCCAGCGCCTTCTCGCGCTCGTGCTCATCGACGCGCGTGATCACGTACAGCGCGAAGTAGAGGATGCGCTCGAGATTGCGCGGGCTGACATCAAGCAGGATGCCGAGCCGGCTGGGCGTGCCCTTGAAGTACCAGATGTGGCTCACCGGCGAGGCGAGCTTGATGTGGCCCATGCGCTCGCGGCGGACCTTGCTGCGCGTCACCTCGACGCCGCACTTGTCGCAGATGATGCCCTTGTATCGGATTCGCTTGTACTTGCCGCAGTAGCACTCCCAGTCCTTGGTGGGACCGAAGATGCGCTCGTCGAAGAGGCCGTCCTTCTCCGGCTTGAGCGTGCGGTAGTTGATCGTCTCCGGCTTCGTCACCTCGCCCGAGGACCAGCTCTTGATCTGGTCGGGTGAGGCGAGGCTGATCCGGATCGCGTCGAAGTTGTTGACTTCCAGCATGTGTGGCTACGACTCCTGCGGCTGATCGCCGACGTTGCCATGCGCGCCGAGACCCAGCGGGTGCTCGGCAGGGTGGTCCTTTGGATGGTCGACCGGCGCACCTGCGCCAGCCATCGGTCTACTCTTCAAAACCCTGGAGATTGATACCGCCCAGGTCCGGCAGCGGGTAGCTGCCGGTGTCCTCGATGAAGCGGATCTCCTCTTCGTTCTCGTTCAAGATCTCCACGGAGAGACCGAGCGCCTGGAGCTCCTTGATGAGCACCTTGAACGACTCGGGCACGCCCGGCGGGTTGATCTCCTCGCCCTTGACGATGGCCTCGTACGTCTGTACGCGGCCGACGACGTCATCGGACTTCACGGTGAGCAGCTCCTGGAGGATGTTGGCCGCGCCATAGGCCTCCAGCGCCCACACTTCCATCTCGCCGAAGCGCTGGCCGCCGAACTGCGCCTTGCCACCCAACGGCTGCTGGGTGATCAGGCTGTACGGTCCGGTCGAGCGCGCGTGGATCTTGTCCTCCACCAGGTGGTGGAGCTTGAGCATGTAGATGTAGCCGACGGTGACCCGATGATCGAAGCGCTCACCGGTGCGCCCGTCGTAGAGCACGGTCTTGCCGTCCGTCGGCAGGCCGGCCTCACGGAGCCGCTCGTCGATCTGGGCCTCGCCGGCACCGTCGAAGACCGGCGTTGCGGCCTTCAGACCGAGCACCTTCATGGCCCAGCCGAGGTGCGTCTCCAGGATCTGACCGATGTTCATGCGGCTCGGCACCCCGAGCGGGTTCAGCACGATGTCAACCGGCGTGCCGTCCGGCATGAACGGCATGTCCTCAATCGGCAGGATCTTGGCGATGACGCCCTTGTTGCCGTGGCGTCCGGCCATCTTGTCGCCGACGCTGATCTTGCGCTTCTGCGCGACGCTGACCCGCACCAGGCGGTTCACGCCGGGCATCAGCTCGTCGCCGTTCTCGCGGCTGAATTGGCGCACGTCGACCACGATGCCGCGCTCGCCGTGGGGCAGGCGCAGCGAGCTGTCCTTCACCTCGCGAGCCTTCTCGCCGAAGATCGCCCGCAACAGGCGCTCCTCCGCGGTCAGCTCGGTCTCGCCCTTCGGCGTGATCTTGCCGACCAGGATGTCGCCGGGCTTGACCTCGGCGCCCTCGTAGATGATCCCCTCCTCATCGAGGTTGCGGAGGCTCTCATCGCCGACGTTCGGGATGTCGCGGGTGATCTCCTCGGGGCCCAACTTGGTGTCGCGGGCCTCGATCTCGTGCTTCTCGATGTGGATCGAGGTGAACAGGTCGTCCTTGACGAGCCGCTCGCTGAGGACGATGGCGTCCTCGTAGTTGCCGCCCTCCCAGGGGAGGAAGGCCACCAGGATGTTCTGGCCCAGCGCCATCTCGCCCGCATCGGTCGAGGACGAGTCGGCCAGGACCTGGTCCTTGGCCACCCGGTCGCCGACGCCCACGATGGGACGCTGGTTGATGCACGTTCCCTGGTTCGAGCGCAGGAACTTCTTGAGCTTGTACGTATCGCGTACGTCGCCCTCGTCGCGCTCGACCTGGATGTGGTTGGCGGTCACGCTGACCACCGTGCCGCCCGCCTTGGCGATCACCATCTGCTGCGAGTCGAACGCGGCGCGGTACTCCACGCCGGTGCCGACCAGCGGGGACTCCGGCTGGAGCAGCGGCACGGACTGACGCATCATGTTCGAGCCCATCAGCGCGCGGTTCGCGTCGTCATGCTCCAGGAACGGAATCATGGCGGTCGCCACGCTGACGATCTGCTTGGGGCTGACGTCCATGTAGTCGACGTCGTCGACCGGCTCCATCAGGAAGCGGTCGCGATAGCGGACCATGACCCGGTCCTCGAGCAGGTGCTGCGTGTCATCGAGCGGCGCATTGGCCTGCGCGATCGAGAACTTCTCCTCCTCCGAGGCGTCGAGATACTCGATCTCGGTGGTCACCAGCGGCTTGATCCGCACGCTCTGCAGCTTGTGCTCCTTGATCGCCGCCCAGATCTTGTCGTCGATGACGCGTCCCGCCTTGGCGACCGGCTTCGCGCCCTCGCTCGGAACGAGATCGTCGACGAGCGTCTCGCCGACCACGTCGGCCTGCTTGTCCTTGTACGAGACGAGCTTGCGCACTTTGCGGTACGGCGTCTCGATGAAGCCGTGGCGGTTGATCTTGCCGTAGGTCGCCAGCGATCCGATGAGGCCGATGTTCGGACCCTCCGGCGTCTCGATGGGGCACATCCGGCCGTAGTGGGACGGATGCACATCGCGGACGTCGAAGCCGGCACGCTCACGGCTCAGGCCACCGGGGCCTAGCGCCGAGAGGCGTCGCTTGTTGGTCAGCTCCGCCAGCGGGTTGGTCTGATCCATGAACTGGCTGAGCTGGCTGCCGCCGAAGAACTCCTTCATGGCAGCCACCACCGGACGAATGTTGACCAGGGCGTTCGGCGTCGCCTGCTCGGAATCGGTGATCGTCATGCGTTCCTTGACGACACGCTCCATGCGCAGGAGGCCGATGCGGAACTGGTTCTGGATCAGCTCGCCGTTGGCGCGAATGCGGCGGTTGCCGAGATGGTCGATGTCATCGGGCTCGCCGCGTCCGTTGTTGAGCTCGATGAGCTTGCCGATGATCGCGACGATATCGGTCTTGCTGATGACCCGCGAGTCGCGCGGGTTCGGGCTCTCCTCCGCGGGAAGATTGATCTTCAGCTTCTTGGCGACGTCGCCGAGCGCCTTGTTCAGCTTGTAGCGGCCAACCCGACCGAGGTCGTATCTGCGGAAGTTGAAGAAGAGGCTGGTGACCAGGGCGCGCGCGTTGTCGACGGTCGGCGGATCGCCCGGGCGCAGCTTCTTGTAGACCTCGATGAGCGCCTCGTCCTGCGTGGCCGCGGTGTCCTTGTCGAGGGTCAGCGAGACGAATGGGTGCTCCGGGTTGTCGTCGACCTTGCCGAACAGGCTGAGCATCTCGGTGTTGTCGTCGAAGCCGACGGCACGCAGAAGGGTGGTGACCGGAATCTTGCGCTTGCGGTCGACCTTGACGCTGAGCAGGTCCTTGTTGCTGGTCTCGAACTCGAGCCAGGCGCCACGGTTCGGGATGACCTTGGCGGCGAACAGGTGGCGGCCGGTGGCCGGATCCTCGGCGGCGGTGTAGTACACGCCGGGCGAGCGAACCAACTGGCTGACCACGACGCGCTCGGCGCCATTGATGATGAAGGTGCCCTGTTCGGTCATCCACGGGAAGTCACCCATGAACACGGTCTGGTGCTTGACCTCGTCGGTCTCCTTGATGATGAGATCGACCTCGACCTTGAGTGGTCGCGAGTAGGTCAGGTCACGGATGCGGCAATCTTCCTCATCGAACTTCGGATCCTCAAAATAGAAGTCGCGGAAGTGGAGCTCGAGGTTCTTGCCGGTGAAGTCGGTGATCGGGGTAATCTCGTCAAGCAGCTCACGGAGGCCGGTCTTGACGAACCATTCGAACGATTCGGTCTGGGTCTGGATCAGATTCGGGAGGGGAAGGACCTCCGGAATGTGCGAAAAATTCTCTCGGCGCGGGGCCAGCTCAAATCGGCTGGCGGGCTCGGCCAAAGCCATTCAGGACTCCTAGAAAGGGGCAGGGTGAGGCGCGGACACGCGAAAGAGCAGTATATCAAAGGATTCCGCTTCGTCAAGTGAAGCGCCACCCTACGCGCGGCGCTGTCGAGACGCCATCGCATCGAACAGGCGGCGCGCGACGGCTTTCGTCTGGGCGTTGCGGCCGGACACTCCAGTGATCCCCGATGAGGATTTTCCGTTCGACGGCTATTCCCCGTTGCTGACCGAGCGAGGGACGTGGGCGGAGATCGAGGTGCTCGCTCGCTGCTGGGGTGATGTCGGCTGTAGCTGGGTGAGCGGCCGAACCGCTGCCGCACGCTGGCGAGTGGCCTATCTGGGGGGTTGGGCGTGACGACGGTGATCTTGGCAGCCGTCGCGAGTTCGCGGAGCAGACGCATTCCTGCTCCGGCTCCGAGCGCCAGCCCGCCGGTATCGTGATCCGGCTCGATTGGGTCGGGCTGCGATGGGTTGCCGTACAGAAC
>JBBSCG010000007.1:0-54722 GCA_038250515.1 Candidatus Limnocylindria bacterium
CGTGATCGCCGAACCGGTGAGCGGGCCGCTGCCGCGCGACACCGAAGCCGATGAGCTGCGTCGTCGCGCAGCCGCGCGGACCTCGCCATCGATCGATCTGCGTGGCGAACGGGTCGAAGCGGCGCTGGAGCGCCTGGACGCCTATATCGATGAGGCGCTGCTGGCAGGCCTCGATCGCGTCACGGTCGTGCATGGCACCGGCACTGGCGCGCTGCGGCGTGCCGTCCGTGAGCGGCTCAGCGAGCATCCACGCGTGCGGGCCCCGCGCACCGGTCGAAAGGAAGAGGGCGGCGATCAGGCCACCGTGGCCGAGCTCTAGGTCCCGGGGGTTGGCTTCGGCGGCACCGCCGGCAGCAGCGCCGCGTTGGGTGCCGGCGATGGCGACGGCGATGGCGACGGTGATGGCGACGGTGATGGCGACGGCGACGGTGATGGCGACGGTGATGGCGACGGCGACGGCGACGGAGTCTCGGAAGGCGACGGACTCGGCGACGGCGTCGGCGAGGAGGTCGGGACCTCACCCGGCGTGCACTCGTCGCCGGGTGCCAGCGGCGCGTCCAGCCTGGTCAGAGGCGAGCGCGGCAGGCCGCGTTCCTTGCCACGCCACTTGTCGAGCCACGCGTCGTCGGCCTTGTCCCAGTCCGGGTGGTCCTTCTCGGCATCGTTGAGGTCGAGGAACACCTTTTCGGCGGCTGTGGGCGGCACCGGCTCCGCGCTCGGGTCCGGTGATGCCGAGGGCGCCGAGGTCTCGAAGTCGCCGCAGCCCTCCTGCCAGATCTTGCCGGTCTTGGCCTCGATCCGAAGCTCGCGGTGAACGCTGTCGCGCTGCCGCGGCTGGTTGTTGCTGGCGAAGACCTCTTTGATGGTGCTGACGGTGTGGTCACCGGGCAACATGCCGCTCAACGCGTCGACATCGAGCTCGGCGATGCCATCCGGCCGCACAAAATCGCGCACCGCCAGCTTGTTCTTGGCAGCGACCTCGGCCATGTAGTCGTGCCAGATGAAGGTCGGGCCATCGGCCGCGAACACGTCCTTGATCGCGCTGAAATCGCTGTTACCGACCCACACCCCGGTGACGATCGCGCCCTCGTCCTTCGCGGGATCCGCATCGGCCGCCAGGTACCCGAAGGCCTGGAGGTCCCGAAAGTCGTTGGTGGTACCGGTCTTGAGTGTGGCCGGGCGACGGCCCTCATCGGTCTTGAGCTGAAATCGGTCGCCCCAGATGGCGTTCTTGGCAGGATCGGTGTTGTCGGCCAAAATGTCGGTCACCAGGTAGGCCGATTGCGGGCTGATCACCTGCTTGGAATCCGGCTCGTCCGCATGGTCGTAGACGACCCTGCCGTCCGACCCGGTGATCTTCTCGATCAGGTACGGGGGGGCCAGCACGCCGCCGTTGGCGAGACCGCCATACGCGCCAGCGAGATCGAGCATGTGCACGCCGATGGTGCCGAGGGTCAGTGACGGCACGTTCGGATCCTGGCTCGGATCAAAGCTCAGGCCGAGACGCTTGGCCTGATCGACGACGTTCTCGGTACCGATCAGCTGCTGTGCCTTGGCGACCGGAATGTTGAGCGAGTATTTCAGCGCGTCGCGGGCGCGAACCGGGCCACGCTCGCGGTTGTCGGCGTCGCCCGGCGCAAACTTGGGAACGATGTCGCCCTTGACGTCCATGAACAGGGTCGACGGCGTGATGACCCCGCGCTCGAAGCCGGTGGCATACGTGATCGGCTTGAAGGCGGAGCCCGACTGCCGGTAGGCCTGACCGATGACGTCGTATGACGGCTGATGTGCGGGCGTCGCCTCGCCGTAGAAGCTCGCGCTGCCGACGTAGGCCAGCACCGCGCCGGTCCGATAGTTCACGGTCACCAGGGCATCGTTGTTGATGTTGCGACCCTGCAGTTGCTTGATCCAGCGCAGCGCGTCCGCGCCGTACTTCTTGGTCAGCTGCGCGTCGCTCATGCGGTCCATGTCGTACGCGATGGCAGCCCATTTCTCAGCGCTCTTCTGGTAGCCGTCGTAGTTCAGCGTGGTGGTGATTGTCAGCCCGGACCGATCGAGCAGGTCTTCATTGCCGAGCAGCCTGGCCGCCTCGCGGCGCACGGCATAGACGAAATGGGGTGCCTTGTACTTCGTGCTCTGTGCCGTGGCCAGCACGATCGGCTGGTCGATCGCGGCGTCATGCTGCGCCTCGGTGAGATAGCCCTGGTCGAGCAGCTCGTTGAGGACGAAACCCTGGACGCGCAGCGCATCGGCGTCCTTTGGTACCACCAGCTGCGTCCTGCCCTTGGCGTCCTTCTGCTCGACTGCCACCTTGGTTGGATCCAGGGCCGATGGCGAGCGGACCAGGCCGGCGAGCATGGCCGCCTCGCCGACGGTCAGCTGATTCTTGGCATCGTCCTTGGTGATGTCCTTGCCGAAGTACGCATTGGCAGCGGCCCAGACGCCATACGCGTTGTTGCCGTAGTAGACCTGGTTGAGATACATCGCCAGCAGCTGCTCCTTGCCCTGGCGCGTGTCGTACCGATCGCCGACGCGCAGCGCCAGCACGGCTTCCTTGATCTTGCGCTCGAGGCGCCTGTCCTTCGAAAGCAGATTCGAGTCGAACAGACGGCTGCGCACAAGCTGCTGGCAGATCGTGGAGGCGCCCGAGACCTCGCGACCGGCGCTCAGGTTCTGGATCGTGGCGCGCACGATGCCGCGAAAGTCGATGCACGGGTTGGTCCAGAAGGTCTGGTCCTCGGCGGCCACCTGCGCGTTGCGCATGACCTCAGGTATCTGCTCGAACGAGACGGCGCGACGGTCCTCGTGGGCGAACGTGGCCAGCTCCACGCCGTCGGCGGCGACGACTCGCGAACCCTGGTCGAGGTTGAAGTCATCGATCGTCGACGGATCGGGCAGTCCGCTGGTATACGAGCCGTAGGCTGCCATAACGCCGGCAAAGAGGCCGATGGCCAGCACGACAAAGACGCCCAGGATGATCGCGGGAAGGGGCGCTGTGCCGCTCCGCGCGGGCGTTCGGCGAGCAGGTGAAGCGTGGCGTCCGCGGGGTGGCTGGCCACGGCGCGGCGGCGGGGGAGGGCGTCGTGTCATCGGCGCGCAGGGTAGCACGCATGGCTCTCGAAGACCCCCGCCCGCCTATACTCGGTGCCCCATGGACCACGATCCGGAGGCGATCGAGCGCCTGCTGTCTCACCGCGTTGCCCAGGTCATCGACCGTGATGAGCTGCGCCGGCAACTGCGCAGCGGTGACCGGCCGCTGCGCGTGAAATTCGGCCTCGATCCCACCAGCCCGGACATCCATATCGGTCATGCGGTGCCGTTCGAGCGGCTGCGCGGCTTCCAGGAGCTTGGCCACACCGCGGTGATCGTGGTCGGCGACACGACCGCACAGATCGGCGATCCGTCCGAGAAGAACAGCACCCGACCGATGCTCACGCCGGAGCAGGTGCGTTCCAACGCCGAGACATACCTCGAGCAGTTCTACAAGGTCGTCGATCCCGCACACACCGAGGTCCGCTGGCAGTCCGAGTGGTTCGGGCGCTTCGGCCTGGCCGATGTCGTACGCCTGATGAGCCGGCTGACCGTCGCGCAGATGATCGAGCGCGATACCTTCGCCAAGCGCCTGGCGTCGGGCACGCCGATCTCGATGCACGAGATGCTCTATCCGCTGCTGCAGGCCTACGACAGCGTGGCGGTGAACGCCGATGTCGAACTCGGCGGCACGGACCAGACCTTCAACCTGCTCGTCGGGCGCGAGATCCAGCGCGATTTCGACCAGGCGCCGCAGCAGATCATGACTGTCGAGCTGTTGGTCGGCACGGACGGGGTGGCCAAGATGAGCAAATCGCTCGGCAACGCCATTGGCCTGACCGATGCGCCGTACGACCAGTACGCCCGCGCCATGAGCATTCCGGATGGCTTGATGGACAACTGGGCCCACCTCGTCACCCGCTGGTCGGACGACGAGGCCGATGCCTTCGTGGCGTCCGTCGCATCCGCCGAGCTGCACGCCAAAGCGGCCAAGCAGCGCCTCGCCCGCGAGATCGTGGCCCGATGGCACTCGGAGGAAGGTGCCCTCGCTGCGGAGAAAGAATGGGAGCGAACCGTGAGCCGCGGGGAGACAGCCGGTGCGGATGTCTTCATGGTGACGGCCCCGCAGCCGGTGGGCCTGATCGGGGTGCTGGTCGCCTCAGGTGCCGCCGCATCAAACAGCGCCGCGCGCCGCGTGGTCGCTCAGCGTGGTGTGCGACTCGACGGTGAAGTCGTGACCGACGCCGACCGAACCCTCGCGCCCGGCACCGAGACCGAGCTGCGGGTCGGGAAGCGTCGAACGATCTCAGTTCGCGTCATCGCGGGATGAGTCAGCGCTGACTCAAACGACGGTGAGCCGCGGCCTGCCCATCAGATGAGTCGTCAGGCGCATCAATCCGACCGGTTCGAGTGCGAACGGCCGACAAGTGCGCCGATTTCAGTCGCCTGACGAATGGATGGCAGGCGAGCGACGCCGTGTCACTCCTCTGAGTTGCCCGGGACTCAGACGCCAGCCAGGCGGGCGAGCAAAGCCATGTTCGGTACTTCGAGATCCGGCGTGGCACCCACCGCCGGACTTGCACCCGAACCCGGCTGATCCCCGCGACGGTTGACCCATATCGTCGAGAGCCCCAGCTCGTGCGCCGGCACGTGGTCGTGATAAAGGCTCTGCGCCACGTGCAGCACCCGCTCGCGATCGACGCCGATCCGCTCGAGGGCGACCTCGAAGTTGCGGTGTGACGGCTTGTAGCCCTGCGCCTGTTGGGCGGTGATCACCCAGCTGAACGGGTCGCCCAGCCGGCGACTCGACGCCGCGAAGAGGTCGTCGTCACAGTTGGTGATCACGCCCAGACGGAATTGGGTGGCCAGTCGCCGCAGCGCATCGACGCTGTCCGGAAACGCGGGCCACTCGACGACCGAACCAGAGAAGCGATCCGCCTCGGCGGCGACCGGATCGAAGCCGAGCCGATCCCCGAGGCCGATCAGCACCTGACGCAGCACGTCCCGATACGACCGATACGGACCGGCCTCGACCTCCGACTCGAGCGCCGCATAGTGCTCGAGGATCTCCTTGTCGCCGAGCACGATCCGGTTCGCCGCGAAGATCGGCCGCAACGCCGCGAGGATGCCTGCCTCCCAGTCAATGAGCGTCCCGTAGCAGTCAAAGGTGAGGACCTCGAAGCTGCCGAGATCGAGCATCGGCTAGTGCTTGTCGGCGGTTGCGGCGTGGTCCGCGATCACCTTCTCGGCGACGTTGTGCGGCACCTCGGCGTAGTGGTCGAGCCGCTGCACGAATCGGCCCCGACCCTGGGTGATCGAGCGCAACTCGGTGGCGTAGTGGAACATCTCGGCGGCCGGCACCTGCGCGTGCAGATGCTGCATGCCATCGGAGCTGTCCATGCCCAGCACGTGGCCGCGCTTGGCGGTGATCTGGCCCATCACATCACCCATGTACTCGTCCGGCACGATGACCTCCACATCCAGGATCGGCTCCAGCAACGTCGGATCCGATTCGGTGAACGCCTTTTTGAGTGCCTGCGAGGCGGCCACCTTGAAGGCCATCTCGGATGAATCGACCGTGTGGTACGAACCGTCGACCAGCGTTGCCTGCAGGCCGACCACCGGGTAGCCGGCCAGCACGCCCTCGGCCATGGCCTCGTGCAGGCCCCTTTCAACTGCCGGGATGTACTGCTTGGGGACCACCCCACCGACGATCTTGTTGCCGAACTCGAACTCGCCGCCCGGATTTGGCGCGAACTCGATCACGACGTGGCCGTACTGCCCGTGTCCACCCGTCTGGCGCTTGTACTTATTGTCCACGCGCGCGGCCTTGCGAATGGTCTCCCGATACGGCACCCGCGGTGTCCTGGTCTTGACCGATGCGCCGAACTTGCGCTTGAGGCGCTCCATCAGGATGTCGACCTGGCTGTCGCCGATGGCGGTCAGGATCGTCTCGCCGGTTCCTTCCTCGCGATGCACTCGCACGCACGGCTCTTCTTCGAGCATGCGCTGGAGCGCCTGCCCGAGCTTGTCGAGGTCGGCCTTGGATTCCGGCTCGATGCTCACCTGCAGCGTCGGCTCGGGGAAAACGAGCGGCAGCAGCTCGACCGCATGCTGCCGGTCGGCGGTAAGCGTGTCGCCGATCTGCGTACTGGTCAGCTTGGCGACCGCAACGATGTCGCCGGGACCCGCCTGCGACAGGTTCTGCTGCTCCTTTCCCTGGACGCTGAGCAGGTTGCCGATGCGCTCCTCCTCCTTGCGCGTGGCGTTGTACACGTGCGCCTGCGAGCGAAGCGTGCCGGCGATCACCCGGAAGTAGGTCAGCCGTCCGACAAACGGGTCAGCGGTCGTCTTGAAGACCTGCGCCACGAATGGCTCGCCAGGATCAGGCTTGAGCTGCTTGCCGTCCTTCGTGGTGCGTTCACGGACCTCGGCCGGCGATGGCACGTGCTTGGCGATCATGCTGATCAGCTCGTTGACGCCGATGTTCTTCAGCGCGCTGCCGACGAACACCGGCACCACGCTGCCCTCGCGGGTGCCCTTGTGCATCGCGGCGGTGATCTCATCGTCGGTCAGCGTCTGGCCGTCGAGGTACTTCATCATCAGCTCGTCGCTGGCCTCGGCGGCAGCCTCCACCAGCGCGTCACGCCGTGACTCCTCGAGGGCGCGCATCTCGTCGGGAATCGGCACTTCCTTCGGCTTGCCGCCCTCGTAAACGTTGGCGTGCTGCTCGATGACGTCGATGTAGCCTCTGAACTCGTCCGCTGAGCCTATCGGCAGGTAGACCGGCGCGATCTTCGGTCCGAAAGCCGCCTTGAGCTGGTCGAGCGTCGCGTCGAAGTTCGCATTCTCGCGGTCCATCTTGTTGATGAAAATCATGCACGGGAGCTTGCGCTCATCGGCCAGCCGCCAGACCGCGTGCGTGCCGACCTCGACGCCGGCGCTGGCGTCGATCACCACGATCACCGCGTCAACGGCCGTCAGCGCCTCGACGACATCGGCCTGGAAGTCGGCGTAGCCCGGCGTGTCGACGATGGTGATCCGCACGCCGTCGCTCTCGAGCGTGCCGATCGCCAAATTGATGCTTTGCCGGTGCTTCTGCTCGTCCGGATCGTGGTCGAGCGTGGCGGTGCCCTGGTCCACGCTGCCCAGCCGCCGGATCGCGCCGGCGTCGAAAAGCATCGCTTCGGCAAGGCTGGTCTTGCCCGCGCCACCGTGGGAGATGAGAGCGACATTCCGGATCTTGTCGGGGGAGGTCGGCTTCATCGGTGCTCCAACATGCGTGGAAAGCTCTTCTGACGACCGCCATTCTAGCCGCGGCGGCACGGGCCTCGTCGCACTCGACCGCCGCGGCAGCCTTGGTAGAATCGGACGCCAACGAGACCGAACGAGGAGCATGCATGTCCGGCCACAGCAAGTGGTCACAGATCAAGCGGCAGAAGGGCGCGAACGACGCCAAGCGCGGCGCGCTGTTCACCAAGCTGACCCGCGAGATCATCACGGCCGCGCGCCAGGGCGGCGGTGACACCGACGCAAACTACCGCCTCCGCATGGCGGTTGACACCGCCCGTGCCAACAGCATGCCGGCCGACAATATCAAGCGCGCCATCGAGCGAGCGAGCGGCGCCGGGGCTGATGCTGAGCAGTACGAGGAGATCACCTACGAGGGGATTGGTCCGAACAGCGTCGCCGTGATCGTGGCGGCCATGACTGACAACCGCAACCGGACGGCGTCTGAGGTCCGCAGCATCTTCAACAAGGTGGGCGGCTCGTTGACGCCGGTGGCCTGGCAGTTCGAGCAGAAAGGCGTCATCAGCCTCTCGTTGAACGGCCGCGATCCGGACGAGGTGACGCTGGCGGCCATTGACGCGGGCGCCTCCGACGTGGGGGCGCCGGACGGTGGAGCCGTCGTGGTCTACACCGATCCCGCCGACCTCGAGCGGGTGCGGCAGACGCTCGCGACTGCCGGCTACGAGGCAGAGTCCGCGGAGCTGTCGATGGAGTCGACGACCACCGTCGAGCTCAACGACGAGAAGAGTGCCAAGCAGGTGCTGCAGTTCGTCGAGCGACTGGAAGATCTCGACGACGTGCAGAACGTGTATGCCAACTTCGACATCCCGGCCGAACTCATGGAGCAGCTCGAAGCCTCCGTCGCCTAGCCCGCGCGACTACCATGGCGGCGTGATTGCACTCGGCATCGATCCCGGCACGGCCCGACTTGGATTTGGCGTGGTCGCCCTCGAGAACGGCCGGCTGCGACTGGTCGACGTGGGCTGCATCCGAACCGCCTCCTCCGAGACCGATGCGCAACGGCTGCGCCAGATCCATCAAGCACTCAACGAGCTGCTCGAGGAGCACCGGCCCGACCGGGTCGCCGTGGAGCGGCTCTACTTCCAGCGCAACGTGCAGACCGCGATGGTTGTCGGCCAGGCCCGCGGCGTGGCGCTGCTGGCTGCCGCCCAGCGCGGCCTGGCGATCGACGAGCCCACGCCCAACGAGGTGAAGCAGTCGGTCTGCGGCAACGGCGCCGCCGACAAGCAGCAGGTCGCGGCGATGGTCGCACGGCTGCTGGGCGTCACGCTCACAGACGTGCCCGACGACGCGACCGATGCGCTGGCGCTGGCCATCGGCTGCTGTTACCGCGCGGCGTCCGAGCCACGGGTCGCGGTGGGTTGATCGGCTCACTGCGTGGCCTGGTCACCCGCATCGGGCCCGACCACGCGCTGATCGAGGTCGGCGGCGTCGGCTACCGGGTCGTGGCCGGTCCAGAGCTCCTCGCACATCTGCAACGCGGCGCGGAGGCATCGGTCGTTACCCATCATCTCGTGCGCGAGGACCAGCAGGCGCTGTTTGGCTTCGCGTCGACCGAAGAGCTGGCGTTCTTCGAGCTGCTGCTGACGGTGTCGGGCGTGGGGCCGCGACTGGCGCTGGCGATCACATCGGCGCACGCGGTGACCAAGCTGCAGCTGGCAATCGTGACCGATGACGTCGACATCTTCACCTCGGTGAGTGGCGTGGGCCGCAAGACCGCACAGCGCATCATCCTGGAGCTCAAGGAGAAGGTGCACGCTGCCGGCCTGGCGGTCGGCGGGGGAGCGAGCGCCGATTCCGATGTCGTCGCGGCGCTGGAGTCGCTGGGCTACACCGCTTCCGAAGCGCGACGGGCTGCGGGAGCCGTGGCGGGCGGCGAGAGCGGCCTCGACATGCGCATCAAGACGGCACTGCAGGAGCTGGCCCGAGCCCGTTAGACGGCCACGGGCTCCGCGGCGCTGTCGCTGATGATCTGGCCGTCACTGAGCTCGATCGCACGATCGGCAAGCTCGATCAGCACCGGATCGTGGGTGGCCACGATGGCGGTCACGCCCTCGGATCGGACCAGCGCGCGGATGAGCGTCATGATCGTGCGACCCGTGTGCGAGTCGAGCTGACCGGTCGGCTCGTCGGCAAGGAGGAGCGCCGGCTGGTTGGCCAGCGAGCGGGCAATCGCCACCCGCTGCTGCTCACCGCCCGACAGCTCGTGCGGCCGATGCCGCGCACGCTCGCCGAGGCCCACCATCTCGAGCAGCACGCGGACGCGCTGGTCCCTCTCCGGCACGGCGACGTTGCCGAGGCGCAGCGGCACCTCGACGTTCTCGGCGGCCGACAGGATCGGGATCAGGCCGAAAGCCTGGAAGATGAAACCGATGCGGTGGCGTCGCAGCGCGATGAGCTCACGCTCGCGCATGGCGACGACATCCTCGCCGTCGAAGCGCACGACCCCGTTCGTCGGCCGTTCGAGGCCGCCGATCAGGTTGAGGAGGGTCGTCTTGCCCGAGCCGGATCGGCCCTCGATGACGACCAGCTGGCCGCGAGCGACGGACAGCGAGACGCCACGCAGTGCGTGCACCACGCCGGAACCCATCGGGTATTCACGTGTGAGGCCGCTGACTTCGATGATCGGCCGATTGCGTCGCTCGGGCGGGAGGTAGCGCCAATCTTCGGCAGCGGTCATCGGGGCGGCTCGGCGGTGCTCTTGTGCGGGGCTGCGTCCTCCCCTTCGGCGCGACGGTCAGGCCACACGCCGATGTGATCGGGCTGCAGTACCAGACGCACGCGGCGCTCGAGCTCAAGCGCGTCGACGTGTTCGCGTGGCAGCTGCAGACGGCCGGCCCGATCCAGGACGGCGAACTCTTCGCTGATGATCTGGTGGTCTCCGTCGACACCTGTTTCGCGGCGGCGCAGCGTCTCCGAGGAGGTGCGCCCATCGCGAATGGCTACGGTGCGGTTGACCTGGTCGGAGACGAGCGGATCGTGAGTCACGACCACCACGGTGACACCGAAGTCCTGGTTCACCGCACGCATCACGTCGAAGATCTCGTGGCTGGTCCGGGTGTCGAGCTCGCCGGTCGGCTCATCGGCCAGGAGCACGGAGGGTGCGTTGGCAAGTGCGACCGCGATGGCGACGCGCTGCTGTTCGCCGCCCGACAGGCGATCAGGCCGGTGGCCGGCGCGGTCACCGAGGCCGACGGCATCGAGCAGCTCGGTCGCGCGCTGCCGGCGACCGCGGCCGGTGGCACCATCGAGGATCATGGGCATCTCGATGTTCTCGAGCGCGGTGAGGTAGGGGAGCAGGTTCTTGGCTGTCTGCTGCCAGACGAAGCCGATCACGCGGCGGCGGTAGAGCGTGCGCTCGTTGCCGTTCATGCTCAGCAGATCGTGGCCGGCGACCGTCGCCTTGCCCGCCGACGGAATGTCGAGGCCGCCGAGGATGTTCATGAGCGTCGACTTGCCACTGCCCGACGCGCCGACAATGGCGATGAACTCACCCGGATCGACGAGCAGGTCGAGCCCCTGCAGCGCCACGACCTCGAGGTCCGCGACCTTGTAGATCTTGACCAGGTTGTCGCAGGCGATCTGCGCGTCCTGCCCGAACTGCGGGCGTTGGCGGTGAGCCGCCTGCTCCTCGAGCTCGGCGAACTCGACGCGCTCATCGACCTCGATGATCTCGCTCATTGCTCCTCCAGACGCCACTACTGTATCGGTTCACAGATCACCGGCCCTGATCGCGCGGCCGAGGTTCCTGTGTCGTCCCAGCAGTGCCGTGACAACGACGGCGACCGCGACCACAAGGGCCAGCCCAAGTCCGATGAGTGCCACCCCCGGCCAGTCGACCCATAGGACAACCGGGATCGTCGCTCCGGTGAAGGCCTGCAGGCCCAATCCGGGCTGAATCAATGCCGCCACGCCGATCCCCAGCGCGGCCCCGGCGATCAAGGCCACGATCACGCCGGGCACCTGCTCCACGACGATCAGCCCCAGCGACTGCCGGGCGCTCAGCCCGAGGGTTCGCAGGTAGGCGAGGTCGCGAGCGCGGGCGGCGGCGGTGAGTGTCAGGGCGACGATCACGGCCAGCGCGGCGTAGAGAGCCGCCACCAGCAGGCTGAAGCGGAAGCCCGCCGCGACGCCCGCGATCAGCGGCGATCCCTGCAGCGCGCCGAGGGCGCCCGCCTGCGAAACGAGGTTCGTCTTCGGCGTGACGTCCCTCAGCCGGTCATTGAGCGCCGGCTCCGCGGAGGCCGGCGCGCGAATGAAGACGTTCGTAACCGGTAGCGGCGAGCTGGTACGGGCCGCCGCCAACTGATCGAATGAGGTCACCACGAAGAGCGCTCCCGGCATGATGCCCGGCACACTGTCGCGCACTTCGACGACGACGAAGTTGATCCAGGTGCCTTCGATCAACAACTGGAACCGATCGTCGATCGCCATCAGCCGCGGACCGGTCGCGGCACGCGATGAGATGATCGCCGGGATCGGCGCCTGCTCGGTCCCGGCGTTCGCGGTGCTCGGCACGTCCAGGATGCCAGGCGGCAGCCCCGGATCGGCCGGTGTGCCGCGCGTGACCACCTCGAGCTCCGTGGCCTGCACTGCATCCAACGTCACGAGGTTGTCGTTGCTATTCATGTCGAACGTGACACCGGGTGCGAAATAGGCGCGTGCTGCAGCTTCGACACCGGACACCGCGCCGAGATCGAGGTCCTGCGGCAGCTCGCTGAAGGTGACCCTGGCCCGATACGGCGCGCCGACCTCCTGCCAGGCGGTCGCGGTCTGTCCGCGCTCGACGGTCGCCAGCAGCACCGAAGAGAAGACTCCGACCGCCACGGTGAGCAGCAGCACGAGCAGCGGCAGGTTGCTGGAGCCTGGCTGTCGACCGACGCGTCGCAGGGCGAAGACGGCCACGAAGCCACGACCCAGCGAGGCGAGCCAGGCGAAGAGGCGGATGGGCAGCGGATACAGGCGCAACACGACGAGGCCCGCGGCCAGCCCCGCGAGCACCGGAACGGCGGCGAGGAACGGGTCAAAACCAGTGACCGCGTCCGTGCCACCAAGGCCGCGCCGTCGCAGCAGGTAGACCCCGAGGATCGCCAGCAGGACGACGAGGCCCTCGAAGATGAGACGTCGCACCGAGATTCGGCCGAGCGCCGGATCGTTGCGCCCCAGCTGTCCGAGCCGCCGCCGCGCCACGGGCAACGCGGTCGCCACCAGCAGCAGCGTGGCGCCGCCGGCCACGCCGGCCACCGCCACCAACGACCAGGAGCTGGAGCGCGCAGGCAGAAGGAGGACCGCCGCGACGGCTGCCAGCGCCACGGCGGGCACGGTCAGCAGCAGGCCCTCGGTCAGCTGCGCTCCGAGGATTTGCCACGCTGACGCGCCGCGTCCGCGCTGCAGGACCAACGCGGCACGTCGACGGTCCGCGATGAGCGCGCCGATCAACCCGACAACCACCAGCGCGACCGCCAGCAGCCCCATGGTGACGACCGCCAGGATCGCCTCGGTCAGACGGCGTTGGGCTTCGAAGTGACGGAAGATGTCGCCGAGCCCGGTGCGCAACGCCGACGTACCTCCGAATCCATTGACAAACGCGGGGTATTCGGTCTGTGCCTGGCGCACGGCGTCCTCGACGGCGGGAAGCCGCCCGGCGTCGATGCGCTCCGGGTCGACGAAATAGCGCCAGCGGAAATCGAAGACGACATTCTGCTCTGCGAGCAGAGCATCGTAGCCACCGGCCGCCATGAGCCCGATCACGTGGATCTCCGGATGATCGACGCTGCCGGCGATATTGGCGTGTTGAAGCAGCACGTCGTCGTACCAGTAGTCGGCGTCGGGGTCCACCACGTCGAAGCGTCCGACGACTTCCACGAAGGCATGTCCGGAGCCGACGGGAGCAGCGCCGTTGACAGTTACGGAAGGTGGCTGAGTAAGCGAGCCTGCCCATCGGTCGCCGACCCGCAGATGCGCAATGTTGGCGGCGTCGCTTGAGATCGCCACCTCGATGACCGGAGCCGGCACATCGTGCATCTTCCCGGTCGCTTCGCCGAACTCGTTGAGGACCGGGGCAGAAACCGGGACCGTCTTGGCCGTGGCGGCCGGCATGCGACCCTCGACCACGCGGATCTGGTCGTCGATGCCGCTCTGATAGCGCGTCCGGATGTAGTACTGCGGCCACGCCGCAGCGCCTTCAGGAAGCTGCACGTGATACTCGGCGGACTGCGCGACGAACTCGCGCCGACCGAACAGCCCGGTCAGCGCCGAGGGAAGCTGCCCTTCGAGCTCAGCGCCGCGCGCCGGGATCGCCGAGGCGGCATCGGTGCCGCCGGTGAACGGAAACAGGTTCTGCTCCAGCATCTCGACGTTGGCGAGCGTCGCGGTCGACGAGCGCAGCGCGTGCGCCAGACCCTCGTCCGACATGCGGTTGTAGAACCGCGGAATCCCGGCGAACAGCAGGGCGGTGAGCAGCACCACGACAAAGAGCACCAGCGCCAACTGACGCTCCACGCGGAGCCGTCGCAGGAACAGGCGAACGCTCATGGGTGCAGCCACGACTGGCGAAGAACGCGAGCGGCCGAGCTGGGCCATCGGTCAGTCCTCACCCAGACGCAATGCAGCACCCAGACCGATGCGCCGCAACAGGGCTCCCAGCACCAGCACCATGAAGCCGAGTGCCAGAACGGTGACGACCTCCAGGACCAGGATCGAGCTCCACGGGATGGTGACCAGCACCGGCGGCACGGCGCGCGAGGCATTCTGGGTCACCGTGATATAGGGCAGCGCGACCCACGACATCAACAGGCCGAGCCCGGTTCCACCGACCAGGCTGATCGCGACCAGCAGCCCGTTCTCCAGCGACAGCCAGCGCGACAGCTGCCCGGGTGACAGGCCAAGCGCGCGCAGCAGCGCGAACTCGGCGAGTCGTTCCCTGGCCGAGACCGATGCGCTGACGATGAAGCCGACCGCCGCGAACAGTGCGGCCGACACGAAGCCGAGCGACAGTCCTCCGATCACCCCCAGCGCCACCGGATCGGTGCGCAGCGCCCGCGAACGGTCGATGCGGTTCCGAACCGATTTGCTGCTGAACGGTGCCGATTCGAGCGAGCTGGCGAGCTTGCCTGCCGCTGCGTCATCCACCGACAGCCACCACTCGTCGACGTCCTGTGTCACGGCGGCTAACTGGTAGCGCAGCAGCGCCAGGGTCGGCAGGTCGGCAACGGCAACCGCCTTGGCAGGATCAGCCGTCGGGAAGGCTTCAACCGATCCGACGATCTTCGCCGGCTGGCGCGCCTGCCCGACATCGATACGGCTCCGGTCACCGACGTGCGCGGCTGTCGCCTCGAGGAAGGCATTGCTCACGATGATCGGCAGTGGAACATCCGAGATCCGGGCGAGCGAGGCGGGCTGCAGCGAATAGATGATCGGCACGGGCGCGAGATTGCCTCGTATCTGCGGCGGGGGGGAGGAGAAGCGCAGGTCCATCCCCGGATGCGTCGCATCGCCCGTTGCCAGCGACGCGTCGGCGAGCCGATCACTCTGTGTGTACACGACGTAGCCCCAGCCGCCTTCGTCCGGATCCACGGCCAGCGGCGCCCACGACGGGCCAGTGAGCGTGTCGTTCTGCTCGACGGAGCGGATTACGAACGACGAGCGGGCAGGCAGCGACCCGCGCGTCTCGAGGCGAACCTCCACTGCCGCGAGCGCCACCGGGTACTCCGGCAGCTGAGCCGCTCCGTCGGGCGACTGACCCACCATCTGGATCTCCATCGGGAAGCTGCCGCTCTTGGTGGCCGGGACCGGTACGCTGCTGAATCGGTACAGCATGCCGCGTGCATCGCGCACGACCACCGAGCCGGAGACCTCTGCGGACGTGAGCGGCGGTGCGCCCGGCGGCGGCCGGCCGTCGCCGATGGTCAGCACCAGAGTCATCCGAAGCCGCTGCGTCGCGCCAGCGATGGCGATGAGATGCGGCGATGGCCGCGCGTCGGCCAGCATCCGCAGCATCTCCGGGAGTGGTTGCGAGGCCATATCCGGTCGGAGCTGGATGACGTCGCCCGCCGACGCGGCGTCGACACCGAGCAGCGTGCCGGTGGCCGTCGTGCGTGCGAGGTGCATGAGCTCGCGGCTCACGGGAGTCAACGACTCGACGCCATCGACCGACTTGTACGCGGCGGGCAGGTACGCCTGGGGGATGGTCGCGCCGGCGCGCCGGTCGGGCGTCACCGCGAGGTCGGCTCCGACCTGAAAGTTCGCCTGGTCGCGCTGTGAATCGGTCCAGGTGCGGCTGTACGACACGGCGAAGACGCCGAGTGCGATGGCGAGCATGAGCAGCAGCGCCGAGCGCGTGTAGCGCAGGGGGCGACGCGCCACCTGCCAGGCCCCGAGCGACGAAACGAGGCCGCGCGTGCGGCTCACGGCGCGATCGAGCACCTGCGCCAGGAGCGGAATCAGCCGCAGTGCGAGCACGGCACCCGCCAACAAACCGATGGCGGGCGCGGCCACCAAAAACGGATCCAGGCCGAGCTGTCCCTGGACCGACGCGGTGATGCTGCCGCCGTAATGGCGCAGCTGCCAGAAGCCGATGGCCGCCACGGCCAGCAGCGCGAGGTCGAGGCCGGCCCGCTGCGCGATACCCTGGCTCTGCTGACGTCCACGCGACTCGCGAGCAGCGACGACCGAGCGTGCCGCCGTGAACGCCGGCAGGACGAGTGCCACGATGCAGGCCGCCGCGGCGATCGCGGCCAGCAGGTAGGCCGCCAGGGTGACCTGCGGATCGAGATCGAGGCCGATCTCGGCCAGCGGCCCCACGACGTTCATGACGCGGAGCGATGCGGCTGCCAGCCATGGCCCGAGCAGCGCCGCCGGCACGGCCAGCAGCACACCCTCCATGAGCGCCAGCCCGGCGACCTGCCCGGTGCTCGCTCCACGCGAGCGGAGCAGTGCCGTCTCGACACGGCGCTGGTCGATGAGCAGACCGGCGGTCAGCAGCAGCGCGTAACCCGCCAGCACGGCGAGCTGGATGGTGAGGATCAGCACCCCGGTTTGCGCCACGAGCAGCGATCGCTGCGCCTCGCTCAGGATGGCCGGCAGCCCGCTTGCCACCTCGAGCTTCGGCTTGTCGCCGAGTCGGTCATCGAGGCGGCCCTGCATCCCGGTGACGCGGCCGCCCACCGAGTCGATCTGGTCGATGCGCAGCGCGCTGAAATCCGGAAATGCCAGCCAATGCGCCTCGCTGCTCGGCAGACCGACGCGCGACAGGAAGTCGCTCGGCTCGACGATCATCGGGCCGTAGGTGCGATACGACGACGTCTCCGTCACGCCGTTGAGCAGCAACGGGTCGTTCAACCAGAATCTGTCGGCGAGATCGTTCGGCTTGAAGATGCCGACCACGCGAACCGGCAGCACGAACCGCGCGTCGCGCCGGTTGGTGAGGTCCAGGTCGTCACCGACCGACAGACCGAGCAGGCTCGCGGTGGCGTCCGAGACGGCCATCTCGACCCGCTCCGCACCGACCGCCGGCCAGGCGCCGGCGCTGAGCGTGGCGTGCTGACGGATGCCTTCGAACGAGGCCAGCGTGGCGAGGTCGGTGACCGCCGCATCCCCAGCCTGGCCGGGCAGCCCGAACGAGTCCGCCTCGCCACGCTCGACGACGTGGGCATCCAGGCCGTCGAAGTTCCACGCCAGCTCCGACCGAACGATCGCGTCACGCGCCACGAACTGCTCAGCGCTGACCCTTCCCGAGACGGTGACATTCACCGATGTTGCCGGCGCGTCGAGCAGCGAGCGTCGGAGCCCGCTCTGCGACACCGCACCCGAATAGATGAGTCCCGCCGAGAGCAGGGTCGTCGCCAGCAGAATGATCAGCGACGCCGCGGCGATGATCAGCCAGTCATGCGCCGTGCGTTTCGCGACGATGCCGCGGGCCGCGGCGAGGATCGAGACCAATGCCATTCAGCGCTGCATGACCAGACCGATGCGCCCGAAGGGTGGCCGTGGCTCAACGTAGACCCGCACGCGCTTGTCCGTTTCGCTGACCGCACCGGTGTCCCACAGTCGATTCTGCGACTCGAAGCTCACCTCCGACAGCTGCGAGAATCGGTCGAGCATGCGCAGCCCGATCTCGTGCATCAGGTGCTGAATCGAGAGGCTGACGAACCCGTGAAAGACCGAGGCCGCCAAGTCGCCGATCTGCTCACCCGGGACGTACGTCGATGCATCACCGAGCGCATCGGCCACGTCACCATAGCGCCAGCCGATGTCGCACCAGATATACAGCGGCCGGTCGGGCCGGTCGGGAAGCGTGGTATGCGAGTCCCGGGCAAAGTCGGCGAAGGCGCTGCCCGTCAGCTTGATCAGCTTCAGCCCTGCGCGGCCCGCCTGCAGATCGGTCACGCGTACGCGGCCGGCGTCGTCACGCTCGAGGTCCATGCGTCCCGTCGAACACGCATCTCCCTCGCGGCTGAAGAGGCGATCGGAGAGCGCGAAGCCGGTTTCGTCCGGCGCGAGGCCGGCAATGAAGGGCAGCTCGCGACCGACCATGGTCAGCCGCTCCATGTGCGGATACTGGTTCAGGAACGCGCCGCCGATGTAGTGCAGCCAGCCCTCGAGGGTCGCGGCGTCGCACACCAGGGCTTGCTCAACAATGAAGTTCTTCATCGTGTCGGTGGCCACCACGCGGCGGTTATCGCCGCTGGTGTACGCCTCCAGGAACGCCTCGCCGCGCACGATCACCTCGATCTCGGCGCCAAACAGCGTGTTTTCGCGGCCGGCGAACGGCGACTCCGGAATCGTTCGCGCGCCGCGCAGCGGCGCAGCGTGCGTGCGATAGACCTTCACATCGGCCTTGCCGTAGCGGATCTCGTACTTCATGTGCGCAGAGTAGCCAGCCGGTCGCCGGCGATGTAGATCGTGTCGTCGATGGCGCGGCGCAGCTCCGCCTCGCGGTCGTTGCGCAGGGCATGCTCGAGCAGCGGCACGATTGCGGTCTTCGGACGCCCGGCCACGAAGATCACGTAGCGGAAGCCGAAGCGTTGCTCGTAGATCTCGTTGAGCATCGCGAGCTCCTCGTGGGCGCGCGTGACTTCGGCATCCTGCGGCGATTCATGGGCGTAGCCCTGCTCGGCATGCGAAGCCTCCGAGACCGATTCCGGCGGCGCCCCGATTCGGGGGTGGCCTTCAACCAGCTCCAGCCTCTCCGCTTCGGGCAGACCGTGGGCGACCTCGAACGCGGCGTCGATCAGCCCTCGGTTTGTCGCGAACGGCCGCTCGCCGGCGAGGCGGGCAAGGAACCGTGGGCCGCCCTCGAACAGCGGCATCACCTCGTGGACGAATGCCGCGACCGGCAGCCTATCGAGGTCCTCGATGCGCGGAAACGCAACGCCGCCGAGCGTGTCGGCGCTCGGATCGGTCAGCAGCTGGAGCTCCACGGCCCCCTCGTGCACGGCGGCCACCCGCATGCCACGCCGCAGGTAGAAATGGATCGCGTCGAGGTTGTCGTTGACCGTCAGCAGCCAGAGCCGACGATGGCCACTGGCCGCCGCCACCTGCCAGGCGGTCCCGAGCAACGCCGTGCCTGCGCCATATCCACGCGGCTCGATATGCAGGGTGACCAGCTCCATCCCGCCGTCCGTTGTCTCCCGGACCGTGGCCAGCCCGATCGGACGACCCCCGGACTCCGCCACCAGTCCCTCGAGCGACAACGGATCGACCAGCTCGTTCGGACCGGACCCGACGGCGGTGCCACCTGAGCACGCCTTGACGAGGCGCTCCGCCCATTCGCGATCCGCGGTCACAAAGTCGCGGACGCGCACGTCCGGTTCCATCGGTCTAGCTGCCGCGATAGGTCGTCAGCCCGAAGGGCGAGAGCAGCAACGGGACGTGGTAGCTGCGGCTCGCATCAGTCACGCGCAGTGCGAGCGCGAGACTCTGGAAGAACGCGTCATCTTCATCGGTATGGCCACCCACGTCGAAGGCAAGCTGGTAGTCGGCCTCCCGCAGCTCGCCGCCGGCCAACAGGTCAGCAATGCGGCCGTCGGCATCGGTCCGGAGATCGCTGAGGAGCTCGGAGCTGCCGTCATCGGCCATGCGAAAGAGCGCAATACCGACATCGGAAGCCGGTTTGCCGCTGGCGAGGTCGAGCACATGCGTGCTGATGGTCGGACGCGAATCAGCCATGCTTGCATCATGACCGATGCACCCCTCGCCCGCACTGCCGGCTTCGACATCCTCCTGACAGGCTCGTTGAGTTCCGACTGCGGAGGCGTCGTCAGCACCTGTTCGCTCGTCCGCGACGGTGGGCGGGTGATCGTGGTCGACCCCGGGATGGCCGATCGCCAGGCGGACATCCTCGATCCGCTCGCCACGCTCGGCGTCGAGCGGTCACAGGTCAGCGACGTTGTGCTGAGCCACCACCATCCCGATCACACCATGAACGTCGCGCTCTTCCCGAACGCCGCGGTTCACGACCACTGGGCGATCTATCGCGGGTCCGCGTGGGAGGACTCCGACGCGGAAGGGCGTCAGCTCACCGGGTCCGTGCGGCTGATCCGCGTGCCGGGCCACACGCCGGAGGACATTGCCACTCTCGTCGGGACGGCGGAGGGCGTAGTGGTGTGCACGCATCTGTGGTGGAGCGCATCGGGTCCCGCCGACGACCCGTATGCGCCCGATCAGGCTCAGCTCCACGCGTCGCGAGCACGGGTGCTGGCCGTTGCCGATCTCATCGTGCCTGGCCACGGTGCGTCGTTCCGGCCTGATCTTCAGACCCCACGGTGATGCCGACTCCCTGCGGCGACTCGTGCCAAATGTGCGTCAGCGAGCACCTTATGCAGGCGACAAGCGTCGGCGATGCTAATGAGGGCCTGCATCACAGGACAAATGTGCGCCGATTGAAGCAGATGTCACCGGTAAAGCACGCCAAGTGGCATCGGTTGACAAGCTCACTTCCGTAGGGCTCCCGTACGCACACAAATGTCATCGGCTGCGGCCTCGTGGCACGGCAGCAGCTATCCTCGGCCCATGGCTGACCTGCACATTCGCGTCGGCGACGTCGACTTCAGCGCCAACTGGGAGGCCGATGCACCGCAGACCGTCGCCGCGCTGGGTGCCTGGCTGCCGCTGCGCTCGCAGCTGATCCACTGCCGGTGGAGTGGCGAGTCGACCTGGGTCCCGTTCGGCGACCGGCGTCCGGATGTCGGCTTCGAAAACGCGACATCACACCCCGCGCCCGGAGCGCTGCTGATCTACACCGGCGAACTCTCCGAGTGCGAGATCCTCTTCCCGTACGGCGCCTGCGCCTTCTCGTCAAAGGTCGGACAGCTGGCGGGGAACCACTTCGCCACGCTCGTGCCCGACGAGGGTTGGCAGGACCGCCTGCGCGAGGTCGGCCGCCGCTGCCTGTGGGACGGCGCCCAGGAGATCGAGATCAGCGAGGCGTAGACACGAGGGCCGCGGGACGCCATGCTGCCCGCACGAATCCCGTAGCGAGGGTTGGCTCACGGTCTGGCTCATCATCGCCGTCACCGCGATCATCATCCTGCTGATGGCGTTCCAGGTGGTATCGCTACTCGCGGGGCTAGTCCTGATCGTGCTCGCCCTCCTGGCGTCCGTGATGCTTGGCGAGCGGCTCGACCGTACACGTCAACGGTCGCATCACGATGCAGCCGAGCACTTCGACGTGAATCGCGGCGAGCTCTACGGCCGCTCCTCCGAAAGCAGCTGGGACACGCCACAGCCGTACATCGACCATCCCGACGGGGGAGGAACGCCGCCGGGCGTGGAGCGGTAGGCGCGCCAGCGACACCCGTCGGGCGCTGCGGCGGGGAAGTATGCTCACGCGGCAGGGGAGAGATACCGAGGTAGCGGTGGTCCGAGACGAGAAGCTCGAGAAGCTCAGGCAGGTTCCCTTGTTCGCGCATCTCGGCCGTCGCGAGACGGAGCGGCTGAGCATGCTGGCCGATGAGCTCGACGTGCCCGACGGTCAGATCCTGACCCGCCAGGGAGCGAGCGGAGGCGAATTCTTCATCGTCCTTGACGGGCAGGTCGCCATCGAGAAGGACGGCGGCCGGGTTGCGACGATGAATCCGGGTGACTTCCTCGGCGAGATCGCGCTGATCGACGGGCAGCCGCGAACCGCGACGGCCCGCGCTGAGGGCAACGCGCGCCTGCTGGTGATCGGTCGAGCGCCATTCCACGAGCTGATAACCGAGTTTCCGTCGGTGCGGGTCTGCGTCCTGGACGCCCTGGCAGAGCGGGTCCGCGCCCACGAGCCATCCGAGACTGCCTGAAACCCAGGCGTGCCTGACCTCGTTGTCTCTGGCGGGACGGTCGTCACTGGCGACGGCGCATCGGTTGCCGATGTTGCGGTCGACGGTGGCCGCGTCAGCGCGATCGGTTCAGGGCTCGCATCGTCTGCCAGCGAGGTCATTGACGCGACCGGTCTGCTGGTGCTTCCGGGCGTCGTCGACGTTCACACGCACGTGCGGCTGCCATCGCCTGACGAGCCGGACCGATTCTTCCGCGACACGCTGGCGGCGGCGCACGGCGGCACGACGACCTTTCTGACCTTCAACAACCCGGGCACCGGCATTTCTGAGTCCGCGCAGCGGTCACTGTTGCGGGGCCTTGACGAGTTTCGCGAGCGAACGGCGGGGGAGTCGGCGGTCGATTTCGGGCTGTCGGCGGTGATCACCGGGCAGCAGGACGATCCAATCGCCGAGCTGCCGGCGCTGATCGAAGCCGGCGTGCCGACCTTCAAGGCCTTCATGGTTTACGACTTCCGCCTGCCGGATGAGCAACTGCTGCGCGCCATGCAGGTGGCGACCCGTCATGGCGGCCTGCTGCAGGTCCATTGCGAAGACCCATCGGTCATCGACCCGTTGATCGAGCGGGCGCTCGCAGCCGGAGAGGTCGGTTGCCGTCACCACGCACTGTGCCGGCCACCGGCCGCCGAGACCGCCGCGACGCGCAAAGCGATCGAGATGGCGCGCCGTACCGAGGCTCCGCTGTACATCGTCCACCTCTCCTGTGAGGGAGCATTGCATGCCGTCGCCGAGGCGAAGGCCCGCGGTGAGCCGGTCTATGCGGAGACCTGCCCGCAGTACCTGACCTTCACATCGGACCTGTACGACGAGCCCGATGAAGCGGAGGTCATCAAGCGCGTGATCTCGCCTCCGCTTCGCTCACAGGCCGATGTCGACGCGCTGTGGCAGGGACTTCGCGACGGGACATTGGACACGGTCGCCTCGGACCACGTGCCGGATCGGTTGACGGTCGAGAAACGTCTACCGGCGCCCCCGTTTCCGCAGATCAGCAACGGCGGACCCGGGATCGAGACGCTGCTGTCGGTGGTGTACTCGGAGGGTGTCGCCCGTGGCTGCCTGTCGCTCGAACGGATGGTCGAAGTGCTGTCCGCCGCGCCGGCGCGGCTGTTCGGGCTGCCGGCGAAGGGTATGCTCGAGGTCGGGCGTGACGCCGACCTGGTGCTGTTCGACCCATCGGCTGCTCGAGCCATCCGGCAGGCCGATCTGCATCACACCAGCGACTACACGCCGTACGAGGGGATGGAAGTCTCCGGCGAGGTGCGCAACGTGCTGCTCCGCGGCGAACCGGTCGGCGAGCGCCGAGGCCGCTTCATGGAGCGGATGATGGCCTGATGCACGCCATCATCGGAAAAAGATCTACCGAGCAGCGCTGTAAACCATCGCGCACGACGATGCCGATGCGCTCGCCGAGTACCTGGACCCCGACATCCTCGACCACAATCCGATCCCGGACCAGTCGCCTGGCTTCGCCGGCTTCCGTGAATTCATGACTGCGATGCACACCGCGCTTCCCGACATCAGCGTCAGCGTCGAGCAGGTGCTGGCAGAGGGTGACCTCGTGGCGGGCCGAGTGATCTAGCGCGGCACACACACGGGTCCGCTGCTCGACATTGCGCTGAGCGGACGACCGGTCTCAATCCCGGCCTTTCACATCGTGCGCTTCAACGATGCCAGGATCGCCGAGTGGGTGGGGCAGGGCCGACCTGAGTGACGTAACGCAGCCCGACGCCTGACGGGGGCCCGCTAGGTCGTTCTGCCGAGAGCCGCACGCGAGTAAGCCCTCGATAAGCGGGCAGTAAGCGGCTGTCAGCATCATTTGCGGCCTGATGGACGGCGTGCGGATCGGTCGAATCTTTCGCGCGGTGCGCATCCGCCGAGGCTGGCGCCAGCAGGATCTGGCGCGCGTTGCCCGCGTCTCGGTCGCCACAATTCGCAGGATCGAACACAGCCAGGGAGCGCGGCTCGTCTTGGCGACGCTCCTCCAGGTCGCCGTTGCGCTCGAGATCAGGATGGATGTCCGGGCAGGCTGGCGCGGTGGCGATTTGGACCGAATGCTCAATACCGGCCACGCCGCGATGCACGAGCGCATCGCCAGCATGTTCGACGCCCTACCACAGTGGGCATGGTCGCCCGAGGTCTCGTTCGCCATCTACGGAGAACGGGGCGTCATCGACATACTCGCGTTTCACCCCTCCACCGGCATGCTCCTGATCATCGAGCTGAAGACCGAGCTCGTGGATGTCCAGGAACTGATCGGCGTTATGGATCGGCGACGGCGCCTCGGGCGACGGATTGCGCTCGAGCGCGGCTGGAGCGTTCGTAAAGTGAGCTGCTGGATTCTGATCCGCGAGTCGGCGTCGAATCGCCGGCGGCTGGCGACGCACTCCGGCGTCCTGCGTCATGCATTCCCTGGCGATGGCCGTCGGATGCACGCCTGGCTCCGGCATCCTGAGGACGAGCTCAACGCATTATCTTTCCTATCAAATACCGATCTGATGAACGGTAAGACGAATGGCAGCTTGCCAAGGCGTGTGCGTATCACTCGAGCCGCCACCCGGCACGCGTGAAATACGGCCCATCGACCTGCTAAGCACTCACAGACCGAGCATTTGATCAGAAAGGACGAGATTGGATGCCGAACGACCTATCTAAGCACTCACAGACCGAGCATTTGATCAAGAAGGCGGTCGGCTCAGGGCAAGACGGCCCGTCGCGTGAGCGCGGGGAGCACTGCGATAGCAGGCTGAAGAGGCCGATACTGCGCGGTTACTCCAGCAATGGATACGCGAGCAGCGTCAGAAACGGCTCGAACGCGTCGCTGAGGACGAGCGAGTCCAAGATCCGGGAGGCATCGGTCAGGCGCGAGGACGGACCACCCGACTGCAGCCGGGCAAGCTCCTCGCCGCGGATTGCGGAATAGAGCTCGGCCGACATCGGCCTGCCGTCCGAAAGCTCGACCGCATGATGCAGCCACTGCCACAGCTGTGAACGAGATATCTCGGCGGTCGCCGCGTCCTCCATGAGGTTGTTGATCGCCGCGGCGCCATCTCCGGCCAACCACGCCGCAAGGTACTGCAGCGCAACCGATATGTTGGCCCGGACGCCGCCCTCGGTCACGGCACCACCATCAATCACCACCGATAGCAGGTCCGGCACGGTGACCACCACATCGGACCGCATTCGGTCCTTCTGGTTCGGACGATCGCCGAGCACACCGTCGAACACGGCGCCGGCGACGGACACCAGGTCGGGGTGGGCCACCCAGGTGCCGTCGAAGCCGTCGCCCGACTCGCGCTCCTTGTCGGCGCGCACCTGCTCGAGAGCGTTGGCGGTCACCTCCGGCTCGCGTCGGTTCGGAATGAAGGCACTCATGCCTCCGATCGCGTGCGCGCCGCGCCGATGGCAGGTCCGCACCAGCAGCTGGGTGTACGCGCGCATGAACGGCACGGCCATGGTCACCTGCGCACGATCCGGCAGCGCAAACTCCGAACGGCCGTGGAATTTCTTGATGAGGCTGAAGATGTAGTCCCATCGACCGGCGTTGAGGCCCGATGCGTGGTCCCGCAGCTCGTACAGGATCTCGTCCATCTCGAAGGCCGCCAGGATCGTCTCGATCAGCACCGTCGCCCGAATGCTGCCCTGCGGAATGCCGATCATGTCCTGAGCGGCAACGAAGACGTCGTTCCAGAGCCGGGCCTCGAGATGAGACTCGAGCTTCGGCAGGTAGAAGTACGGGCCGCTGCCACGCGTTAGCATCTCGGCGGCGTTGTGGAAGAAGTAGAGCCCGAAGTCGAACAGGCTGGCCGAGATGGGGGAGCCATCGACCGTGAGGTGCGCCTCGTCAAGGTGCCAGCCGCGCGGACGAACCAACAGCGTGGCGATCTCTTCGTTGAGCCGGTATTCCTTGCCTTCGGGGTTGGTGAAGGTCAGGCGCCGCCGAGTCGCATCGCGCAGGGCGATCTGACCATCGACGACATTGCCCCAGGTGGGGGAGAGGGAATCCTCGAGGTCGGCCATGAACATCTTCGCCCCGGAGTTCAGGGCGTTGATCATCATCTTGGCCTCAGCGGGGCCGGTGATCTCCACGCGACGGTCGTCCAGGTCAGTGGGGGTCTGTGCAACAGCCCAGGTCGATGACCGAACGTCCGCGGTGTCCGACAGAAAGTCCGCTAGCTCGCCGGCGTCCAGCCTTGCCTGGCGGTCTGTGCGTGCTTCCAGCAGCTCCAGCCTGCGCGGATTGAATGACCGATGCAGATCGGCCACGAAGGCCAGCGCCTCCGGCGTCAGGACCTCATTGGAACGCGGATTCGCCGAGTGCGCAACTGCGAGGTCAGGGCTTGGTTTCGCCATGCGCCACAGCCTAGCGCGTTGCCCGCAGCTCATTGCCTGCAAGCTGTCGAAATCGGCGTGGTTCGAACATTATCGGGTTGTCAGAATCAACATCCCCTGAAGGAGAAGACAGATGAAGTACGTGATCATGTTCACCAGCCGGCCCGATCTCGACGAGGCAGTGCCGGTCGAGCGGCAAGAGGCGGTCTACCAGCAGATCTTCGGCTGGTTCGACGAGCACGACAGCGAGTTCGCCGATGGCGGCGCCGAGCTCCAGCCGGCATCGACAGCCACCACCGTCAAGGCGTCCAACGAGCCCAGTGCTGAGCCGGTCGTGGTCGACGTGCCCTTCTCCGAGGCGAAGGAGAGCATCGGCGGATTCTCGATCATTGACGTGCCCGATCTCGACGCCGCGGTGGCGATGGCTCGCACTTGGCCTTCGTTGCAGTTCCCCGGCGTGGCGGTCGAGATCCGTCCAATCGTCGACCATTCGGGTGACTGACAGTCCATCGGACGTGACCCTGGCGCAGCTGGTTCGCTGCAATGCCGGGTGTGGCGAATCCTACGACCGCCGGTCGCGCGCGTCGCGGGAGGCAAATGGCTTCACCCAGCGGCCGGCGGCGCAGTCGGCGATGAGCGTGACAGGCTTGTCGCTCACCAGCCTCCCTCGAGCCGAATGAGCCGATGCAGCACCCGTGTGGCAACCGCGCGACGGTAGGCCGCGGTGGAGCGGACGTCATCGATGGGGACGATCTCGCCAGCGAGGGTCGCCACGGCGCGATCCGCCGTCTGCTCCGTCGGAGCGGCGCCCTCGAGGATCCGCTCCGTCTCCCAGGCGCGAATCGGCCGCTCGGCCACGGAGCCGAGCGCCAAGCGCACGCCCTGCCACGTCCCGTCGGCGGCAGGCTGCCAACCGAGGACCATGACGACTTTGCTGATGGACTGCGCGCGCCGTGTCCCGATCTTCCGGAAGCGAACCTGGCGATCGTTGAGGAGCGGGATTCGTATGCGCACGACGAGCTCAGTGGGCACCATGGCGGTGCGCCGGTAGCCGGTCCAGAAGTCGTGCGCCGGAACGCTGCGTTCGCCGCGTGCACTGCCGAGGACGATCTGCGCGTCGGTTGCCAGCAGCAACGGCAAGGTGTCGCCAGCGGGTGAGGCATTCGCGACGTTGCCGCCCAGCGTGCCGCGATTCTGGATCTGCGCCGCGCCGATCGTGGCGGCGGCGTCCGACAGCTCCGGAAGGAACTCGGCCACGAGCGGAGAACGGCGGATGTCGGTGTACGTCGTCAGGGCACCCAGCACGAGCTCGGAGCCGTCGACCGCGATGCCGCGCAGCTCGTCGATATGCCACAGGTCGAGGACGCGGCGTGGTGGCTCACCCAGCTCACCGGTGATCTGGACCAGCAGATCGGTGCCACCGGCGATCGGCCGCAGTAAGCCGCCGGCAAGCAGCCGGTACGCATCGGTCAGCGATGATGGCGACTCGACCGGCGGCTCGACGGGCATGAGATTCAGGCCTCGAGACGCTGGGCGGCGAGAGCGATGGCGTCGATGATCTTGGTGTAGCCCGTGCAGCGGCACAGGTTGCCGGCGATCGCCTCGCGGATGCCCTCGTCGGTTGGCCTGGCACCCGACGCCAGGAACGCCTCGCCCGCCATCAGCATGCCCGGCGTACAGATGCCGCATTGCGCGCCGCCGGTCTCAAGGAAGGCAGCCTGCAGCACATTGAGCCGATCCTCGTGCGCCAGTCCCTCAACCGTCAGGACGTCCGATCCGGCCACCTGGCAGACCGGCACCAGGCAGGAGTCGACCACCGCGCCATCGAGCAGGACGCTGCACGCGCCGCACTCGCCCTCGCCGCAGCCCTCCTTGGTGCCAGTCAGCCCGAGATCCTCGCGCAGGACGTCGAGCAGTCGTCGCATGCCCGGCACCTCGAGCTCGACAGCATCGCCGTTGACGCGCAGCCGGATGCTCATCGCCGGTGCTTCCAGTCTTCGTCCGGGTCCGTCGGCGCGCGAAACGGCTGCGGATCGGTACGCGCGTCCGGCGCAGGGTCACTTCCCTCCGTTGGCAGCGCGCGGTTGGCGACTGACCCACCGTCGGGACCCGCGCTGATGCCGGGCGGCGGCGGGGGCTGCGTGCCGGCGAGCGCGGCAAGGATGCGCTCCGGAGTGGCCGGCAGATCGTGGATCCAGACGCCGGTCGCATCGTGGATCGCGGCGACCACCGCTGGCGCCGCAACGTCCATCGGCAGCTCACCGACGCCCTTGGCGCCGTGTGGCGAGCCGCTGAACGGCTTCTCGACCAGGATCGAGCGGATGCGCGGCGCATCGAGCGCGGTGGGAATGAGATACGTCGCCAGGCGATCGTTGAGGTAGCGACCGTCGCGCAGCTTGATCTCCTCGATCGTGGCGTAGCCGATCGCCTGCAGCGTGCCGCCCTCCACCTGCCCCTCGGCCAGGATCGGGTGGATGACCCGGCCCACGTCGTCCGCCGAGACGCAATCCCGCACCGCGACCTCACCGGTGTCAAGATCGACGTCGACCTGCACCACGGCGCACGCCCAGCCGTAGGCCGGATACGCGTCGCCGGTGTAGGTCTCGTCATCGAAGGCGACGCCGGGGTACGGCTCGAAGCGCTCGTCGACGCGCATTGCTCCGACCTCGCGGTAGGACGAGGCGAACGGACGGCCAGTGCGCTCCTCGACCTGCGAACGAAGCCGCTGAGCGGCGCGAATCAGCAGGCCGCCGACCACCATCGCTGTGCGCGAGGCGACCGTGGGCCCCGAATCAGGCACGAACGAAGTGTCCTGCGGCGCGATGTCGACCTCGTCGTACTCGACACCCAGCGCGTCGGCCACCAGCTGCGGAAAGATCGTTTTGGTGCCCTGGCCCATCTCGGTCGAGGCGGTCAGGATGCGGATGCGGCCGTCATCGGTCAGCTCCAATGACGCGACCGATGCCAGGTGCACCTCGCCGGAGCCGGTGAAGCCGGCGCCGTGCCAGGCCAGCGCCAGACCGATGCCCGACGCCACGCGTCCGTCGTTCGGGCGCGGCCGACTCAGCGCCTGCTCGAAGCCGACATCGGCCGCTGCCGCCTCAAGCACGTCGATGCCGCCCACACTCTCGCGAAGCACCTGTCCGGTCGGCGTCACGTCGCCCTCGCGGTAGACCCAGCGGCGGCGCAGCTCGAGCGGCGATATGTCAAGCGCCTCCGCGATGCGATTGACCTGCATCTCGGCGGCGAACTCGGTCTGCGGCGCGCCGAAGCCGCGGAACGCACCGTTGGGCGGCGTGTTGGTGGCCATGGCGCGTCCGGTGATGCGGACGTTGTCGCAGCGATACGGCCCCGCCGCATGCAGCACGCCGCGGGAGAGCACCACCGGCGTCAGCGTGCAGTACGCGCCGCCGTCCATGATCACCTCGATCTCCTGGGCCACCAGTTGGCCGTCGCGCGTCACGCCGGTGCGATGCCGCATGATCGCCGGGTGGCGCTTGGTGGTGGCGCTGAGATCCTCGTGGCGGTCGTAGATCATGCGCACCGGCTTGCCGCACTTGCGGGCCAGCAGCGCCGCATGCACCGCGATCATGGAGGGGTACTCCTCCTTGCCGCCGAAGCCGCCGCCGGTCTCGCACTGGACGACGACCGCCTGCGCATCGGTCAGCGAAAGGGCGCGCTTGAGCGCCTTGTGGATGTAATACGGACATTGCAGCGAACCGTGGACGGTGATCCCGCCGTCGTCGCGCGGCACGCCGATCATGGCCTGGTTCTCGATGTAGAGCTGCTCCTGGTGGCCGACCCGATACTCGCCAGTGATCACCACGTCAGCCTGAGCAAAGCCGGCCTCTGCGTCGCCGCGGCCGACCGAGAAATGCGCGAACTCCTGGGTTGCCTCGAGCGGATCGAACACGGCGGGCAGTGGCTCGCTTCGGACGCTGATGTGGCGCCGCGCTTCGCGCAGCGTCGCGGGGTCGGGTGCCGCCAGCAGCGCGAGCGGCTCCGCCTGGTGCCGGATCTCGCCACCGATGGCGACGAGCGCCGGCTGGTCGTCGTCGATCAAACTGACCACGTTCTCGCCGGGGATATCCTCGGCGATGACGACAACGACTCGCTTCCAGTCGAACGCGTCATCGAGGTCGATGCCGAGGAGCCGGGCGTGCGGCTCGGTGGAGCGAATGGTGGCGCCGTACCAGGCTCCGGGGAAGACGAGGTCGTCGGCGTACTTGGCCTGGCCGGTGAGCTTGGCAGGCCCCTCACGGCGGGGCGGCGACGTCGGCACGGCGCGTCCCGGCACAGTGGCGCTTGGCGGGACGACGACGGGCGTGGGCGGCGGCGCTGTCTGGGTCATCGCTCAAGAGGCTCCATGGGATCAATCCTACCGTCCGTGGCGCAGCGCTCGACCCGGAAAGGCGCCGGTGTGTATGCCGCCATCCACGACCAGCTCTCCGTTGACCAGCACGTGCTCGATCCCTTCGGGAAACTGCCGCGGCTCGTCGTAGGTCGCCATCGACCGCACGCGTTGCGGATCGAAGACGACGATGTCGGCGGCCAGGCCGTCGCGCAGCAGGCCGCGATCGGTGAGTCCCAGCCGCGCCGCGGGTGCCGAGGTCATCTTGCGCACAGCCTCTTCGAGGCTCATCAGCCGCTGCTCGCGCACGAACTCGCCGAGCACGCGGGGGAACGAGCCGTACGTCCGCGGTGAGGGCTTGTCGCCGACGAACGTCGAATCGGTGCCGAACATCCCGACCGGATGGCGCACGAAATGGGGGAGCGTCTCGGCCCACGGCCCCGAGGTGACCTGGTTGACGCGCAGATCCTCGCTGAGCAGCAGGTCGCAGATGGCATCCACCGCGTCCACGTCGCGCTCATTCATCACGTCGGCGAGCGTCAGGCCCTCGAAGGGCGCGTTGGCATCGGTCACGAAGGCGCCCAGGCGCACGTCGGCCCAACCAGCGGCCGAGGTGTAGGCCGGTCCCATCTCCGCGCGCAGCCGATCCCGCACCGACCTCTCCGCCAACCGGTCATGCAGCGCAGCCGGTCCGCCGGACTGGACCCAGATGGGCAACTGGATCAGCAGCCGCGTGGATGCCCACTCGTACGGGTAGGTATCAAACGTGACGTCCTGGCCGGCCGCCCGGGCGTCTTCGACCAGCGCCAGCATCGGTCCTGGACCGCGCGCCTGTGTCTGCCGATGGTAGAAGTGGGTGAGGTGCACCGGTCCTTCGCCACGCTGCCCGATTTCGATCGCCTCGCGAAACGGGTCGAGGTAGCGGTCGCCGAGCGGATAGCGGACGTGCGTGTGGTAGAAGCCGCCGTGGCGCGCCACCTCGTTCGTCAGCGCCGCCAGCTCATCCGTCGTCGCGTAGGCGCCCGGCGGATAGTCGAGCCCGCTCGAGAGTCCGAACGCGCCTTCCTGCATCGCCTCCCGCAGCGCCGCCCGCATGTTGGCCAACGCTTTGTGGTCGGCCGGTCTATCTTCCCAACCGATAGCGCCGATGCGCAGCGCGCTGTTGCCAACCACCATCGCCAGATTGACCGATGTCGCCCGATCGAGCCGTCCCAGGTAGGAAGCGACGCTGTCCCAGTCGTACGCAACGTCCGGACGGCCGTCGAGGCCGGCGTTCATCTCGACCAGCTGCCGCAGGTCGTCCGCTGCAAGTGGTGCGTACGACAGGCCGTCAACGCCGATGACCTCGGTGGTCACGCCCTGGCGCACCTTCGGCTCGTGGCGCGGCTCGGCGAGGATGTGCAACCCCGAATGCGAATGCAGGTCGATGAATCCAGGCGCCACGACCATGCCGGTTGCGTCGATCTTGCGCTCGGCGAGCGGTGGCGCTTCGTCGACCGAAAGCAGCCGCAGGCGCCCGTTCTCGACCGCGATGGTGCCGGGCCGGCCGGGCTCGCCGCTGCCATCGACGATTGTGCCGTTCTCGATGAGGATCTCGGTCATGCGTTAGGCAGCCGTCGGCCGCGGACCCAGGCGCCGCGCACCATGTCGGGATGCGAGCGGAAGATGAGCCGGCTCATCAGCTCGTCCGGCTCATCCACGCCCGCCTCGGGGAGTGGCGCCGTGCGGTCGGGATCGACCAAGATGAAGTCGGCCTCCTTGCCCGGTTCGAGCGACCCGATCTCGGCCTCCTGGCCCAGCGCCCGGGCGCCGTCGAGCGTGCCCATGCGCAGCCAATCGAGCGGCCCGAGCGGCGGCTGCCGGTCTCCGAGCATGGCGCGACGGCCATTCTGGGTATAGGCGCCGGCGCGCATCGCGCCGAAGATCGACAGATCCGGGCCGCCCGCGATATCGGATCCCATCCCGACGCTCACGCCGGCCTCAAGGTAGCGGCTCAGCGGCATGGCGCCGCTGGCCAGGAACAGGTTCGAGGCAGGACAGTGGGCGACGTTGCTGCCGGTCTTGACCAGACGCGTGATCTCGCGGTCGGAGAGGTGGACGGCGTGCGCCAAGATCGCGTTGCGGCCGAGACCGCCGGCGCGCTCGTAGACATCGGTGTAGTCGAGCGCGCCAGGGAAGAGATGGCGCACTTCGGCAATCTCGCGGTGATCCTCCGCCAGGTGCGTCTGCCAGTACGTGCCGGTCGACGCTGCCAGCGCCGCCGACTCCCGCAGCATGTCTGCGGAGCAGCTGACCGCGAAGCGCGGCGTGACCGCGTAGCGCAGCCGGCCGTTGTCTCGGCAGTGCCAGCGCTCGATCAGGTTTGCGCTCTGCTGCAGGCTGGTCTCGAGCACCTCTGCATCCAGCAGCGTGGCGTCGTAGCGCAGGCGGTCCATCATCACCTTGCCGATCACCGCGCGAATGCCGTGCTCTGCGGCCGCCGCGAATGCCGCGTCGAGGCTCGGCTCGAAGACCGCGCCGTACAGGACGACGGTGGTTGTACCGGCACTAGCGAACGCCCGGAATGCCAGTGGCGCGAGGTGCCGAGCAGCGTCGGCGTCGAAGTTCCGTTCAAGCGGAAAGATGTAGCGCTCGAGCCAGGTCAGCAGATCGAGACCGGCGCCCAGGCCGGCGTTCGGCAGCTGCGGCAGGTGCGCGTGCAGGTCAACCATCCCGGGCAGAAGGAGCATCGGCCGCAGGTCGATGGCAGCCTCGGTCTCGCCGCCGATCTGGCTGATTCGGCCGGCCTCGTCGACGCACAGTACCGCATCGCGCTCGAAGCGGATACCGCCGGCCATCAACGGCGTGAGCAGGCGGGCGCGAATGGCGAAGGGTGGACGGTCAGGCAGCTGTAGCTCGGGCGCATCGGTCACGGCGGGATGCTACGCCAGGTGGGGATTCGATCGTGCATGGTCCGGCCCGACCACCTCGAGCCTGTCGCGAGTCAGGCGTACCGCGCATGTCCGATACGCGGTAGCGGTACGCCGTGCCGGGAGCGGCAGCACCGGAAAGGAAGCGACGCAGCGGCTCGCATTGCAGCTCACCGACGGCTTCGCAGCTGTAGGTGATGGCGCGGTGAACGCCTCTCGTCACGTCCGTGGCGTACTCGACCTCTACCTCGAAGGCGATCTGCGGCCGACCACGCAGGTTGAGCCCCGTCTCCTCGGCGAGCTCGCGATCGAGCGCAATGAGGAGGTCTTCGCCTGCCTCGACCTTGCCCCCGGGAAGCATCCATCCGGGCTGAGGGTCGTCCGGTCCGCGCCCTTCGACGAGGAGCACGCGGTTCTCTTGGCGGATGAGCGCAACGACGACCGTCGGGGACCATCGTCTCGATCGTGCGTCAGCCGCGATAACCACCCCGTAAGCGGTCGGGGCAGCACCCAGGTTTGCACACGTGAAGTGTGAGTCGGGGCAGCGTGCCCGCGCCTCTGCGAGGTTCCGAGCAAGCCCTCCGCACCACCAGCCCGACTCGAGAGGGGTCCTCGAGTCATACACCGGGTGTCGACAAGCGACAGCGAACGGCTGCCTTGGTGGCAGAAGGCTCGATCCTTGCTCTGGACGATCGGGCGACCGTTGGCACCGCACAGAACCGCTTGACAGTCGCCCTCGGGGAGGACTAAGAACTGACTCCCAAAGCTGTGAGCCGGCCGGCACCGGCGGTGCCGTGGCCCAACCGAGCGTGACATACGCCGACTACTCCGTCCTCGCTTCTGCATGGGTGCGACCGTGGAAAAGGCCGCTTTCGGTAGGAACTCGCTTCCTCTGGCTGCAGGTAGCCCCAAGTGCCAGGTGCACTCGCCTTCGGAGGTCCGACCGAAGGTCCGATAGGGGACTACTCCAAAGGATCACACACAAGGATCTGTCGCCAAGCTAGCGTAGACATGCACCCTCAAGCAGCGCGGATCGCAAAGTTCCATGCCGCAAATCCGACGGCCTCGCGGTCCGGCGTCCCTCTGCGTCTCCCGGTCGGACCGCACCCTGAGGAGGCGTTGAAGGCAACTCCGGTTAGGTCCGGCTAGACCCGGCCCGCGGAGAGCAGGAGGATCAGAGATGCAGGCCAATGTTCAGCGCACGTCCATCCATCAAGCAGCGCGGCTCCTCCTCGCCATGATGCTCGCGTTCACGGCGGTGTTTGCCGCAACCGAGGTCACCCATGCCGCCAGTCCTTGTGTCGCGCGAGCGTACTTGCCGACGACGGATGGGGTTTACGCCCGTGGACGATCATCGATCGACTGTCCCGGGACAAATCCACTCTCGAACTCGATCCGCGGACAGCTGAATGAGAATTACGGACCCTTCGTCTATACGCGCGTCGACAGGACGGTCTATGCACGGATCTCCTACGAACTAAACGTGACCATGACTTACAACTGCGACGGGCACGGCACCGACGATTGGTATGACAGGGCCTACGGGACGGATTCGAATGGCGGCAATACCGGTTGGGTCAATAGTGGTCAGGTCTCGCTCTCGTGCTAACCGATACCCCCTGAGATACTCGGCCGGTCGCAGACCGCTTGCGGCACTCCTTGGAGTGGCTGTCGTACTCTTGGCCTCATGTGGTGAGAGGGACCCAGTAACGAACGACCGCGCCCAGCGATTGGCGGAAGAGTGGCTCGTGTCAACGACGGGGGCGCAGGCAAGACTGCTCAAAGATCACGTCGTTTCTGTGGATGAGTACCGCATGGCCCTCGAGGCCGTCCGGGAGTGCGTGGTTGATCACGGCATGCGGGCCACTCCGCTGCAGCCTAACCCTGATGGTATCCGTCTGGAGTTCGCACTGAGTAGCGACACGGCTAACGCTACCGAGATCGGAGCTGTCTGGGACGAATGCTGGCGCAGTAATGCTGAAGCCGTAGAGAGCGTCTTCCTCGCCCAACAGGCGCTTCCCGCGACGGAACGGGACGACTTGGACGACGATTTAGTCCAATGCCTTGACCGAGCGGGCGTGCCTGATGTGCCGACCGGTTTGAGCGATGCCGCCTTGTTCGATCGGCTCGTCGGAAGCAATGCGCCCAACACGGCATGGACGTGTCGAGAGCGATATATGATCCTCTTAGGCAGAGTCGGGGCTACCCCTCCGACCCAGTAGCTTTGCCTAAACGTCTGCTTTGTGAGAGCGACTCGGGTCGAGTCACGACTTATTAGCAACACTGCACCGTGTTAATCGTAGATTGGAGGGGATGCTGGCGGCGGCTCTTGAAACGCTAGGCCTCAGCAAGCGGTTCGGACGCGCTTGGGCGCTGCGTGACGTGGACCTAGGAATTCCAACTGGCGCGACGTGCATCCTCGTAGGGCCCAACGGGGCCGGGAAGTCCACGCTGATTCGAACATGGCTAGGCTTCGAGCGCCCGACTGAAGGGCAGGTGCTTGTTGCCGGCCTTGATCCCAAACGCTCGCTGGCTGAGGTCCTTAGCCACTTGGGCTATGTTCCACAGCGACCGGGCTTGTATCCGGGTCTTTCTGTCAGCGATCACCTGTCTCTCGCAGAAAAACTACGACCTCTATTTGATCGCGACGCCGCGGCGGCACGGCTGTCCATGCTCGGAATCGCACCGATGGCGATGGCTACGGCGCTATCGGGCGGGCAGCAGGCCCAGGTACTGCTGTCGATCGCCCTGTCATGTGGAGCCGACATACTCTTGCTGGACGAGCCGCTGGCGAGTCTGGATCCTCTCGCTCGCCGCGAATTCGTCGCTGCGCTTGAAAAACTCGTGCGCGATGCAGATGCAACGGCACTTGTTTCGTCTCATGCCGTACTCGAGCTTGAGGGCGTAGCGGATCACATTGTCGTGCTTGGACAAGGTTGCGTACTTCTAAGTGCTTCGGTCGGCGAAGCCCTTACGAATCATTTGGTAACGTCCTCGCCGGAAGTCGACAGCGCCATCGGGCGCTATCGGAATTCCGCTGGCGTCGACTTGGCACTTGTGCACTCATCGGAGTCCCCCATCCGCGACGGAGAGCAGCGCGCATCCCTGGAGGACATCGTACTTGGCTATCTGTCCTCCGCGCAGGTCGGCAGGATTCAGGGTTCGAGGGATCGGTAATGGGATGGGCCGCGTTAGCGTTCAAGCTCCAACGTTTCGAAACTGTCGCGCTCGCCCTCCTCACCGTGCTCTGGGTGGGGGCCGCCACGTTCGACGTATGGCAGATGAACAGTCTGCTGCAGGCGCATCCAGGCTGCTTTGGAAACAGTGCTGTCGGCGGCTCTGAATGTCCTACGGCACTCGCAGCCCTCAATCCCTGGGATCAACTCGCCGAGAACCTTCTCTGGATCAACTTCGGCGCGCCCTTGGCTATTGCGGTGTTCCTGGGCGTTCCTATCGTTGCTCGGGAGATAGAGCTTGGTACCTCTCAGACAGTGTGGGCGCTCTCGCTCAATCGTATCCGGTGGTTCGCGAGCCGAACATTGCCGATTGCCTTACTCATGCTCACGCTTCTGATCGTCTTGGCTGTGGGAGGAGAAGTCCTGACCCATGTGCGCGCCGCATGGGAGGATCCTGGGTTCCAACGGTATGAGCAGCGCGGCCCAATCCTGGTGTTGCGTGGAGTGTTTGTCCTTTCGGTCGCCGTGCTGATGAGTGCCTTGATCGGGCGTTCACTGCCAGCGTTGCTGTTGTCAGTTGTTGTCGCGGCCGCGGTCGTATTGATTCTCGTTACCGTGATCGATGCGTGGCGACTGACGGAGAGCGTTGTCGTACCCATAGGGCCCGGCACCGACACTTCCCGGGTAATCGGCGCCATGGTCCTCGATTACGTCCAGCTACTGCCCGACGGCTCGTTGAAGCCGGGAGGTGTTGTTACCGGGCCGTCGACCGATGCGATGCGGATCCTGCCCCGGTCGACATATTGGCTGTGGATCGGTCGCGAATCGGCAGCACTGGCAGGCGCGAGCGTTCTGGGATTCGCTTTCGCAGGTTTCGTCGTCAAACGCCGTCGGCCAATTTGATTTGGGTCGCGTCCGATTCCGCGGGGAATCAAGGCAGGCGACCGCCGCCGTCGCGGTTGAAGTGCCATCGACGCACACGAAGCGACCAGGGTCGCTCACGCGGTGCGGGTTGAACGATCCGGTTCGGATGTTCTCATGCCGGCGGCGCGATCGCCGCGATCTCCGCCTGGAACGCGGTCCGCATCGCGCGCTTCTCGCCATCGTCGAGCCAGGACGCCTCGATGCCGTCGAGCGCGACCGCGCACATCTCCTCCCACGGCATCCCGAACGCCGCAGCCACCGACCGATACTCCTTGCCGAGGTCGAGATCGGTCAGGGCCGGGTCGTCCGTGTTCAGCGTCGCCAGCAGTCCGGCCTGGCGCATGCGTCGGAACGGGTGCTCGGAGAGCGACGCGTACTTGTTGGCGATCAGGATGTTCGAGTTCGGGCAGACGTCCAGTGGAATACGCGCCTCCGCCACCCGCGCCACCAGCGCCGGATCGTCCATGATCGCCAGCCCGTGGTCAATCCGCGAGATGCCGAGGCTGTCGAGCGCGACCGCGATGTTGTCTGCGCCGGTGTCCTCGCCGGCATGCGACGTCAGATGCAGCCCCGCCCGCCCGGCCAGTGCAAAGGCCGGCGCGAAGTCACGCGGATCGACGCCCCGCTCGGTCGAATCCATGCCCAGCCCGATGACCGCCTCCGCGTTCCCGCTGCGCCGCACCTCAACCAGCCGCTCAGCCAGGTCGAGCCCTGCCGACGGCCCGAACGCGCGGTCGATATCGCAGATCAGCCGGCAGCGGACGCCAGTTTCGCGCTCCGCCTGCTCAATGCCCTCGGTCAGGCCGCCCACGATGTCGGCAAGCGATTGCCCCTCCGCCAGGTGACGCGCCGGCGTGAAGAACATTTCGCGGTACTTGAGGCCGTGCGGCGCCGCATCCATCACGGACTCGTAGGCGACGCGCGCCCAGTCCTCGCGATCGGCGATGAGGGATTGGACCAGCCAGAAAATGTCGAGGAACGAGTTGAGCGAGTCGTATCGGTACAGCTCGGTCGGATCCTCCGTCGGGAGCCTGCGGCGGTTCTTGCGCGCGAGCTCAACCACCGTCGACGGACGAACTGTCCCCTCGACGTGGCAGTGCAGCTCGACCTTCGGAAGCCTGTCGTACGCGTCCATAGTGGCGCGCATCATAGGCGGGCTTGATGTCTGACCGATACGAGCTCCGCCACGATGGCCACCGCGATCTCGCCCGGCTCGCGGCCTCCCAAGTTCAGACCGATGGGGGCATGCAGCCGCGCCAGCTGCTCCTCGCTCAGTCCAGCGGCCAGCAGTCGTTCACGACGATCCGCCTGCGCCTTCTTCGAGCCAATCGCGCCGACGTAAGCCGGTGCGCCGCCCAGGGCCGCCAGCAGTGCCGGCTGGTCGATTTTGGGGTCGTGCGACAGCACGACGACGTAATCCAATGCACCGAGCTGCACCTCGGCGAAGGCGACGTCGGGCCACACGACGCGCACGTCCGCCTCCGCGAATCGGTCCTGCAGCGCGAAAAGCCGGCGCGGGTCGATGACCAGTGGCGCAAAACCGGCCCGGGCGGCGATCGCCACCAGGTGCTCGGCGACGTGCCCGGCGCCCACCACCCACAGCCGAGGTGGGCGAGCGACCCGATCGATGAAGTCGGTCAGCGGCAATGCACGCTCGAGTGCCTCGCCGCGCTCGGCGGCCGTCGCGAATTCGACCAGCGCGTCATCGGCCGGCTCGATGACGACGTCAATCTCGCCACCGCACATCAGGCCCACGTTCATGGCCATCTCATCGGTGATGCCGTAGTGGACCAAGCGCGGCTCTCCGTCGCGCAGCACGTGGAGCGCCTGCTCGATGACATCGCCCTCGACGCATCCGCCGCTCACCGACCCGGCGACCTCTCCTCCCGCGTTGATCGCCAGCTTCGAGCCAGGCTGGCGTGGCGCAGAACCGGTCACGCGGGTCACCGTGGCGAGCGCGGCCGGCGTCTCAGCGGCGTGCCAGTTGCGAAGGGCGGCAAGCGCCTCGTCGATCATCGGGCCAGTATATGAAGTCATGGCTGAGACCGATGTCGGGGCCGTCGTGCTGGCGGCAGGCGAGTCGCGACGCTTCGGTGGCCGCAAGCAGCTGGCTCAGCTCGACGGCCGGACGCTGCTCGAGCACGTCCTGACTGCCGCCCACCAGGCCCACCTCTCACCGATCGTCGCGGTCGTGCCGGTGTGGCTGAGCCGCCCGGCAGATTGGAATGCCACCGACCTGCTCTGGATCCGCAACCCCTTTCCAGAGCGTGGCATGAGCCACTCGCTGCAGCTCGGCCTCGCCGCGATGCCGCTCAACGTCGGCGCCGCTGTGATCCTGCTCGGCGATCAGCCGACCGTCACACCAGAGAGCATCGGGGCTCTGCTCGCCGCACGCGGCGACCGCCCGATCGTGGCCAGCGAGTCGGACGGGATCCTGGCACCGCCGCTCCTCATCGATCGCAGTCATTTCGACGCAGTGCAGGCGCTCAGCGGAGACATCGGTCTGCGAGAAGTGCTGACCGCACATCCCGATTGGGTGGCGAGAGTGAAAGTCTCGAGCCATGTGCCCGATATCGACACGCCCGCAGACCTGGCGCACCTGGGGCCGGCGCGAGTCGAGCGGCGGGACGGGTAGAATCGGTCACATGTTCGATTTGGCGGCGCACGGAAGCACCAGCGGATGACGATCGAGCGGATCACCAGCGCCGCGGTCGACGAGGAGGAGCGCACCCTCGAGTCCACGGTGCGGCCGCGACGGCTCGACGAGTTCGCCGGGCAGGAGCGCGTCAAGGAGAACCTCGCGATCCTGATCGACGCGGCCCGCGCCCGGGACGAGCCGGTCGACCACATCCTGCTCTACGGGCCGCCGGGACTGGGCAAGACGACGCTGGCCAATATCGTGGCAGCCGAGATGGGCGCGCAGATCCGCACGACGTCGGGCCCGGCCATCGAGCGGGCCGGCGACCTTGCCGCGGTGCTGACCAGCCTGAGCAAGGGCGACGTGCTGTTCATCGACGAAGTGCATCGGCTCAGCCATGCCGTCGAAGAGATCCTATACCCGGCCATGGAGGACTTCGCGCTCGACGTGGTGCTGGGCAAGGGCCCCGGCGCGCGCAGCGTGCGACTGCAGATCGAGCATCTGACCGTGATCGGCGCCACCACGCGGGTCGGGAGCATCACCGGGCCGCTGCGCGATCGCTTCGGGGTGACCTACCGGCTGGACTACTACGCGCAGGCCGAGCTCGAGCACATTGTCCGCCGCAGCGCCGAAATCCTTGGGGTCGAGATCGAGCCTGAGGCGGCAACGATCGTCGCGCGACGGAGCCGCGGCACGCCGCGCATCGCCAACCGGCTGCTGAAGCGCGTGCGCGACTTCGCCCAGGTGCGCGGCGACGGCCGCGGAACGGCCAAGCTCGCCAACGGTGCCCTGGAGCTGCTCGAGATCGACGCGCTTGGGCTCGACGCCCTCGACCGCCAGCTGATGCGCGCGATGGCGCAACACCATGCCGGTGGGCCCGTCGGCCTGCAGACCATGGCGGCCACCATCTCTGAGCCGGTCGAGACGCTCGAGGACGTCATCGAGCCGTACCTCATGCAGATCGGCCTGCTGTCCCGCACCGCGCGCGGTCGGCAGCTGACCCCCGGTGCCTGGGCACACCTGGGCCTGACGCCGCCGGCGAGCGCATCGGTCCAGCCGGGCCTGTTCGACGCGTGAGCCTATGCCTCCCGAGATCGGGCGCATCATCCTGGTGGTCGGGGTCGTCCTGGTCATCGTCGGCGGCTTGTCGATGCTCGGCGTGCGGTTGCCATTTGGGCGGCTGCCGGGCGACATCGTCATCGAGGGCGAGCGAGGTGGGATCTACATCCCGATTGCCACGATGCTCATCCTGAGCGTGGTCCTCACCGTCTTCGCCAACCTGCTCCTGCGCCGCTGAACGCCTCGTGCATAGCGTCATCCGCAGCGTGCATTCGATCAAATGCTGGGCCTGTGATCGGTTAGACGAGGGCCGCGCTCGGCTGGGGCCGTACTGCCAGCGTCGAGCGGGATGGCTGAGCGTGCTCGACCGTGACGAGGGATAGCTCAGCGTCGAGCGAGCCAGCCAGCGGGGCACGCCAGGTGTCTAATCGCGCACCAGCCGACGATTTGATCAGGAAGCACGCTGCCCACATCCGAGCCATGCACCAAACCGACACGCAGCGCATCGGACCGGAGTAGGCTGCCTGCGGCGCCGTCCGCACCGGTGTCGGACGGGCCTGCATTGGGGGGTCACGGAGGGCACCGACCAGTGGAGGCGACCACGACGGACGCGCGAGGGGGCCCAAGCTCCGAGGACGAGCCCGAAGGCGGGATTGCTGGATTCTTCGGACTTCGCGAGCGGGGTACCACAGTGGGCACGGAGATCCGTGCCGGCCTGACCACGTTCATGGTCATGGCCTACATCATCTTTGTGAACCCATCGATCCTGACCGCGGGCTTCGGTGACGCCGACCCGGCGTTCACCGGCGCAGCGCTGGCGGCGGGCACCGCGCTGATCGCGGGCATCATGACCATCGCCATGGGTCTTGTCGGGCGCTACCCGTTCGCCCTGGCGGCTGGTCTCGGCATCAACGCCATCGTGGCGTTCACCCTCACCGGCAGGGGACTCTCGCCAGCGGGCGCCATGGGTGTCATCGTCATCGAGGGTCTGGTGGTCACCGTGCTGGTGCTCGTCGGCCTCCGAGAGGCGATCATGAGTGCCGTGCCGCTCGCTCTCAAGCGAGCCATCGGCGTCGGCATCGGTCTGTTCATCCTGTTCATCGGCTTCGCCAACGGTGGGTTCATCGGTGGGCAGGAAGCCAGCTTCGGCAGCGTGCCGGCAGTCTTCGCGCGGTTCCCGACCGAGCCAGCGCAGTTCGTGTTCCTGATCGGCCTTGCGATCACGATCGTCCTGTACGTGATGAAGATCCGGGCGGCCCTGATCATCAGCATCGTGGCTACCACGATCATCGCCCTCCTGTTGGGGGTGGCCAAGATTCCGACGGACTTCTCGGTGGTGCCAAGCTTCACGACGCTCGGCAAGTTCAATCTCACCGAGGTCTTCGACCCGGCAAAGCTGCCGCTGATCGTCGCGCTGCTCACGATCTTCGCGATCATGCTGACCGACTTCTTCGACACAATGGGCACGGTGACGGGCGTGGCGGCCGAGGCGGGCCTCGCGCGCCCCGACGGCTCGGTGCCCGGGGTCGGTCGTGTCCTGATGGTCGACAGTCTTGCGGCGGTGGCCGGCGGGCTGGGCGGCGTGTCGTCCAACACGACCTATATCGAGAGTGCCGCGGGCGTCGCCGAAGGCGGGCGGACCGGCCTGACCTCGGTGGTCACCGGCATCCTGTTCCTGCTGGCGGTCTTCCTGTCACCGATCGCCGGCATCGTCCCCGGTGTTGCCACGGCCCCGGCCCTGGTGCTGGTCGGCTACCTCATGTTCACCCTCATCCGCGACATTCCGGTGAATGACGTCGAGGAGGGGCTGCCCGCCCTGCTGACCATGATCCTCATGCCGCTGACCTACGACATCACCGTGGGCATCGGCGCGGGATTCGTCAGCTGGGTGCTGATCAAGATCGTGCGCGGCAAGCTCGGCGAGATCCACCCACTGATGTGGCTCGTCTCGATCCTGTTCCTGGTCTACTTCGCACAGGCCTGGATCACCACTCTGGTCAAGTAAGCCCATAGACCGATGCGCCCGACCGGCATCTCCGGTCGGGCGTCTTTGGTATCCGGCCGATACCATGAGCGCATGTCCGATGCGACTCGCCTGCGCGTCGATGACTTCGCCTACGACCTGCCGACCGATGCGATCGCCCAGACCCCGGCCGAGCCGCGCGACGCCTCGCGGCTGCTGGTCCTCGACCGCGCCGCTTCGGTTTCTGGGCCGCCCGCGCTGCGCGATCGCGTCTTCAGCGAGCTCGCCGAGGAGCTCCGCGCCGGCGACCTGCTGATCGTCAACGACAGTCGCGTGATCCCCGCACGACTCGCCGCACGACGGCCCGGGGGCGGTTCGGCGGAGGTGCTGCTGCTGCGACCCCTCGACGACGGCCGCTGGGAAGCCCTCGTGCGCCCCTCGGCACGACTGCGCGACGGAGCAATGCTCACGCTGCGCAGCGGCGACCGGGTCGAGGTGGGGGAGCGGCTGGGCGACGGGACGCGCGCCGTCGACTTCGACCATGACGCCGAGGCCGTCATGGCGGCGGCCGGCGAGATGCCGTTGCCCCCGTACATCCACGACCGCTCGGCTCCCGACGGGCGCTATCAGACCGTCTACGCCAAGCCGCCGGGATCGGCCGCCGCGCCGACTGCCGGCCTGCATTTCACTCCGAAGCTGCTCGCCTCCCTCGCAGCCGGCGGCGTGCGGCGGGAGAGCGTGACCCTGCACATCGGCCTCGACACCTTTCGGCCGCTCGACGGCGAATTCATCGACGAGCACCACATCCACCGCGAATGGTACGAGATTCCGGCGAGAACCCGCCATGCGATCGCGCAGACCCGCGTCGATGGTGGGCGCGTCGTTGCGGTCGGCACCACGAGCGTGCGCGTCCTCGAGACCGCCGTCCGCGACGACGCGCGAACGGGCTGGAGCGACCTTTACATCACGCCGCCATACCGCTTCGCCGTCGTCGACGCCCTCATCACCAACTTCCACCTGCCGCGCAGCTCATTGCTGCTGCTGGTGACGGCCTTCGTCCAGGCCCGCATGGGCGATGCCACGCCCTTGGGGGCGCGGGATACGCTCCTGGCTGCCTACCGCACGGCGCTGGAGTTCGGGTATCGATTCTTCAGCTTCGGCGACGCGATGCTGATCACGTGAACCGGCCCAGCGAAGGTGCAAATGTCGGTCTGATTCGCGCTCAGCCCTCGTCAGGCGGCGGCAGCACGCGAGGGCGCGGTGGGGCAGCGGCGGCATCGGCCTCTTCGTCGCTCGAAGACCAACCGGAGGGCTCGGCCATCACGGCGCTGACCTTGGCGAAGTCGGCCAACGCCGCACCGAGCTCTGCGGACTCTGTGGCGCTCTCGAATGCGGGACGCCCGATACGCAGATGCCAGCGCGTGCGGTGCTCGAGCGCCCAGACGCGGTAGGTTTCGACCCGCAGCTCCACGTCGCGCACCGCCTGCCACGGGTACAGCCGTACGCTGAGCGAATAACGGGCGGCCGACCCGCGCGGGGCGTAGACACCGTCCAGCATCCCGATCTCGGTCGCGACCAGGATCCGCCGCCGCTCCTCCTCGGCACCCGCCTCGACAGCGTAGATCGCGATCTCGTCGACGCCCAGCGTCTTCAGCTGCAGCGAGACCCACTCGCGCAGCTCGTCGTTCAGGTAGGGCATCCGGGGCCAATCGGCCAATCGCACTCAGCACACCTCCTCGCAGCAGACGTAGCCTATCCTCTCCGGACCATGGCGAGCACCGCATCACCGACCGACCGTGCGCCGCGTGCCCAATTCACCTTCCGTCCGACCAGGACCGGACGCGCACGGTTGGGTCGACTGACCACGCCGCACGGCGACATCGACACACCCCAGTTCATGCCAGTCGGCACCCAGGCGACAGTGAAAAGCCTCACGCCGAATGATCTGCGCACCACCGGCACGCAGATCATCCTGGGCAACACCTACCACCTCAGCCTGCGTCCCGGCGGCGAACGCGTTGCACGCCTGGGCGGCCTGCATCGGTTCATGGCCTGGGATGGACCGATCCTGACCGATTCCGGCGGCTTCCAGGTGTTCAGCCTGGCCCACCTGCGAGAAGTCGACGACGACGGCGTCACCTTCGCGTCGCACCTCGACGGCTCACCGCAGCGCATCACCCCGGAGCGCTCGATGCAGATCCAGGAGCTGCTCGGCAGCGACATCGCCATGACCTTCGACCAGTTGGTCGATCCGACGCTGCCGCAGCCACAGGTCGAGGCGGCGATGACGCGCACGCACCGCTGGGCCGAACGCTGCCTGGCGGCGCACTCTCGGCCCGATCAGGCGCTGTTCGGGATCATCCAGGGAGGCGTCGATGTTGAGCTGCGACGGCGGTCGAGCGCCGAGATCGCCGCGCTGCCCTTCGACGGCCTGGCGGTCGGCGGCCTCTCGGTCGGCGAGAGCAAGGCGGACATGGCCTCCACGCTGGATGTCGTGGCCGATGCGCTGGGCGACGACCCACGCGTGCGCTACCTGATGGGCGTCGGCTCGCCGCTCGACTTTTTCATCGGCGTGGAGCGGGGGATCGACCTGTTCGACTGCGTGCTGCCCACCCGCGTGGCGCGTAACGGCCAGCTGTGGACCAATGAGGGGCGGCTCAACCTGCGCAACGCGCGCTTCGTGGACGACGGCGCGGCGCTCGACGCCGAATGTGGCTGTGAAACGTGTCGCGACTATTCGCGCGCCTACCTCGCGCACCTGTTCCGCGCCGAGGAGCTGCTCGCCTATCGCCTCGCCTCGGTCCACAACCTCACCTATACTCTCGACCTGATGCGGAGGATCCGCGCGGCACTTGCCGAGGGGTCGTTCGGATCGCTGCGGGAGACCGTGGCGGGGCAGTATGAGCGCGCCGAAGCGAGGTCAGTAAGCCGCCAGTAACGGCCCGGTAAGGACCGATAGTGCAGGCTATCAGCACCTCGGTCGGCCCCAAGCGGGAGGTTCAGCGAAGATGGGAAGCCGAGATCGACCGCGCCGTCAAGAGAAGCGCAAACCGAAAGAGAAGGCGCCCAAGATCCAGCCGGCATCGACCTATGAGCCGCCGATGTCGACCGAGGTAATCAAACCAAAGCGCAAGCCGCGCCACGAACCCTCCGGCGACGAAGCGTGACCTGATTCAGCGCCGGGGACATCGAGAAGGAGCCGAGCGAATAATGGATGCCACGGCGGCCCAGGCAGAGAACCAGACGCCTGCCCAGCGCAACGGAGAGCGGACCGGAGAGCGAGGCCGCGCCGTCGACGCCGCGATTCTACAGATCGAGAAGCAGTTCGGACGCGGCGCGATCATGCGCCTCGGCGACAAGGGCGCCATGATGAGCGTCGAGGTGATCCCCAGCGGGTCGATCGCCCTCGACCTCGCGCTCGGGGTGGGTGGCATACCGCGCGGCCGGATCACTGAGATCTTCGGGCCGGAGTCAAGCGGCAAGACGACGCTGTGCTATCACATCGCCGCCAACGCGCAGCGTGCCGGCGGGATCGTGGCCTTCATCGACGCCGAGCACGCGCTCGATCCGACCTACGCACGTAAGGTCGGCGTCAACGTCGACGAGCTGCTGGTCTCGCAGCCAGACACCGGCGAGCAGGCGCTCGAGATCGCCGAGACGCTCATTCGCAGCAATGGCGTCGACGTGGTGATCGTCGACTCGGTCGCCGCGCTCGTACCGCGCGCCGAGATCGAGGGCGACATGGGCGATAGCCACGTCGGCCTGCAGGCTCGCCTGATGAGCCAGGCGCTGCGCAAGCTGACCGGCGCGATCAATCGCTCGAACACGGCACTCGTCTTCACCAACCAGCTGCGCGAGAAGATCGGCGTCATGTTCGGCAACCCCGAGACCACGCCAGGTGGACGCGCCCTGAAGTTCTACTGCTCGGTGCGCCTCGACATCCGGCGCATCGAGACGCTCAAGACCGGGACAGACGCGATCGGCTCGCGCACGCGGGTCAAGGTCGTCAAGAACAAGGTCGCCAGCCCGTTCCGCGTGGCCGAGTTCGACATCATGTACAACGAGGGCATCAGCCGCGAGGGCGGCCTGCTCGACGTGGGGATCGCCGGCGGGATCCTGTCCAAGACCGGGGCCTGGTTCAACTACGGTGACATCCGTCTCGGTCAGGGACGCGAGAATGCCCGTGAGTTCTTCAAGACGAACCCGGAGATCGCCGCACGTGTCGATGGCGAGATCCGCGGCAAGGTGGCCAGCATCGAGGTCGGCGTCGAAGGCATCCCGGAAGCTGAGTAGACGGTCCGTTCGAGACCGATGCCCGGGCGCCGTCGCCGACTTGCCCGCGACGCCGCTGACCGTCCGGCGCCCGATCTGGCCGCGGCCATGGAGGTCGCCGCACGCTACCTCGGCGCCCGGCCGCGAACCCGCCGGGAGCTCGAACTGCGCCTGCGCCGGGCCGGCGTCGACGACGAGGTGCTGGACACGGCGCTCGGGCGCCTCGCGCAGCTTGGCTACGTCGACGACGAGGCGTTCGCACGCTGGTGGAGCGAGCAGCGAGATCGCCACGCGCCGCGCGGTCGGCGGCTGGTGGAGGCCGAGCTCCGCCAACGCGGCGTGCCGCGAGAAGTCATCGAGCAGATGCGCGACGAGCCCATCGAGCGAGCGCCGGAGGATCAGGCGCTCCCCGAAACCGAAGAAGATCGGGCCGGCATCGCGCTCGACCGGCACCTGCGCGGCCGCGGCGTGCCGGATGACCCGAAGGCCATTCAGCGCCTCGGCATGTTCCTGATGCGTCGCGGTTTCGCGCCCGAGGTCGCGCGGCACGCCATCCGAGAGCGGCTGGGACGATAATGACGCAGCCGAATTGCACGTGAGGGGGCGGAAGGTGAACCGATGCGTTTCGCGCTGATGACCGAGCCCCAGCAGGGGCTCACCTACGACGAGATCCTGGCCCTGGCCGATACCGCCGAGGACGCCGGCATTGAGGCGATCTTCCGCTCCGACCATTACACCTCGTTCCCCGGTGAAGCCGGGCTGCCGACGACCGATGCCTGGGCGACCCTGGCCGGCCTCGCTCGCGACACCGACCGCATCCACCTCGGGACGCTCGTCTCGCCGGTCACCTTCCGCCTCCCGGGTCCGTTCGCCAAGCTGGTGGCCACTGTCGACGAGATGAGTGGCGGCCGGATCGAGCTGGGACTGGGCGCCGGCTGGAACGAGCACGAGCACGCAGAGCTCGGGATTCCCTTCCCCTCGCTGAAGGAGCGCTACGACAGATTCGAGGAGTCCCTGGCCATCATCCACGGGCTGTGGACCGAGCCCGACGGCTGGAAGTTCGACGGCAAGCATTGGCGGGTGGAGGGCTCGCGCTTTCAACCGCGACCGGTGGGAACCGGCAGCCGTCATCCCCACCTCATCCTCGGCGGCGACGGCGGGCCTCGGTTGAGCCGGCTGGTGGCGGAATATGCCGACGAGTTCAACCGCCAGTCGGCGACGCCGGAACGCGTGCGTGAGGCGTATGACAACGTGCGGGCAGCCTGCCTCGCCATCGGCCGAGACCCCGACCAGGTCGTCTACTCGGCCATGGTCGGAGTGCTGATCGCCGAGACCGAGACCGAGCTCAAGGATCGCGTCCGCGAACAGCTGGCGACGACCGGTGCTGAGGGCGATCCCGAGGCCTGGCTCAATGAGCGACGCGAACGATGGGTGATGGGCACGCCCGACCAGGCGTGGGATCGCGTGCGAGCACTCGAGGCGGCCGGCGTGCAGCGAATCATGCTGCAGGACTTCCTGCCTCGTGACCTCGACATGGTGCGCCTGATGGGTCGTGTCTTCGCCGACTGAGGCGGCGATGAGCGGAGCGCAGTTGCGCTACACTCGTCGGAAGGTTCACTCGACCGATTCACCGACCATCTGATGCGCTCGCTTCACAGCGGGTGCACATCGCCCATACGGGGCTCCATCGACCGGAGGAGCCGATGCCAGAGAGTACCGTCGCCATCTCGGCGGCGATCGCCGCATTGATCGTCGGCGTTGTGATCGGCTACGTCGCACGCCGCGTCGTCGCCGGCAATGCCGTGAAGCACGCCGAATCGTATGCCGAGCGCCTCGCCGCAGAGGCGCGGACCAAGCAGAAGGACATCGTCCTCGAAGGCAAGGACGAGGCGCTCAAGCTGCAGCGCGCAGCCGAGGAGGAGGCGCGCGACAAGCGCGCCGACCTGCAGCGCCAGGAGCGGCTGCTGCTGGATCGGTCAGAGAACTTGGATCGCAAGGTCGAGGCGCTGGAACGCCGCGAAGCCGCCCTCGAGGAGCGCCAACGAGAGGTGGAGGCTGAGCGGGCACGGCTCGCCGAGCTTCAGCAACGCCAGTTGGCGGAGCTCGAGCGGGTGGGAGGACTGTCGGTCACCGAGGCGCGCAACTCATTGATCCAGCAGATCGCCGACGAGGCGCAGGCCGAGGCGGCACATCGGGTTCGCGAGATCGAGCGTCACGCCACCGAAGAAGGCGAGGAGCGCGCGCGTCGCGTCCTCACCACGGTCATGCAGCGCATCGCCGGAGAGCACACCTCGGAGGCGACCGTCAGCGTGGTGCATCTGCCGTCGGAGGAGATGAAGGGCCGCATCATCGGTCGTGAAGGCAGGAACATCCGGGCGCTCGAGCAGGCGACCGGGGTGGACCTCATCATCGACGATACGCCGGAGGCGGTCGTCCTCTCCGGCTTCGATCCAGTGCGTCGTGAGGTCGCGCGCATGGCGCTCACCAAGCTCATCGCCGACGGGCGGATCCATCCCGGACGGATCGAGGAGACGGTCGCCAAATGCCGCTCCGAGATCGAGGTGGTGATGCGCCAGGCGGGCGAGCAGGCAGCCTACGAAGCCGGCGTTCCCGGACTGCACCCCGAGCTGATCAAGCTACTGGGCCGGCTGAAATACCGCACCAGCTACGGGCAGAACGTCCTTGACCACTGCATCGAGACCGCGCGCCTGTCGGGGCTGCTGGCGGGAGAGATCGGCACGAACATCAACGAGTCGAAGAAGGGCGGTCTGCTGCACGACATCGGCAAAGCGGTCGACCATGAGGTCGAGGGGCCACACGCGCTCATCGGCGGCGATATCGCGAAGCGCTATGGCGTCAACGCCGTCGTGTGCAACGCCATCGCGGCACACCACCAGGAGGTCGAGCAGGAGACGATCGAGGCGACCGTGGTGCAGATCGCGGACGCGATCAGCGCCTCGCGACCGGGCGCCCGCGGCGAAACGCTCGACAACTACGTCAAGCGCCTCGACGACCTGCAGCAGATCGCCATGAGCTTCCCCGGCGTCGAGCGCTGCTTCGCCATCCAGGCGGGCCGCGAGGTGCGCATCCTGGTGCGACCCGAGGACATCGACGACCTGGCCTCGTCGCGGCTCGCGCGCGACGTGGTGAAGAAGATCGAGGAGCAGCTGCAGTATCCGGGGCAGATCAAGGTGACCGTCATCCGCGAGACCCGCGCCATCGACTACGCCCGGTGAGCGAACGGGCGGAGCTGGTCCGCTGCCTGGTCATCGGCGACATCATCGGCAAGCCGGGTCGCCAGGCGGTCCATGCACTGCTGCCCGAGCTGCGGCGTGAGCTCGACCTCGACATGATCGTGGCCAACGGCGAGAACCTGGCCGCCGGCATGGGCATCACGCCGTCGCTCGCCGAGGAGATGCTCGACGGGGGTGTCGACGTCATCACCAGCGGCAACCACATCTGGGACAAGCGCGAGATCTACGACTACCTGGAGACCGATCGGCCGCTCCTGCGACCGATGAACTATCCCGATGACGCGCCCGGCCGCGGCTGGCTGGTCCATCACCTGGCCGATGGCGGCGACGTGGCGGTCATCAACGTCATGGGCCGCGTCTTCATGAACCAGCTCGACTCGCCGTTCGCCGCGGTCGACCGCCTGCTCGACGAGGCCGCGGTGGAGCTGCCACCCATGCGCCTCGTCGACTTCCATTGCGAGATCACCTCGGAGAAGAACGCCATGGGCTGGCACCTCGACGGACGGGTCAGCGCGGTCGTCGGCACGCACACCCACGTGCCGACTGCCGACGCCCGCGTCCTTCCGAAGGGGACGGCCTATATCAGCGACATCGGCATGACCGGGCCGCGCGACTCGATCATCGGCATGAGCATCGAAACCGTGATGCCGCGCTTCCTTCGCCACCTGCCGACGCGATTCGTCGTCGCCGAAGGACCGGTCAGCTTCAACGCTGCGTTGATCGAGGCGGAACGGGGGAGTGGCAAAGCACGCTCCATCGAGCTGGTGCAGCGGCTGGTCGAGGTGGGGTGACTCCACCCGCGGTCGGCGCGATCGTGGGACCGACCGCCTCCGGCAAGAGCGCGCTGGCGCTGGCGCTCGCAGCGCAGCTGCCCGTCGAGATCATCTCGGCTGATTCACGCCAGGTCTACCGCGGCATGGATGTCGGCACGGCGAAGCCGTCGCTCGCCGAGCGCGAGGCGGTGCCGCACCACCTGCTCGACCTCGTGGCGCCGGACGAACCGTTCACCGTCGCTGAATGGGTCGCGCGTGCCCGAGAGCTCATCCCGCAGATCGCTGCGCGCGGTCGTCTGCCGCTGATCGTCGGCGGAACGGGGCTGTACGTCTCGGCACTGGTCGATGGCCTCGACTTCGAGAGCCAGCCGTGGTCGCCCGAAACACGCGCCCGCCTTGCCGAGGAGCTGGAGACCGAAGGACTGTCGATCTTCTCCGAGAGGCTGACGCGCCTGGCGCCGGAGGTTGCCATCCACACCGACCTGCGCAATCCGCGTCGCGTGCTGCGCGCGCTGGAACGCGCGGAATCGGGCAACCTGGAGCGACCGGGTGCTCAGCCGTACGCGGGACCCGTGGTGCTCATCGGCCTGGACCGCGCGCGCGAGGTGCTCGACCGGCGAATCGACGAGCGCACGCGCCGGATGTTCGGCGGCGGGCTGCTCGAGGAGGTGCAGCGGCTGCTCGCCGCGGGCTACGACGCGAACCTGCCCGCCATGTCAGGCCACGGCTACCGCGAGGCCGTTACCCTCTCGGCGGGGGAGTCGAGGCTCGAGGAAGCGATGGAGAGAACCATCCGTCGCACGCGCCAGTACGTCCGGCGACAGATGACGTGGTTCCGCCGCGACCCGCGCATCCGTTGGCTCGCAGCCGACGATGAGCCGGCGGACAGCGCTCGCCTCGTTACAGCTGCGGTTGAGCACCTCGCAGCGTTGAGCCGCTGATCTGGCAGCGCGACTGCATCGGCTACCATGAGTGATCGGATCCATGACAGACCGCATGATCAACCTGACCACGCGCGAGGAACGCGCCTTCCTGATCGGCCTGGACCAGCCGCACGGCGACTGGCCGGTTTCACGGAGCCTCGCCGAGCTGGGCGCCCTGACCGAGACCGCCGGCGCGATGGTGGTCGGCAGCGCCTTTCAACGCCGTCCACAGCCCGATCCTGGCTGGTATTTCGGCAAGGGCCGCGCCGCGGAGCTGCTGACCGAGAAGGCCGACAGCGACTTCAACGTTCTCGTGGTCGACGATGAGCTGAGCCCGAACCAGCAGCGCAACCTCGAGCAGCTGCTCGACTGCAAGGTGCTCGATCGATCGGCGCTGATCATCGACATCTTCGCGCGCCATGCGCGAACCAGAGAGGGGCGCCTGCAGGTCGAGCTGGCGCAGCTCGAATATCACCTGCCGCGGCTGACCCGCATGTGGACCCACCTGTCACGCACTGGCGGCGGAATCGGTACACGTGGTCCGGGCGAGAGCCAGCTGGAGACCGACCGCCGCCTCATCCGCGAGAAGATCCGCAAAGTACGCTCCGAGCTGGAGGCGGTGAAGCGCCATCGCTCGACGGCGGCCCGACAGCGCGAGAGCAAGCAGGTTCCGACAATCGCCCTGGTCGGCTATACCAACGCCGGCAAGAGCACAATGCTCAACGCCCTGGCCGATGCCGACGTGTATGCCGCCAACATGCTCTTCGCCACGCTCGATCCGACCTCGCGCCAGGTCGTCCTGCCGTCGGGCCAGCATATCGTCATGACCGATACGGTCGGCTTCATCAACAAGCTGCCCCATGACCTGGTCGATGCATTCCGGGCTACGCTCGAGGAGGTGCTGCGCGCCGATCTGCTGCTCGAGGTGGTCGACGCCGCCGATCCTGACTTCGTGGGCCAGCAGCGCGCTGTGCAGCGCGTGCTGGATGAGCTGGGCGCCGGTGACAAGCCGCGCATGACGGTTTTCAACAAGATCGACCTGCTGGACGTCACGCACGACGGCGTACCGATGCCGGCGGGGGAGCGCGTCGCGTTCGTCAGCGCCGAGACAGGCGAAGGTTTGCCCGGGTTGCTGGAGCAGATCGCGACCGCGCTGCGCGAACAGATGGTCGCTGTCGATGCCGTGGTTCCCTACGAGCGCGGCGAGCTGGTGGCCCGCGCGCGTCACAGCGGCGACGTGACCGAGCAGTACGGACCGCGCGGGGTCCGCATCTCGGGGCACCTGCCACCGGGAATCGCCACCGAGCTCGCGTCGGCCGGTCGCGGCGCGCGGGCCGGCCGTGCCGCTCAGCACTGATCCCGCGCGTCCGGTGAGCGCCGCCGCGTTCCTGGAAGGCCACATCTCGATCGAAGCGGCGCTGCGCGGCGGCTCACGCCCGATCCACCGCATTCTGGTGGCGGTCGAGGGTGTCCGCGCCGAGCGCGCCGAGCGGCGCATCGCCTCCCTGGCCGCGACGCGTTCCGTTCCACTGCAACGGATGCCGCGTGACGAGATGGACGGCCTGAGCAGCGGCCGCACCCACGGCGGCATGCTCGCAGAGGTGGGGGAGCGCGATCTCGTCCCCCTCAGCGAGCTGGCCGTGCCACGCGCATTCGTGGTGATGCTCGACGGCGTGGAGGATCCGTACAACTTCGGCGCCGCTGTCCGATCGCTGTACGCGGCGGGCGCAACCGGGCTGGTAATCCGTCCGCGCAGTTGGACGAGCGCGACCGCCATCGTGGCTCGCGCCTCGGCTGGCGCCTCGGAGCTGCTGCCAACCGCGGAAACCGACGATCCGCTGGAGGCGGTCGAGGTGCTGTCGGCAGCCGGCCTGCGGGTCGCCATCGCCTCAGAGCGCCCCGACGCCGTGTCGCTGTACGACCAGTCACTGTGCGAACCGCTGTTCGTGCTGATCGGCGGTGAACGCCGCGGCGTCGCGCGAGGGGTGCTCGACCGGGCTGATCTACTGCGCATTCCCTACGCGCGCGGCGATGCTCCCTCACTCGGCACCGCGGCGGCCGCGGCGGTCATCGGCTTCGAGGTAATGCGCCAGCGCGCGGTCAACGCCGCCGACGCCACACCAGCAGCGCCAACGCCAGCACGGGCCACACCCAGGCCAGGTCGACCGTCATCGGCTCAGGCGTCGGATCGTCCGTCGGCTCGAAGGCCACCACGATGATCCGATCCGCGGCGGCCCGAACTGCATCGGCCTCGTCAGCCACGTGCAGCGCCCGCAGGTAGCCCCACCAAAAGAGCAGACCGAAGCCGGACAGGTGAGGCCGCAGCGCCCAAGCTCTTCTGCGCTGAGCGCCAGCACCACTCCGTAGCCGCACAGCAGCGCCGCGAGCTCAGTGCCAGCCAGCGGCGCCACCACGATGAGCAGCATGAACCACGATTACTCAGGACCTGGCACGCTTATTACTTCCGCAAATAGTAGTTATGTGATGTTGACCCC
>JBBSCG010000008.1:0-53951 GCA_038250515.1 Candidatus Limnocylindria bacterium
CTGCTGCGCGGGAAGAAGATCGGCTTCATCTTCCAGGACCCCATGACCAGCCTAAACCCGACCCTGAATATCGGCTACCAGATCGCTGAGTCGGCCAAGCTCCATCTCGGCCTGTCGCGCAAGGCGGCCGACGACCGAGCCGTGGAGCTCCTGAACAAGGTCGGCATTCCGCGAGCTCGCGATCGGATGCGCGACTACCCGCACCAGTTCAGCGGCGGCATGCGCCAGCGCGTGATGGTCGCCATCGCGCTGGCCTGCGACCCGATGCTGCTGCTGGCCGACGAGCCGACGACCGCCCTCGACGTGACGATCCAGGCGCAGATCCTGGATCTCATCCGATCGCTCTCCGAGGAGTTCGGCACCGCGGTGATCCTGATCACCCACGACCTGGGCATCGCCGCCGGGATGTGCAACCGGGTCAACGTCATGTACGCGGGGCGAATCGTCGAGACGGCCGGCGTGGACGACATCTTCGAGCATCCCCGCATGCCGTACACCTGGGGTCTCATGGATTCGCTGCCGCGGCTCGACGAGGAGCGCGGCGCCCGACTGCGGACCATCGAGGGCATGCCACCCGACCTGATCGACCCCGCCGATGCGTGCCGCTTCTCGCCGCGCTGCAAGTACGCGCGCGAGACGTGCACCGAGCATGAGCCATCGTTGACGCAGCGTGACGAGGAGCGTCACTTCGCGCGCTGCTGGGGTACCGAGCCGGAGGGCTGGATCAAGTGACTACGGATCGAGTCCTGACCGACGAGACGCTCGTCGAGGTTGATGATCTCAAGGTCTACTTCCCGATCTTCGGCGGCTTCTTCCAGCGCAAGGTGGGCGACGTGCGCGCCGTCGATGGGATCAGCTTCGAGATCCGCAGGGGCGAAACGCTCGGGCTGGTCGGCGAGTCCGGCTGCGGCAAGAGCACCACCGGGCGCGCGCTGATCCGGCTCCGCGAGGCCACCGAGGGCACCGTCCGCTTCGACGGCAACGATCTTTCGGCGATGTCGCGCAACGACCTGCGCAAGATGCGCCGTCGGATGCAGATCATCTTCCAGGACCCGTACAGCTCGCTCAACCCGCGGATGACCGTCGGCTCGATCATCAGCGAGCCGATCGAGACCCACCACCTGGCCAAGGGCAAGGCGAAGGCCGAGCGCGTCCAGGAGCTGCTGCGCCTGGTTGGCCTCAACCCTAACTACACGAATCGCTATCCGCACGAGTTCTCCGGCGGGCAGCGCCAGCGCATCGGCGTCGCGCGTGCGTTGGCGGTCGAGCCTGAGTTCATCGTGTGCGACGAACCGATCAGCGCGCTCGACGTATCGATCCAGGCGCAGGTCATGAACCTCCTCACCGATCTGCGCGAGCAGTTCGGCCTGACCTACCTGTTCATTGCCCACGACCTCTCCGCCGTGCGTCATATCAGCGACCGGGTCGGGGTGATGTACCTTGGCAAGTTGGTCGAGCTCGGGCCGCCATCGGCCATCTATGAGACGCCGGGTCATCCGTACACGCGCGCGCTGCTGTCGGCCGTCCCGGTGCCGAATCCCAAGACGGAACGGCGTCGCAAGCGCGTGATCCTGACCGGCGACGTTCCATCGCCGGCGAATCCACCGTCGGGTTGCCGCTTCCATACCCGCTGCTGGCTGTACGAGAAGCTCGGCCGCCCGGAAAACTGCCGCACCGAGGATCCGGAGCTGCGGGTCATCGGTACCGACCATCGCGCGGCATGCCACTACGCCGAGGAGACTCTGCAGAGCGACGTGGGAGTGGCCCACGTCGTGGCCAAACAGGCGGAGCAGACGTCCGATTCGCAACCCGCTACGGCCGCGACGGCCGCGAGTGCGATGCCCGGCCAGGGCGAGCGCGTCGCCGAGGCGACGTGAGGAATCTGAACCAAGCGACGAGTCAGCCGGTAGTATCCGGTATCCACAAACGCCAACCGGCGCGCCCTCATCGGTCAGGCGGGAAAGCCTGGATGAGCGATCAGTTCGGAGGAAACCATATGCACAGGTGGAGACCCCTACCCATCGCCATGGGACTCATCCTGCTTCTTGCCGCGTGCGGAAGCCCGGGGACGAGCCCAGGCGCGTCGACCGGCGGCCAGCCGTCGGGCAGCGGCGCGCCGAGTCCGAGCGCCCAGGTCAAGGAAGGCGGCACCCTTGTCGTCGCGCTCCCCGGTGAGATCGACAACCTCGATCCCGCGCTGATCAGCGACAGCAACTCATCGTACGTGATGAACCAGGTCATGGAAGGCCTCGTCGGACTGCACGAGGGCTCGATCTCGCAGATCGACCCGGTGCTCGCCGAAAGCCTGCCAACGGCGTCGGATGACGGACTGACCTACACATTTACGCTGCGCACCGGGATCAAGTTCCACGACGGAACCGACTTCAACGCCGACGCGGTGGTCTACAACTACGATCGCTGGATCAACTTCCCGAAGGGGCTCCAGGATCACGCCTACTACTTCGGCGCGGTCTTCGGTGGCTTCGGCGCCACGACCAACATCGCCTCGGTGAAGGCCAACAGCCCGACCGAGGTCGCCATCACGCTCAAGCAGCCCCAGTCGAACTTCCTGATCAGCCAGACGCTGACCCCGTTCTTCATGTCCAGCCCGAAGGCGCTCGCGGACAACGACGCGAACAACGAGGACATCTCGAAGAACGCCTATTCGCAGAGCAAGGGCATGGTCGGCACCGGCCCGTTCAAGTTCAAGGAGTGGGTCACCGGCGACCACGTCACGGTCGACAAGAACCCCGACTACTGGAACAAGGACGGCATCGCGCATGTCGATGAGATCGTGTTCCGCCCATTCGGTGACCAGACCGCCGAGTTCAACGCACTCAGCGCGGGTGACGTGGACCTGGCGCAGACGATCGCTCCGGTCGATGCCGAGTCGGCCAAGAGCGATGCGAACCTGCAGGTCATCGACCGCGGGGAGTCGTGCAACGTCGCCAACCTGGCGATCAACGACACCAAGCCGCCGATGGACAAGCACGACCTGCGCGAGGCCGTGGGGTACGCCGTCAACAAGCAGTCGTACATCGACGCCTTCTACGCGGGACAGGCGGTTCCGGCCGATAACTGGATGCCACCGGCAACCCAGTTCTACAAGGCCCTCGGCCTGCCGACATACGACCCACAGAAGGCGAAGGACCTGATCGCCGGCTCGGGTGTCTCGAACCCGACGATCGACTTCTGGTACCCGTCCGACGTGGCGCGGCCGTACATGCCTGACCCGAAGGGGCTGTTCGAGGCCATCCAGCGTGATCTGGAGGCGGTGGGCTTCACCGTCACCCCGCACACGGCCACGTGGAATCCCGACTACCTCGACGCCGAATCGGCAGGCGACTACCAGATGTGGCTGATCGGCTGGACCTGCGACTGGGCCGGGCCGGACAACTTCATCACCACGTTCTTCGGATACAAGGACGGAAAGCCGAACCCGGAGTTCGGCTACACGAACCCCGAGACGGACAAGGCCATGCGCGACGCGCTGGCGGCGACCGACGAGGCGACGCAGAAGCAGCTGTGGGAGAAGGCTCAGGATCTCCTGGGCGCTGACCTTCCCACCGTTCCGCTCCTGCACTCGACCCCGCCACTCGCGGCTCAGGTGTACGTGAAGGGTGTTGTCGGCAGCGGCGCGTTGAACGAGTACTTCAACACGGCCTGGCTCGACAAGTAGCCTCATCGCCCACCCCGCAAAGTGGGCGCGCGAACGGTAGCCTAGTGCCGGCTGTCGGGACCTCCGTGGTCCTGGCAGCCGGCCGATCCACTTTCACGCCGAGGGCGAGGCATGGGCAAGTACATCATTCGGCGGCTGCTGGCCACCATTCCGGTGCTCATCGGTCTGTCGATCCTGCTCTTCGCCTTCGTGCATCTGCTGCCCGGCGATCCCACCCGGGCCATCCTCGGCCAGCACGCCACGCCGGCGACGGTCGCCTCGCTGCGCGAAAGCCTGGGGCTCGACAAGCCGCTCTGGGAGCAGTACGTCATCTACATGGGACAGCTGGCGCGCGGTGACCTGGGGCACTCGGTGGTCAACAACAAGCCGGTGCTCACCGAGTTCATGACCCGTTTCCCGGGCACGGTCGAGCTGACCGTCGCCGCGCTCATCTTCTCCGTCGGCGTGGGCATTCCGCTCGGCCGCCTGGCCGCGCGACATCCGCAGACCTGGACCGATGGCGCCGTGACCGTCATCTCGCTGCTCGGCATCAGCGTCCCGATCTTCGTGCTCGGCCTGACGCTTCAGTTCTTCCTGAGCGTTCAGCTCGGCTGGCTGCCAACGTCCAGCCGCATCGACCCGCGATTGTCGATCCCGAATGTCACGAACTTCATGCTCATCGACACGCTGCTGGCCGGACGTCCTGAGGCATTCGTCGATGCGTTGAAACACCTGGTCTTGCCGGCGATCGCCCTTGGCTCCATTCCGCTGGCGATCATCACGCGCATCACCCGCGCCGCGGTGCTGGACGTCGCCAACGAGGACTACGTCCGGACGGCGCGCGCCAAAGGGTTGACCGAGCGCCGCGTCGACGATCGGCACATCATGCGCAACGCCTGGCTGCCGGTGACCACCGTCATCGGACTGCAGGTCGGCGGTCTGCTGGCCGGCGCGGTCATCACCGAGACGATCTTCGCCTGGAACGGGGTGGGTCGCTGGGTATTCGGTGCCATCACCAACCGCGACTACTTCGTGATCCAGTCCTCGATCCTGATCTTCGCCCTCATCTTCCTGACGGTGAACCTGCTGGTCGACATCGGCTACGCGTTCCTGAACCCGAGGATTCGATACTCATGACGTCCGCCGACATCTCGGTCCCGGGTCGCGTCGCCGAGCGCGGCAGCCGCGGGCTGTGGGGTGACGCCATGCGTCGCATGCTGCGCAACGGGCCGGCACTGGTGGGCCTGGCACTGATCACGCTGTTCGTACTGGCAGCCCTGCTGGCGCCGGTCATCGCACCCTACGACCCCATCGCCGGTGCCCTGGTCGACCGCCTGAAGGGGCCCAGCGGCGCGCACCTGTTCGGCACCGACCTGCAGGGCCGCGACGAGTTCAGCCGGATCCTGTATGGCGCCCAGATCAGCCTGCAGGTCGGCGTCGTCGCAGTCCTGATGGGCCTGGCCATGGGCGGCACCATCGGCGCGCTGGCCGGGTCATTCGGCGGGAAGGTCGATGCGGTGCTGATGCGCTTCGTCGACGTGCTGCTGTCGGTGCCCGGCATCCTGCTGGCGATCGGCATCGTGGCCTGGCTGGGCCGCGGACTGCCGCAGATCATGCTGGCCGTGGCGGCGACCACCACACCGCTCTTTGCGCGGCTGCTGCGCGGCAGTCTGCTGGGATTGCGCGAGGCCGATTTCGTGGTCGCCGCGCGCTCGCTGGGCGCGTCCCGATGGCGCGTCCTGTTCCGACACATGCTGCCGAACGCGCTGACGCCGCTCATCGTGGCGGCCACCCTGGCCCTGGCGACGGCGATCATCGACGTCGCCGGGCTCGGCTTCCTGGGCCTGGGCCCGCCGGACCCACGCACGGCCGAGTGGGGGACCATGCTCACCGATTCGACGCGCTTCCTGCGCCAGGCGCCCTACCTGCTCTTCTTTCCGGGCGCCGCCATCGTGCTGGCGGCCATCGGCTTCAACCTGCTCGGCGACGGCCTGCGTGAGTCGCTTGACCCACGGTTGAAGCGCTGAACGTGGCCCTGCTGTCGGTCCAGGACCTGGTCGTGCGCTTTCGCACCCACGAGGGCACGGTCCATGCCGTGAACGGCGTCTCGTTCGAGCTGGACGCCGGCGAAACGCTGGGCCTGGTGGGCGAATCGGGCTGTGGCAAGAGTGTCACCAACCTGGCAATCATGCGCCTGCTGCCACGGCCGGCCGGCTACATCGATGGCGGCCGGGTGCTGTTCGACGGCAACGACATGGTGACCATGGAGGAGTCCGAGCTGCGTTCAATCCGCGGGCGGGAGGTGGCCATGATCTTCCAGGACCCGATGACCAGCCTCAACCCGGTGCTGACCATCGAGGAGCAGATGGTCGAGACCATCAGAGCGCACCGCCAGCTCAGCCGTGACGAGGCGCGCCGTCGCGCCATCGAGCTGCTGACGCGCGTCGGCATCCCGCACCCCGAGACGCGCCTCGATAGCTATCCGCACCAGTTCAGTGGCGGGATGCGCCAGCGGGTCATGATCGCCATGGCACTCGCCCTTGAGCCGAAGCTGCTCATCGCCGACGAGCCGACCACGGCGCTGGACGTCACCATCCAGGCCCAGGTGCTCGAGCTGCTGCGGGGCATGACCAATGAGCTGGGCACCTCCGTCATCCTGATCACCCACGACCTGGGTGTCGTCGCCGGCATGACCCAGCGCGTCAACGTGATGTACGCAGGGTTCATCGTCGAGACTGGGTCGACGACCGAGATCTTCGCCAATCCGAAGCATCCGTACACCGTTGGCCTGCTGCATTCGATCCCGCGCCTCGACGCCGAGGAGGCGGCGCCGCTGATCCCGATCGAGGGCGTGCCGCCCGATCAGCGGCACGAGCCCGTCGGCTGCCCGTTCGCGCCGCGCTGCGCGTGGCGCATCGAGCGCTGCTGGACCGACAATCCGCCGCTCGCCGCGGTTGATGCGATCTCGTCGCCCCCGGTGCTCAGCGGACCGCAGGCCACGCATCGCGTCGCCTGCCACAACCAGCCGACCGCCGAGGAGGCGGTTGCCGGTCGTCCGCTGCGCTCGGGCTTCGTCGCCGCGCCGCCGCCCGCGGGCTTCGTCGGCCCACAGGACCACGTGGTGGAGCATGACGACGAGCTGGCCGCCTACGCTGCCAGGGACGCCCGATGACGATGATGCCCACGATGGAGCCGCGCGCGACGGCCGAGGCTGACGGGGAGCTGCTGCGCGTCGAAGATCTGAAGGTCTATTTCCCGATCAGCGAGGGTGTGCTCTTCGAGCGACACGTCGGCGACGTGCGGGCCGTCGACGGCGTCTCGTTCAACATCCGCCGTGGCGAGACGCTTGGGCTGGTCGGTGAGTCGGGCTGCGGCAAGAGCACCACCGGGCGCGCCATCCTGCGCATCTACGATCCGACTGAGGGCCGCGTCTTTCTCGACGGAACCGATCTCACGGCGTTGAAGCCGCGCGAGCTGAATCGGATGCGGCGGCGGATGCAGATGATCTTCCAGGACCCGTATGCCAGCCTCAACCCGCGCATGACGGTCGGCGGGATCGTTGCCGAGCCGCTCGAGATTCATGGCGTCGGCAGCAAGCGCGAGCGCACCGAGCGCGTGCGTGATCTGCTGGCCACGGTGGGGCTGAATCCGGACTACGGCGATCGCTATCCGCACGAGTTCAGCGGCGGGCAGCGGCAGCGCGTCGGCGTCGCCCGTGCGCTGGCGCTGAACCCGGAGCTGATCATCGCGGACGAGCCGATCAGCGCCCTCGACGTCTCGATCCAGGCGCAGATCATCAACCTGCTCGAGCGTCTGCAGTCCCGATTCGGCCTGACCTACCTGTTCATCGCCCACGACCTGTCGGTGGTGCGCCACATCAGCGACCGGATCGCGGTCATGTACCTCGGCCGGATCGTCGAGCTGGCGCCGTCGCGGGCGCTCAACACCGTGCCACTGCATCCGTACACCGTGGCGCTGCTGTCCGCCATCCCGGTGCCGAATCCCCCGGTGGAGCAGCGCCGCCGCCGGATCATCCTCTCCGGCGACGTTCCGTCGCCTGCCAACCCGCCGTCGGGCTGCCGATTCCACACGCGCTGCTGGCTGCGCCAGCGTCTCGGCAATCCCGAGCGCTGCGTGACCGAGGACCCCGTGCTGCGCGACCTTCGGCCGCAGCACTCGGTGGCGTGTCATTTCGCCGAGGAGCTCGAGCAGGGCGAGCGCCGCGAGGCGCTCATCCGTGACGCGGCGGCCCACAGCTCGCCCACGTCGGTGACCGAGGAGGAGGACAGCGGGCCAACCACTCCGCAGGCGCCCGCCGACAGCGGCAGCCTGTTCGATCCCGGCGACGAGGTGCGCGGAGTGTGACCGCGCTCGGGTAGGCTTGCCGGCATGCAGCTTACGGTGGCGCTGGCACAGGTCGCGCCGCGACTCGGCGAGGTGGATGCGAACTTCGAGATGGCCGCCGCGCGGCTGCGCGAGGCGGCATCGCAGGGTGCGCGGCTGACCGTCCTGCCGGAGCTGGCGCTGACCGGCTACCTGCTCCAGGATCTCGTCCCGGAGGTCGCCATGGGGGCCGACGACCCGCGGCTCGCCGCGTTGAGCCGCGAGGTGCCGGGGATGCTGGTGGCCATCGGCTTCGTGGAGGAGACGAGGGACCACCGTTTCTGCAACAGCGCCGCGCTGCTGCGCGACGGCGAGCTCATCGGTCTGCACCGGAAGGTCTACCTGCCCACCTACGGCCTCTTCGACGAGGGCCGATTCACGTCGGCGGGCGACCGGATTCGGACGACGGAGGTCGGAGTGCCGCTCGGTCGCGTGGGGCTCAGCATCTGTGAGGATTTCTGGCACCCCAGTCTGCCAATGCTCCAGGCGCAGGACGGCGCGTCGCTGCTGATCAACCTGGCCGCCGGGCCGGCGCGTGCACCCGGCAGCGTGGCGGGTCTCGCCGCGATCGCCGGTTGGCAGCGTATGCAGGACACGTATGCGCTGCTCGGCACCGTGGCGGTGGCGTTCTGCAACCGCGTCGGCAACGAGGAAGGGCTCACCTTCTGGGGAGGCTCGCGCCTGATCGGCCCCGACGGCGCGACCATCGTCGAGGCGCCGCTGTACGAGGAGGCGCTGCTGGTCGGCGTGCTCGAGACCGATGACCTGGCGGTACAGCGTTATGCCTTGCCACTCCTGGCCGACGAGCGGATGGAGGTGACCGCGCGCGAGCTGCAGCGCGTCATCGCCGAACGGGCCGGCCTGCCGCCGCCCGAAGACGCACCGCATGACTGAGGACGCACCGCATGCCTGAAGACGCGCCCCTGCCGCAGATCGAGGTCGGCCGCGCCATCGAGGTGATGACCGGCTTCATCGCCGCGCAGTTGGCGCAGACCGGCTTCGAGCGGGCGGTGATCGGCCTGTCCGGGGGCGTCGACTCGGCGGCGGTCGCCTTCCTGTGCGCGCGCGCCATCGATGCGGACCGCCTGCTGGCAGTCCGCATGCCGTATCGCACCTCTCCGCCTGCTTCGGAGGCCGATGCGCTGCGCGTCGTGAACGCGCTCGGTTGCCGCAGCGAGCGGGTCGAAATCAGCCCGATGGTCGATCCGATGCTGTCATTGATTGGCGCCGATGACGATGTCGGAATGCGGGTGCGGCGCGGCAATGTCATGGCGCGCCAGCGCATGATCGTGCTGTACGACCGCTCCGCGGCATTCGATGCCCTGGTGGTGGGCACCTCCAACAAGACCGAGGCGCTGCTCGGCTACGGGACGCTGCACGGCGACATGGCGTCTGCCTTTGCGCCGATCGGCGACCTGTACAAGACCCAGCTGCGCGCCGTGGCGACCGAGCTGGGCGTGCCGGCCGAGATCGTCGCCAAGCCGCCGTCCGCCGACCTCTGGCCGGGCCAGACCGACGAGGGCGAGCTGGGAGCGACCTACGACGACCTGGATCGCTGTCTCTACGCGCTCGTCGACCGCCGTTGGACGATCGACCGATGCGTCGCTGCCGGCCTAGACCGCCGGCTGGTCGAACGGGTGGCCCGGCGCGTCGCGCAGATGGAGTACAAGCGCCATACGCCGCCCGTCGCCAAGCTCTCGCTGCGCACGCCGGGGATCGACCACCTGTATCCGCGTCGTCGCCCCGGCTCGCGCCGGTCGTGAGCGGGTCCGGGCGGCTGCTGGTCGTCGGCACGCCGATCGGGAACCTGGGAGACCTGGCCCCGCGTGCGGCGGAGGCGCTGCGCTCGGCCGACCTGATTGTTGCCGAGGACACGCGCCTGGCGGCACGTCTCCTGGCACATCTCGAGGCTCGCGTCTCGACCATCTCGTTCAACGAGCACAACAGCGCAGCGCGGCTGCCCGCGCTGCTGTCGCGCCTGGCGGCCGGGGGGACCCTGGCGTTGACGACCGATGCTGGCATGCCCGGCGTCAGCGATCCCGGCTCGCGCCTGGTGGCCGCCGCCCGTGAGTCGGGAGCTGCGGTGGAGGTCGTGCCCGGTCCTTCGGCCGTGACCGCGGCCTTCGCCCTGGCGGGCGTCGAAGCGCCGGGCTTCCTGTTCGGCGGGTTCGTGTCCGCGCGGCGGGCGGGGGAGCGACGCACGGCCCTGCAGCGCCTGATCGACGCCGCGCGGTCGACGCATCTGCCGGTTGCGCTCTACGAGTCGCCGCACCGGGTGAGGTCGCTGCTGAACCTGCTCGCCGAGGTGGCACCCGGCTGCCAGGTTGCCCTCTGTCGCGAGCTGACCAAGCTGCACGAGCAGGTGCTGGTCGGTACGCCGGCACATGTCGAGGCGGTGCTGACCGAGGAGCGCGGCGAGTTCGTGCTGCTGATCTCGGGCCTCGGTGAGCCCGTGTCCGGGGAAGCGGCCGAGCTTGACCTCGACGGCTTGCTGCGCGCGGCGCGCGCAGCCGAGCTGCCGAATCGGACCGTGGTCGAGCTGCTGCGTGGTGCCGGGCTCAATCGGCGCGAGGCGTATCGGCTCGTCGAGTCGTCCAAGCAGTCCCGGTAAGCGGCCGGTAAGGGCCTCGGCCTAGAGTTGCGCCCGAGCCACCGCCTCGCCCGGGTGGGCTCGAAGCCCGAGATGCGGGCAATGAGGAGAGCGGAAAGAAGATGAACAAGGTGATGCTCGTTGGTCGTTTGACCAGGGACCCGGAGCTGCGCACGCTGCCCTCGGGGAAACCGGTCGCGAACTTCACGATTGCCACGAACGAGTTCCGCGGCAACGGCGCGGGCGACCGGACTGAATACCACACGTTGGTGGCCTGGGATCGGCTGGCGGAGATCTGCGGCCAGTTCCTGAGCAAAGGCCAGCTGGTGGACGTCGATGGCCGCCTCCAGACACGGCAGTGGGACGACGACGGCGGCCTGCGCCACTGGAAAACCGAGGTCGTGGTCAACTCACTGGAGATGCTCTCGGGCCGCGGCAAGAAGGAGTACGCCAAGGAGGCGGAGACGGTGGCCGCCGAGGCCGATGCCGCAACGGCGCCCCAGGCCAACGGCGCTATCGCCGCAGAGTCGGGCGCTGCCCAGGAGGCCGTCGTCGCGATGTGACCATGGCCCGACAACCGAATAGCGGTCGCGTTCGTGTCCAGCGGGCGCGGCCGTTCGTCCCTCGCCGGGGACCGAGACGGCCAAAGTCGGCGGCTATACTGGCCGCCCATGAGCGAGGAATACCCGTACAACGGACGTCTCAGCCGCTGGCAGGAGGTGACCGACGGGTTGGCCATCGTCGGCGTGCAGGCCGCCGATCAGCCCTTCAGCTTCCAGCCCGGCCAGTACGGCACGCTTGGCCTCCTCGGGCCCGCCGGCAAGCTGGTGCAGCGACCGATGTCCATCTCGTCATCGGCTGACGACCTGTCGGAGTACGAGTTCTTCATCCGCCTGGTGCCCGAAGGCGCCTTCACGCCCCTCCTGTGGGAGCGTCGGATCGGCGACCCGATCAACCTCAAGGGGCCCAAAGGACGTTTCCTGCTGCAGGACGATGGTCGGACCTGCCTGTTCGTCGCCTCCGGGACGGGTCTCGCGCCGTTCATCAGCATGATCGAGACGTTGCGCGCACGTCGCGAGCGCCGCGACATCTATCTGCTGCACGGCGTGAGCCACGAGTACGACCTCGCCTGGCGCGAGCAGCTCGAAACCCTCCAGGCCGACGCTGGATTCGGGCTGCACTACGTCGGCACGGTGTCGCGGCCGGAGCACAGCCCGACATGGAGCGGGCTGACCGGCCGGGTCGAGAAGGTGCTCGCCGGTCACCTCGAGACGCATGGGCTGACGGCCGACAACACGACCATCTACCTGTGTGGCAACCCGGACATGATCAGCGCCGTCGACGAGCTCGCCATTGAGCGAGGCTTCACGCCGGAGCAGGTTCGCAAGGAGCTCTACTGGCCCAAGGGCCGCACGCACTGAGCACCGGCATGAACGACACCTTCTACCTGACCACCGCCATTTTCTATCCCAGCGCCGCCCCGCCGCTCCACTCGCTGTTCGAGGCCATCGGCGCCGACGCGCTGGTGCGCTATCACCGCCTGCTTGGCGAGGAGACGCGCTTCCTGACCGGCATGGACGAGCACTCGGCACAGGTCGAGCGGCTTGCCGCCGACAACAGGCGCGAGCCAAAGGAGCTGGTCGACGAGTGGGCGGCGAGCTGGCGCAGCGCGTTCGACCGCTTCGGCATCAGCTACGACCGCTTCATCAGGACCACCGACCCCGACCACGTGCGCGCCTCCCTCGAGATGGTGCGACGAGCCCAGGCACGTGGCGACATCTACAAGGGCACCTACTCCGGCTGGTACTGCACCGGCGACAACGAGTTCAAGACCGATGCGCAGCTCGTCGACGGCCGCTGCCCCGACCATTCGACGCTCGAGCTGCAATGGCTGGAGGAGGACAACTACTTCTTCCGCCTGTCGAGCTACCAAGAGGCACTCGAGCGGCTGTATCGGGACAATCCGAGCTTCTGCGAGCCGGAGCATTTCCGCAACGAGGTGCTGGCCTGGCTGCGCGAGGGGCTGCGTGACTTCTCGATCAGCCGTGCCGGCACGAACTGGGGGATCCCGTTCCCGGACGACCCGGGCCACCGCATCTACGTCTGGTTCGACGCGCTGACGAACTACCTGACCGGCGCCGGCTTCCCGGACGACCCCGACGAGTTCGCGCGCTGGTGGCCGGCGGATGAGCACGTCATCGGGATGAACATCACGCGCTTCCACTGTCTCTACTGGCCGGCCATGCTGATGAGCGCCGGGCTGCCGCTGCCCGAGCAGGTGTTCGCCCACGGCTTCATGACGCTGCGCGGCGAAAAGATGAGCAAGACGCGTGGCAACGTGATCCATCCCGACGACGCGGCGGCGCTGTTCGGCGTCGATGGCGTGCGCTACCTGGTCATGCGCGAGATCCCGTTCGACCGCGGCGGCGATATGACGATCGAGGGCCTCGTGCGCCGCTACAACGCCGATCTGGCCAACGACCTGGGCAACCTGGTCAACCGCGCCGTCTCGATGAGCGGGCGTTATCTCGACGGTCAGCTGCCGCCGCTCGGCGAGGCCGACCGTCCGGCCGACGACGAGCTGCGCGACGCCGCGGGCCGAGCCGTGGCCGCCTACCACGGCGCGATGGTCGCGCTGCATTTTGACGAGGCGCTCGGCGCCGTCATCGAGCTGACGCGGGCGGCCAACGGCTATGCCGAATCGCAGGCGCCGTGGGCGCTGTCGAAGGCGGGGGAGACGCAGCGCGTCGGACAGGTGCTGGCCGTGCTGGCCGAGGCGTGTCGCATGCTCGGGCATCTCATGGCTCCGTTCACCCCCGGCGTCTCGGCGCAGCTCCACGAGCAGCTCGGCGTTCCCTCCTCGTACGACCAGCGCGGGGCCGGCGGTCCGGGTTTTGGGCAGTTGCTGGCGTGGGGAGCCGTACCCGACGGCTGGCGGACCGGCACAGCCAAGCCGCTCTTCCCGCGCGTCGAGCTGCCCGAGCCCGACCCTCCGACCACTGAGCCGGGTGGCGCGACACAGGCCGCCGGCGAGGCCGTCGGCCGCTGAGCCGGCGACGCACACCGGAGCGGCTGCCCGGCCTGGTCGACTCGCACTGCCATCTTCAGAACGAGGCGTTCGACGTCGATCGCGATGCAGTCCTCGATCGCGCCCGTGCCGCCGGCATGCAGTGCATCCTGGTCCCCGGCTACGACCTGGCGTCGAGCCAGGCCGCGCTGACGCTCGCGGCAAACCACACCGACGTCGACGCCGCCGTGGGCATTCACCCCCATTACGCGGGGGAGGCGACTGCCGAGGATTGGACGCGGCTCGAGCGCCTGTCCGAGGACCCACGCGTCGTGGCCATCGGCGAGATCGGACTCGACTTCTTTCGCAACCTTTCACCGCGCGACACGCAGCAGAGCGGGCTGCAGCGGCAGCTCGAGCTCGCATCGCGAACCGGCAAGCCGGTCCTCGTGCATGACCGCGACGCGCACCCCGAGATCATCGAAGCCCTTCTGACGTGGCGCGGCCCCGGTCGCGAGCCGAAGGGCGTGCTGCACTGCTTCTCGGGCGACGCCTCGATGGCGTTGCAGCTGGCCGATGCCGGCTATCTCATCTCGTTCGCCCTGCCGGTCACCTTCTCCTCCGCGGCAGGCCCGCGAGCGGCGGCGCAGGCACTCCCGGACGGCAGCCTGCTCGTCGAGACCGATGCCCCGTGGCTGGCGCCGGGCGGCCGCGGCGCGCGCAATGAGCCGACCACCGCGCTGCGCGTGGCGGCGGAGCTGGCGCGCCTGCGTGACACGACTCCGCAGGCGATCACCGAGCAGGTCGCGCGAGCCTACGCTCGGCTGGTCGGTGGGCAAGTGGCATAGCGGTTGCAAGGGGAAGCACGTACGTTCACGTGGCGTGCGCTGCGGAGGCAGCCAAGCATGAAGGAGGGCCCATCCACATGGGACAGGTCAACGTCAACACTCCGGGTGAGCCGGGACCGGTCAATGACGGCGGGACAAGCGCCGGCTTCATCCTCGGCATCCTGGTGGCGATCGTGATCATCGCCCTGCTCGTCTATTTCCTGCTCTTCAACGGCGGCGGCAGCGGAACGCCGACCCCCACCAATAACGGCGGCGGTGGCGGTGGCGCCGGCCCGAGCGGCATGCTGCTGCGTCTCTTCGGCTAGAACTCTCTGCGCGGACCACTCGTCCCCTGGAGTGACGCCCGTGGCCATCGCCGCCGCGGGCGTCGCGTTGTGCTGCGCGATGGGGAAGCGCCGGCGTATCGGTCCGGCGCACGCAGCGCAGATTCGATTGACATGTTCGGCAGCCGCGCGCTACCATGTTGGCACTCTCACCGGTTGAGTGCCAACCCCACGGCGAACATCAATGTGGGGCTGGGCGCTCCCGATTCGAGCGAATTGCATCGGTCAGTCTTTCTAGGAGGCACCACGCACATATGACCACCACGGTCAGCGAAACCACCACGCAGCTCAAGCCGTTGGGCGACCGACTCGTCGTCAAGCCGTCGGAGCGCGAGGAGATGACGAAGAGCGGCATCGTTCTTCCGGATACCGTCAAGGAGCGACCCCAGGAAGGGACCATCACCGCTGTCGGTCCCGGCCGCACGCTGGATGACGGCAAGCGCGAGGAGATGGACGTCCAGGTCGGGCAGAAGGTTCTCTTCCAGAAGTATGCCGGCACCGAGTTCAAGCTCGACGATGTGGATCTGCTGATCCTGTCGCAGAAGGACATCCTGGCGGTCATCGAGTAACGCTCGATCCGAATTAGAAACAGACCGATGCCGCCGCGAACCGCGGCGGCTCATGAGGAGGAGAACCACTCTTATGGCGAAGCAGCTCCTGTTTGACGAAGAGGCGCGACGCGCGCTGAAGCGCGGTGTCGACAAGATGGCCGATTCGGTCAAAGTGACCATTGGCCCGCGCGGCCGCTACGCGCTCCTGGACAAGAAGTTCGGATCTCCGACGATCACGAACGACGGCGTCACCATTGCGCGCGACATCGAGCTCGAGGACCCCTATGAGAACATGGGAGCCCAGCTGCTCGAGGAGGTCGCGATCAAGACCAACGACGTGGCCGGCGACGGCACCACCACCTCGATCGTGCTCGCCCAGGCGATCATCGCCGAGGGCCTCAAGAATGTCACCGCCGGTGCGAATCCGATGGGCCTCAAGCGCGGCATCGACAAGGGCGTGACCGCCATCGTCGAGGAGATCAAGCGTCTCTCCAAGCCGGTCGAGACCACCGACGACATCGCGCACATCGCCTCGATCAGCGCGCGTGACCCGGAGATCGGCCAGATGATCGCCGAGGTCATGGAGAAGGTCGGCAAGGACGGCGTGGTCACCGTCGAGGAGAGCCAGGGGCTCAAGCTCGACAAGGAGTATGTCGAGGGCATGCAGCTCGACCGCGGCTACGTCAGCGCCTACATGGTCACCTCCAACGACGGTGGCCGCATGGAGGCCGTGCTCGACTCGCCGTACGTGCTCGTCACCGACAAGAAGATCAGCGCCGTGGTGGACATCCTGCCGACGCTCGAGAAGACCGTCTCGACCGGCAAGCCGCTCCTGATCATTGCCGAGGACGTCGACGGCGAGGCCCTCGCGACGCTGGTCGTCAACAAGCTGCGCGGCACGGTCAACGTGCTCGCGGTCAAGGCGCCCGGCTTCGGCGATCGTCGTAAGGCGATGCTCGAGGACATCGCGACCCTTACCGGGGCTCGCGTCATCAGCGAGGAGGTCGGCCGCAAGCTCGACAGCGTTCAGCTCGAGGATCTGGGTCAAGCCCGTCGCGTCACCGCGACCAAGGACAACACCACGATCGTTGAGGGCAAGGGCTCCGAAGAGGCGATCAAGGCCCGCATCGGTCAGATCAAGCTGCAGGTCGAGGATACCACCTCTGATTTCGACCGCGAGAAGCTCCAGGAACGCCTCGCCAAACTCTCAGGTGGCGTGGCCGTGCTCAAGGTCGGCGCCGCGACCGAGGTCGAGCTCAAGGAGAAGAAGCACCGCATCGAGGATGCCCTGTCGGCCGCTCGCGCGGGCGTCGAGGAGGGCATGGTCGCCGGTGGCGGCTCCGTCCTGGTCCACGCGCTGCCTGCGTTGGACAAGCTCGAAGTGCTGAACGACGAGAAGATCGGCGTCAACATCCTGCGTCGCGCGCTCGAGGAGCCGCTGCGCCAGATCGCGATCAACGCCGGCATGGAGGGCTCGGTCGTCGTCGAGGCGGTCCGCAAGATGCCCGCCGGCAGCGGCTACGACGCGGCCAAGGGTGAGTACGGCGACCTGTTCGCGGCCGGCATCATCGACCCGGCCAAGGTGACGCGCTCCGCGCTGGAGAACGCGGCCTCGGTGTCCGGCCTGATGCTGACCACCCAGACGGTCGTCACCGACCTTCCTGAGAAGGACAAGGCGGGCGCGATGCCCGGCGGCATGGGCGGAGGGATGGACTACTAGTCCGCTCACCTGTACCGATGCGAGGGCCCCGGCATTGCGCCGGGGCCCTCGTCATGCAGCCGGGCCGGGACCAGCGACCCGACTCCTGCACGGGTAGAATCGGACCGATGGCCGCCGAAAACGCCACTCCTCCGCCGACCCTGCTCTCCCCACAGGAGATCCTCGCCCGCCTCAACCCGCAGCAGGCCGAGGCGGTCACCCATCTCCACGGCCCGCTGCTCATCCTGGCGGGCGCGGGAAGCGGCAAGACCAGGGTCCTGGCTTACCGCGTCGCGTACCTGGTGGCCAGCGGCGTGAAGCCATGGCAGATCGTGGCTGTCACCTTCACCAACAAGGCGGCCAACGAGATGCGCGAGCGAATTGCCGGGCTCATCGGCGAGGCGAACGCGAAGGAAGCCACCATCGGGACCTTCCATGCCATCTGCGCGCGGATCCTGCGCCGGGAGGGCCAGCACATCGGTCTGGATCGGTCGTTCACGATCTACGACCGTGCTGACCAGGTGTCCCTGGTGAAAGGCATCCTGCGGCGGCTGGATCTCGACGAGAAGCGCTTCGCGCCGGCGGGGATGCTGTCCTACATCGGTCAACGCAAGGACGAGCTGGCCGATCCGCCGACGGCCAAGCGACAGGCGGCGAACTACTACGAGGAAACCGCGGCGCGCCTCTACGAGGCGTACCAGAAGCAGCTCGCGGAGGACGACGCGGTCGATTTCGACGACCTGCTGATGCGCACCGTCTTCCTGTTCGAGCAGCACCCGGACGTGCTGGAGCGCTACCAGAAACGCTGGCAGCAGATCATGGTCGACGAGTACCAGGACACCAACCGCGCGCAATACCTGCTCTGCCGGCACCTTGCCGCGAAGCACAAGAACCTGGCGGTGGTGGGCGACGACGACCAGTCGATCTACTCCTGGCGCGGCGCCGACCTGCGCAACATCATGGATTTCGAGCGCGACAACCCCGACGCCAGGGTCGTGAAGCTCGAGCAGAACTACCGCTCGACGCAGAACATCCTCGAGGCGGCGCACGCGGTCGTCAGCCGCAACGCCGGCCGCAAGGAGAAGAAGCTGTGGACCGATAAGGGCGCCGGCACCCAGATCGAGGTCTTCGACGCGTACAACGAGTACGAGGAGGCCGAGTTCGTCGCGCGCCAGGTCGAGAAGCTGGTCGGCTCTTTCGCCGGACCGATGGGTGGGCTGCTCACGCGTCGCGCCTCGGACGAGGATGGCGCGCTGCGCTACGGCGAGATCGCGGTCACCTACCGAATCAATGCGCAGTCGCGCGTGCTGGAAGAAGCATTCATGCGCTTCGGGATCCCGTACCAGCTGGTCGGCGGCACCCGGTTCTACGAGCGGCGCGAGGTCAAGGACGTGCTGGCTTACGTTCGGCTGGCGCGCAACCCAGCCGATCGCGTCGCGCTGGAGCGGATCGTCAACGTGCCGGCGCGGGGGATCGGCGACAAGACGATCGAGGAGCTGCGCGCATCGGCCGATGCGCGGGGCACGACGCTGTGGCACGCGGTCGAGGCGGCGGGGGAGAACGCGAACCTGGCGCCGCGTGCGCGAGCGTCGCTGAACGGGTTCGCCGAGCTGATGCACGGGCTGATGACGCTGGCGCAGGCCGAGCCGCCGTCGGCGGTGTTCGATGCGGTCGGGGAGCGATCCGGCCTGCGCGAGACGATCCTCGATGGCACCGAGCAGGGCGAGGAACGCTGGCAGAACGTCGTCGAGCTGCGCAACCACGCTGCCGAGTTCGACGAGATCGCGGCGCCGGAGGGCCTGTCGCGCTTCCTCGAGGAGGTGGCGCTGGTCAGCGACCAGGACACGCTGGAAGATCGGCCGGAACGGGTGACGCTCATCACGCTGCACGCCGCCAAGGGGCTCGAGTTCCCGGTCGTCTTCATCGTGGGGCTGGAGGAAGGGCTGCTGCCGCACAAGCGGGCCCTGGATGACGATCGCGAGCTGGAGGAGGAACGACGCCTTGTATACGTGGGCATGACCCGCGCCAAGGACCGGCTCTACCTCGTGCACGCCCATCATCGCTCAACCTACGGCGTGGGTGCCGCGTCCGAGGCGAGCCGATTCCTTTCGGAGCTGCCCGAGGAGCTGCTCAACGCGTCACGGGACGAAGGCTCGCCGTTTCGTCGGGGCGGCTGGCAGCGGCAGGGGATCGACGATTCGAACTGGCTGCCGGGTGGGTATCGCTCACCGACGCGCCGCGTGCAGGAGCCGCTGCGGCCGGTGTCGCTGCCTGACATGGGCGGGCCCGTCGAGCGCGTCGGCACGCGGCTCGATGCGGAGCGACAGCGTGTCGCCGCGGCCCGCTATGACACTGCGGCCGTGGACCTGGGCAGCGGAACGTTCGACGCGACGCGCAAGGCGGCTGCGGCGGTTGGGGAGACAGCTGCCGCGGTTGGCGAGCCGGCGTGGCGTCCCGGCGACCGTGTGCGGCATCGGCGCTTCGGAGAGGGCATCATCGTCTCGAGCCAACTGGTGAAGGGCGACGAGGAGGTCACCGTGGCCTTCGTGGGACAGGGTGTGAAGCGGCTGATCGCCGCGTACGCGGGACTGGAGCGCGCATGAACGACGACGGTGTCAGCGCGGCGGACAGTGCGCAGGTCCCAACGGCCGGCGCGAGCGGCAGTTCGCCGGAGAGCCTTGCGGCCGAGCTGATCGAGGCGCGCGACTTGTTCCTGGCCGCGCTGGCCGATGTCGATCCAGGGCTGCTGGCCACGCCGGGCCTTGCCGGCGAGTGGTCGGCACGCGAGCTGGTCGCGCACCTCGGCTACTGGACCGGCCACGCCGCCGAGGCACTGCATCTCGCCCAGGAGGGTCGAGCCGACGAGTTCGGCGAGAGCGAAATGGATGTGGATGAGCGCAACGCCGTTGTCGCCCGGGTGGCCGCCGAGACGGACCTCGCCACGGTGCGCAAACGCGAGGAGGCGGCCTTCGATGCGCTCGTCGACGCGCTGCGCGCTGCCGATCCGACGGGGCTCGGCGATCACGTCGCGTACGGCGACACGGTCGAGCAGGTCGTGCGAGACGACGGGCCGGATCACTATCGGGAGCATGCGGCCGATATCCGCTCCTGGTTCACGGGGGAGGCGGAGGACCCTGAAGACGACGACGAGCCGGAGGACGCCCAAGAGCCGAAGGACGCCCAAGAGCCGAAGGACGCCCAAGAGCCGAAACTTGATCCTGGGTCCTGACCAACTGGGAGCTTGGGAGGCCGATCGGTCGCGTGTCGCCATTTGCCATTCACCGTCGGCTTGGCCGACGTCGGCGGGCTGAGAACGCTCGCATCGGTCGCGCCTGTCGCCATCTGCCAATGACCGTCTGCTTAGGTGGCGTTGGCGAGCGTTTGCCGGAACCGAGAGGTCCGTTCGAGCGTGACCCGGTCGCGCCGACCGCCGGATCATCGCCTCCCGCTTGTCTTGGTCGCTTCTGGTTGGCAGGTGGCAGCGGGGCCGCCGACGCGCCGCTGATCGTCACTCCATAGAATCTCGGTGATGAGCAGCACTCCGCCGAACACTCGCATCGATGAGCTGCGCGCGATCATCGACGAGGCGAACCATCGGTATCACGTCCTCGACGAGCCGACGATGGAGGACGCCGAATACGACCGTCTGGTGCGTGAGCTGAACGACCTCGAGGCGGCGCACCCCGAGCTCATTGCGCCCAATTCGCCGACCCAGCGCGTCGGCGCGCCGCCGGCCGGCCTCTTTCCCGAAGTCCGCCATGACGTCCCAATGCTCAGCCTCGGCAACGTTTTCAGCGCCGATGAGCTGCGCGAGTTCGACGCGAAGGTCCGTCGCGGCCTGGGCCGGTCCGAGGAAGACGCCCCAGTGGCCTACGTGTGCGAGCTGAAGATCGACGGCCTGGCGATCAGCCTGCGCTACGACGGCCGCAGCTTCGTGCGCGGCGCGACGCGTGGCGACGGGGCGACCGGCGAGGATGTCACGCCGAACCTGCGCACTGCGCGCGCCATTCCGCTCCGGCTCCGCGAAGACCCTCCCGGTGATCGGCTTGAGGTGCGTGGCGAGGTCTACATGCCGCGCGGCGCCTTCGCCACGCTCAACGAGCAGTTGGAGCGAGACGGGAAGCCGCTCTACGCCAACGCCCGCAACACCGCCGCCGGCACCGTGCGCCAGAAGGATCCGGCAGTGACCGCGAGCCGGCGGTTATCGGTGTGGACCTACCAGCTGGTGGGAGCGCACGGGCTGGCCAGCCATTCAGAATCGCTCGAGCTGCTGCGCACGCTGGGCTTCCCGGTGAATCCGAACGTGCGACGCGTGGCAGGCATCGACGAGGTGATCGCCTACGTCGACGAATGGGCCGATGCGCGTCGCGAGCTTGACTACGAGACCGATGGGATCGTCATCAAGGTCGACTCCCTGGCCGACCAGGCCACGCTCGGCTTCGTTGCCCGGGCCCCGCGCTGGGCGATCGCCTACAAGTTTCCGGCACAGCAGGTGACCACCAAGCTCGAGGAGATCGAGGTCTACGTCGGGCGCACCGGTGCGATGACCCCCGTTGCGCATGTGACCCCGGTCTTCGTGGCGGGCACCACGGTGCGCAATGCGACGCTGCACAACATCGACGAGATCCGGCGCAAGGACCTGCGCGTCGGTGACACGGTCGTCCTGCAGCGTGCGGGCGACGTCATTCCGGAGGTGGTCAGCGTGGTCGTCGGCGCACGCGACGGGTCGGAGCAGATCTGGGAGATGCCGACCCATTGCCCGGTGTGCGGCTCCGAGGCAATGCGCGAGGGGGGCGAGGCGGTGACCCGCTGCCCGAATCCCTTCTGCCCCGCGCAGCGCATCGGCGGCCTGCTGCATTTCGCGGGACGAGGCGGCGTGGACATCGATGGGCTCGGTTACAAGATCATGGTCCAGCTGGCAGATCGGGAGCTGGTGCGTGAGCCGGCCGACATCTTCCGCCTCGAGGTCGAGACGCTGACAGGCCTTGAGCGCCTCGGCCGCAAGAGCGCCGAGAACCTGCACGCCTCCATCCAGGCCGCGCGGCGTCGGCCGCTCGCCCGCATCATCAATGGTCTCGGCATCCGCCACGTCGGTGAGCAGACTGCGATCGACCTCGCGACCTGGCTGACTCGCGAGACGCCGCGTGCCGAGGACGAGTCGGAGGTCGATTGGACCCGCCGCGCGATCGACCGCCTGCGCGAAGCGTCGGCCGATGAGCTGACAGAGGTGACCGGGATCGGTCAGGTGGTCGCCGAATCGATCGCCCACTTCTTCGCCGATGAGCTGACGCGCGGCGCGCTCCACCGTCTCGTGGATGCCGGCATGGTCGCCGAGGCGCCGGCGCCCGGCGCGACCGTCGAGTCGACCGGGGGTCCGCTGAGCGGCAAGACGCTGGTCGTGACGGGCACGCTGCCGGGCTTCAGCCGCGAGGATGCGGAGGCCGCGATCCGCGCCGCTGGCGGGCACGCGGCGTCATCGGTCAGTGCCAGGACGGACTACCTGGTCGCCGGCGAGAAGGCTGGGTCGAAGCTTGCAAAGGCGGAGTCGTTGGGCGTCCCGGTGCTCGACGAGGACGCTTTTCGGGCACTGCTGGTGGCCGCGGAGCTGTAGGTCGTGTGACTTCGCGCGTTGCATGCGGCCTCAGTCGCCCTCGGCCAGAAACGCCTCAACCAGCTCGTCGTAACCGGTGAACGAGGAGCGCACGGTATGCCCGCAGTCGGAATCCACCTGGAGCCGCGCACCCGGGATGCTCGACGCCACCAGCTGCGTCGAGGCCAACGGCACGATCTGATCCTGCCCCCCGGCCAGCACCAACGTTGGCGCGGCGATCTCCCCCAGCCGCGCGGTGACGAACGACGAAGGATCCAGGGTCGCCTTCAGCTCACCGATGAACCGCAGCGGGGTGGCGGGCTTGGGCTGGAACCGCGCCGCCACGGCAAACGCCTCGGCCGTCACGGACCCCGCGGGTTTCATCTGCACGGCCATGCGGGCGAAGAACTCGCCCCACGCCCCAGCCTCCGCCAGCGCGATCCACGAGCTCATCCGCTCCGCCATGGCTGAGTCGGGCGCCGTCTCCGACGCCACTGAGGCGAGGACCAGGCGCGCAACCAGCTCCGGATGGTCGACCGCGAGCCACAGTGAGATCCGCCCACCGCCCGACTCTGCCTCGATGCCCACCGAGCGACCGAGCTCGGCCAGCGCGACCGAAACCGCATCGGCGATAACCCGCGGATGCATGATCCGCTCGCCCTCGGCGGCATCGCGCGGGTCCGCCGGCAACGGCCTGCCCAGCACGATCACGGTGCGCGCGCGAGCGCGGCCGCTCCATCGGCGCAGGAGGACCGACTCGGTCCCTGCCAGCGGGCGCAGCCCGGTCTCGACCCCGCCGAGCACGACCAGCGGAACGCCGGGGCCGCCGCGCAGGGTGAACGCCTCGATCCGTCCGCCGCGAATCGGGATGGCGTGCACGCGAGGTTCGTCAGACATCGGTCGCAATCCTAGCCTGCTAGCATCGGCGCATGATCACGCACGCCGAAGTCGAGCACGTCGCCCTGCTGGCCCGTCTGGGCCTGACCGATGAAGAGATCGACCGCATGCAGGCCCAGCTGTCGCACATCCTCGAGACGATCGAGCGCCTGCGCGACGTGGACACCAGCCAGGTCGGCCCGACGGCGCAGGTGATCGCCCTCGAGAACGTGATGCGCGACGACGTGGCGAGACCGGGGCTGGATCGCGAGGCGGCTCTGGCGAACGCGCCACGACGTGAAGGACCGATGCTCCGGGTGCCGGTCGTCCTCGAACAGGGCCGATGACGCTGCCGCTGGCGGATCGGACCATCAGCGACGTTGCCGAGCTGCTGCGCAACGGCCAGGTGAGCAGCGTCGACCTGACGCGGGCGTGCCTGGAGCGGATCGGACGCGACGGTGAACGGCTGAATACCTTCCTGGCGACCGGCGAGGACGCCGCGCTGGCCGCGGCCAAGGCAGCCGACCTCAAGCGAGCCGCGGGCGACGACGGCGCGCTGCTTGGCATCCCGTACGCCCTCAAGGACATCTTCGTGACGCTTGCCCTCGACGCTGACGGCAACCAGACTGATGGTCTGCCGACGACTGCAGGCTCGCGCATCCTTGAGGGCTACCGCTCGCCGTACGCAAGTAGCGCCGAGGAGCGCCTGCGCGAGGCCGGCGCGGTTCTGCTGGGCAAGACCAACTGCGATGAGTTCGCCATGGGCTCGTCGAACGAGAACTCGGCGTACGGGCCGGTACGCAATCCGTGGGATGAGACCACCGTGCCCGGCGGAAGCTCGGGTGGCTCGTCCGCCGCCGTCGCCTCCGGCCAGGCCTACTTCGCCACCGGCACCGATACCGGCGGCAGCATCCGTCAACCAGCCTCGCTCACCGGCACCGTCGGGCTGAAGCCCACGTATGGGCGGGTGAGCCGATACGGCATGGTCGCCTTTGCCTCGTCCCTCGACCAGTGCGGGCCGCTTACCCGCAGCGTCCCCGACGCCGCGCTCGTGCTGCAGGCACTCGCCGGCCACGATGCACGCGACTCGACCAGCGTCGCGCTGGCGGTTCCCGACTATGCCGCGGCCCTGACGGGCGAGGTGAAGGGCCTCAGGCTCGGGGTGCCGCGCGAGTACTTCGTTGAGGGCATGGAGCCGGGGGTCGAGCGGGCGGTGCGTGATGGCATCGGCCTCTTGGAAGGACTGGGCGCCGAGATCGTGGAGGTCAGCCTGCCGTCCACCGACCAGGGCCTGGCCACCTACTACATCATCTCGCCGGCGGAGGCGTCGGCCAACCTGGCGCGTTACGACGGGATCAAGTACGGCCTCAGCGCCGGTCGGGACGACCTGCTCGAGAACTACCGGCAGACCCGCGGCGCGGGCTTCGGTCCCGAGGTGAAGCGCCGCATCATGCTCGGCACCTACGCGCTGTCGGCCGGCTACTACGACGCCTACTACGTCAAGGCGCAGCAGGTGCGCACGCTCATGAAAGATGAGTTCGACCGCGTCCTGACCGATGTCGACGCCCTGCTGGCACCCACCTCGCCGAGCGTCGCGTTCCCGATCGGTACCAAGACCGAGGATCCGCTGCTGATGTACCTCAACGATGCGTGCACGCTGCCGGTGAATATCGCCGGGCTGCCGGGCATCAGCGTTCCGTGCGGCCTGTCGGAGGGCAAGCCGGTGGGCCTGCAGGTCATCGGTCGAGCGTTCGATGAGCCGATGATCCTGCGCGTCGCCGATGCCTACGAGCGCGCGGCGGGATTTGCGGACCTGCGACCACCGACCGCCGCCTGACCGCGCTTGGCCACCGCCGAAGTGTCGGCAAGTTGACACCCTTCGCGTCGCATGCTCGCGTGTTAGGGCTTGCCAGGCGGCGGATGATCCTCCAAGGCAAGCCGACTCGAAGGTCAAGTCGGTTGACGGTAGAGGAGGTCGGCAGAGATGACGACAGGAATCGAGGGCTACGCCCTCACAATCGGCGACCTGCGCCAGGTCATCCCGATGGTGTTTCCCGACGCGACGCTGGAGCAGCAGTTCGCGTCGCGGTTGAAGAGCGGCGACGACCAGGCGCTGGCCGTGCGCATCACTCCGGCAGAGCAGCCCGATGTCGAAGGGCACGCGTTCGCCGGGGCCGGATCCACCTGGATCAACGTCCACCTCGATGACGACGATACCGAGGGACACGCGATCGCCGTGCACTTCCCGACCGCGGCGGAGGCCGATCGGTTCCGGAAGCGCCTGATGGCGGTGGGGCTGCTGGCGGGCACGATCGCCATCGGTTCGGCGGGCGCCATCGCGATTGCGAACCAGCCGGCGTCGACCGGGTCGGCGATCCCGGCAAATCCCGCGAACAGCATCACGTACCAGGCTCCGGCCGGGCGTGGGTTCTTCGAGGGCGCGGACGTCAACGTGGCACCCGCGGCCGCCGGAGCGGCGGGAGCGGCGGCCGGAGCGACCGGCGCCGGGACCCGCGGTGGCTTCTTCGAGGGAGCCGATGTCTCGAACGTGGCACCCGCAGCGGCGGGGGCGGCGGGCGCGGCAGCCGAGGCAACCACGAACCAGACCCGCGGTGGGCTGGTCAAGGGCGCCGACCTCGAGAGCGGAGCCGTGGGAATCGGCTCGAGCGTCGAGCGCTCGCGTGCGGCGCACGGACCCGTGGAGGGCGCCGACAAGTAGGGGACGGCACTCGACACCTCTCCTCCAGGGGTCTGAATGGCCGGCCAACGTGGTCGGCCATTCGCATGCCGTCTGCCGGTCGCAGGCGACGCGGCTAGACTCGCGGTAATGGCCGAAATCAGTCACATACGCATGGGCGTTCCCGACCAGGCGACGCTGAACCGAGTGCTGCGCGAGGCGGGGACGACGGCCTTTCCGCAGTGGCTCTACGCCGAGCCGCACGACGAGGCGGCGATCCTGTGGTGGGGAATCCGCGGCGCTCCCACGCAGCTGCTCGATGTTCCGGACGATCCCGCCAAGGCACGCCTCTTCCCGCGGCCGAATGACGACTGGAGCGAGGCGCCGCGCGGGCTCATGCTCGCCACGGTCGACGCGGAGCGTGCCGCCGCAGACCTCGAGCCGGTTGCCGGCAAGGACTGGCATTCGGTACCGGACGATCTGATTTTGAGCGGCCGATGTTACCGGACCCAGATCGGCCACAGCTTTCTCGTGCTTGCCGAGCCATCGCAGGAGGGATACATCAGCGCCTGCCTGGCCCGCTTCGGCGAGGGACCAGTTGCCGTCGCGCTCGACGGCACGACCGCCGCCGGCCGGCCGGTGCCGACCAATCCAGTCACGCTGGGTCGGGCCACCTACGTCCGCCTGGGCGAGCGCACCGGACCGACGCTCATCTTCCCCGGGCCGTGACGTACCAGGCGGACGTCGCGGCGGAGCGCAAGCGGCGTCTCGAGCGGCTGCGTGATCCGGAAGGCTGGCTGAGCCTCGTCGGGCTGGAGTGGCTGCATGAGGGCGAGAACCGGGTCGGTGTCGGTCCCGACGCGGACGTCGTCCTCCGCGGGACCGATGCGCCGTTGCTGGCCGGCACCATCATTGTGCGCGATGGCGACGCCTCCTTCCGCGCAGCACCACAGGCCGATGTGACCCACGACGGCGAGCTCGTCACCGAACTCCGCCTGACCGACGACCTCGACGGCGCACCGACACTGCTGGCCATCGGCTCCTTGCGCTTTCACCTGATCAGGCGCGGCGATCTGCTCGGCATCCGCGTGCGCGATCGGGCGGCACCCGCCCTCGCAGCGTTCCGCGACCTCGACTACTTCCCGATCGACCGATCGTGGCGCCTCACAGCTCGTTTCGAGCCGGCGACCGGGCGGACGGTCCCGGTGCCGGACGTCATCGGTCTGGTGATCGATGAGCCTTCGCCCGGCGTGTTCACCTTCGAGCGTGACGGCGCGGAGTACCGCCTCGACGCGCTTCCGGGTGGCGATGACGGACGACTGTGGCTCGTTTTCGGCGACCTGACGAACGGTTCTGCGACGTATGGCGGCGGCCGCTTCCTTTACACCGAGACGCCGAGCGACGACGGCAGCGTGGTCGCGGACTTCAACCTCGCCTACAACCCGCCGTGCGTCTTCAGCTCGTTCGCGACGTGCGCGCTGCCCTGGCCGCAGAACCGCCTCCCGATCTGCATCGAGGCTGGGGAACGCGCGTCCACTCAAATGAATCAGACCCGCTGGTCATCAGGCTAACAATCGCGCAACAACATGCCGCACTCGTGACACAGTTGCTATCGTTGCGTTAACAGTTGGGTCTTCGGAGAGGTTCCAGAGTTTCGCGGGCACGACCGGGCTGTCGTGATCCACGATCTCGGTGGTCGGCCTCCGAGGCTTTGCTTACGGCGGGCTACACTACGGCGCATGAGCATCGAGCCGAGCCTGCGTCCCACGGCCACCGTGCGTCCGACCGCCGACTTCCTGTCCACGAAGGTGCGCAACATGCCGCCATCAGGCATCCGGCGCTTCTTCGATATGCTGGCCGAGATGAAGGACGTCATCAGCCTGACCATCGGCGAGCCGGACTTCACCACGCCCGAGCCCATCACTCGGGCCGCCATCGACAGCCTGCAGGCGGGGGAGACGCACTACACCGCCAACGGCGGGATGATCGAGCTGCGCGAGCTGATTGCGGCGAACCTGTCGCATCGGTATGGCGTCGACTACGAGCCGAGGACGGAGCTCGTCATCACGGTGGGTGCCAGTGAGGGGCTGGACGCCACGCTCCGCGCCCTGCTCGATCCCGGCGACGAGGTCATCTACCACGAGCCGTGCTTCGTGGCGTACGCGCCATGCATCGAGCTGGCCGGCGGCATTCCCGTCCCTGTCAGCACGACCGATGCGACCGATTTCCGCGTCACGGGCTCCGCCATCGAGGCAGCCATCACGCCACGCACCAAGGCGATCTTGCTGGGCTACCCGAACAACCCGACCGGCGCGGTGCTGTCGGCCGATGAGCTGGAGGCGATTGCCGCGGTCGCGCGACGCCACGACCTGCTGCTCATCTCCGACGAGATCTACGACCGCTTGGTGTACGGCTCGCACCGGCACGTCGCGGTCAGCTCGCTGCCGGGGATGCGCGAGCGGACCGTGCTCATCGGGGGCTTCTCCAAGGCGTATGCCATGACCGGCTGGCGGATTGGCTTCGTGGCCGCGCCCGAGGAGCTCATGGCGGGGATCGCCAAGGTGCACCAGTACGGGATCATGTGCGCGCCGACCGCGTCGCAGTTCGCGGCCGTCGAGGCGCTGCGCAGTGGTGAACCGTTTGTGGCCGAGATGCGAGCCGAATACGACCGGCGCCGGCAGCTCATGACGCGGCGCTTCAACGAGATCGGGCTCAGCTGCTTCGAGCCAGAGGGTGCGTTCTACTGCTTCCCGAATATCACCGCGTCGGGTCTGGACGACGAGCAGTTCGCCGAACAGCTGCTGCGCGAGGAGAAGGTCGGCGTCGTGCCGGGTCGCGCGTTCGGGCCGTCGGGCGTCGGCCACGTGCGGGCCTGCTATGCGACCGCCTACGACGAGATCGTCGAGGCCATGGATCGCATCGAGCGCTTCGTCGCGCGCCACCGCGGCTGACGCACTGCTGACCGCTACCCGACTTCAGCCCGACGCGTGCTCCAGGCAGGCGTGCGCGAAGGAGAGCAGCGCGTCGACGGACTCCCGCTCGGTGCCACTACCGTTCGCCGCAAGCTCGATCTTGGGATCCTCGGCCACAAGCCGCCAGATGAACTTCATCTGGCTGGTGTCCTCGCCGATCTGCGCATCGGTCTGAAGACGGACACCGCGAACGCTGCGCCAGCGATGGATGGTGCCGCGCAGGTACCAGTCGCTGTCGGAGCCGGAGCCGGTCGGTGCCCACGAATAGTCCGCCAGACCGATGTCGCTGGCGACATAGATTCGCAGTCGCCCGTTCTCGGGGTCGATGGTCACGTGGGTTGCGAGCTCGGTCGCGCCGAGATCGCCCATCTGCCGCTGCAGCAGGGCGCGCGACTTGCCCAGGGCGTCCCACTCACCAATCTTCATGCCCGCAGCCTAGCAGGCAGGCGTGGCGGCATCACGCCTCCTGGGCGATGCCCGCGCGCCGCCGTCGTCGAACGAGCGGCAGCTTGCCGACGGCAAGAATGGGAGACACCGCCTCCGGAGGCACGGGCCTGGAGAAGTAGTAGCCCTGGCCGAGGCTGGTACCCCGGGCGCGCAATGCGACGACCTGCGCCTCGGTCTCGATGCCCTCGGCGACGACCTCCAGGTTCAGTGTGCGGCCGAGGTCGATGATGGACTGCACAAGCACGCCTTCGCGGTCCTTGGTCATGGCGGCCAGGAAGCTGCGATCGATCTTCACGATGTCCACCGGGAAGCGCCGCAGGCGCGCCAGGGACGAATACCCGGTCCCGAAGTCATCGAGCGCCAGCCGGATCCCGCGTCCGCGGAGCGCGCGTATCGTTCGGATCGAGTCGAGGCTGTCAGTTGAGAGCGCGCTTTCGGTGATCTCGAGGATGAGCGAAGTTGGCGGAAGGCCGCTCTCGGTCAGCGCTTGCTCGACGTCGTGCAGCAGCGTGCCGTGCTCGAGGTGCACGACCGAGACGTTGATGGCGACGTTGAGGGGTCTCATCCGGCCCAAGCTCACTCTGCCATGCCCGCGTGTCCTGAGACGCGCGTCTCAGCACGAAGCGACCGATGGGCAGGATCAGCCCGGTCTCCTCGGCGATGGCGATCAGCTCGGGCAGAGGAACGAACTGGCCGTCTGGTCCCCGCCAGCGGAGCAGCGCCTCCAGTCTCACCACCGAGCCGTCGGCCAGAGAAACGATTGGCTGGTAGTGGACCTCCAGTTGGTCGCCGGCGATCGCGAGCTCGAGGGCCTGCTTCATCGACAGTCGGCGCATAACCTGCTCGTGCATGCCCGGCTCATACATTTCCTCGCGGTTCTTGCCGCGCGCCTTGGCCAGATACATCGCCAGGTCGGCGTTCCGCAGCAGCTCCTCGGGCGTGCTGCCGTGTTCGCCGCTGATTGCCATGCCGATACTTGCCTGCGTGGAGACCGTGTTGCCCTCCAGCTCGAACGGCGAGGACAGGCGATCGAGCATGCGTGCCGCGAGCGCGTGCGGGTCCTCTGACGAGGTTTCCTCGAGAAGGATGGCGAACTCGTCCCCGCCGAGCCGCGCCGCGGTGTCCTCTGTCCGCAAGCCATGCTTCAGCCGATCGGCGACCGCCTGGAGGAGACGGTCGCCGGCCTCGTGCCCGAGGCTATCGTTGATGGTCTTGAAGTCGTCGAGGTCCAGGAACAGGACCGCAATGGATCCCGCCGGCTGCCTGCTCGTTCGCTCGAGCGCGTGCTGGACGCGGTCGACGAAGAGCGCCCGGTTCGGGAGTGCGGTCAGTGGGTCGTGGAGTGCCTGGTGACGCAGCTGATCCTCCAGCTGCTTGCGGACGGTGATGTCGTCGACGAGGGCGTTGAAACGGACCTCGCCGCCGATGTCAATCGGCCAGATGGTGAGCTCGACGGGAAATTCGCGACCGTCGCGGTTCAGTGCCGTAACCTCGATGCGCTTGTTGAGCAGCGGACCTTCTCCGGTCGAAAGGAAGCGCTTTATGCCCTCCGCATGGGCTGCCCTCTGCGGCTCCGGAATGATGAGCTCGGCGACGATTCGGCCCATTGCCTCGTCGCGCGACCACCCGAATGTGTCGACCGCGCGCTGGTTCCAATCAATGACGCGACCCCCTGTGTCCATCCCGATGAACGCGTAGCTCGCCGTTTCAATGATCAACCGGGTCTGCTGCTCGCTGGCCTGCAGCGCCTGCTCGGCACGCTTGCGCTGGCTGATGTCGAGCAGGACGCCCTGCACGAGCGTCGGCGTACCAGCCTGGTCGGCCTGCGTCTCCGATTCGTCGTCGAGCACCCACACGTCGTGTCCATCGGCGGCGCGCAGCCGGTATTCGCGGTGCACGGCTGCCTGCGACCGTCCCGTTGTCAGATCTCGTTCCTGGCTAAGGACCAGCTCGCGATCGTCTGGATGAATTTGCCGCGCCCAGAGGGTGGGGTCGTCGAGCCATGCCTGTGCAGGAAATCCGAGCATCGACTCGATCTGCGGGCTCACGTAATGCCAGCGTCCGTTGCCGCCCGGTTCCGCGATATAGACGACGCCCGGCTGACGCTCCACGAGCGCGCGGTACTTCGACTCGGTAGCTGAAAGCGCGCGGCCGAGCCCCTGCTCACGACGGATCGCCACGTCCCGGTCCTTGAGCAGGATGCTCTGGCGGATCGCGACGGTGACGAGCACCAGCGCGATGGCGGCGATGTTGAGGGTCCCAACGGCGCCTGGTATTCCGCGCACGAAGTGGATGGCAATCAGGACGGACGTGAGCCCGATGGCCACAACCGGCATGCTCGATCGCAGCTTGGCGGCCAACCTGACGTATGCGGGGTGTTCGTCGACCACGTCGGTCCAGGTGATCGTGCCGAGCATGACGAAGAGCACACCGAGCGCCAGGAAGTGGGCCGCTACCCCGGTTTCGTGCAGCCCCAGCGGTTGGGGCGAGGCAACCCGCCACAGGAAGCTGATCCCGAGCAGCACAAGGCCAACCAGAACGACGTACGCGCCGTGTGGTCGACGCTCCGCGCGCACGGCCAGATCCAGGAGCAGCGTTGCGCCGGTCGTCGCCAGGAAGAAGATGGCATATGCGAGATCGACCACGTTGGTCAGGCTCTGTCCGCCCGCCTGGCCGAAGGTCGTCAGCATGAGCGCGGCGGTAGCGAAGAAGACGATCGCTCCGTCCAGGTAGACGGCCAGCTCATCGCTCGGACGGAGCTGGCCCTTCAGGGCGGAAACGTACGCGGCGCCTGCGCACAGCAGCACGCCGATGAATGGCAGATCCGAAAGCTTGAGCGCAGAGGTGGTGCCGAGCGCCACTTCCACGTCCCGCAGCATCTCGCCGACGAGCCAGAAGGCGATCGCCGCCGTGATGTACGAGCGCACGGTCCTGACGCGTCCCGTTGTGCCCCGTATCGAGGCGACCGCCGCCATGAGTGAGATGGCGGATGCGAAGGTCAGCTCAGCGCGCGTCCAGGGGACGGCTCCCGCGGTGCCGGCGGACGGGCTGAGCAGGATGATCAGGACGAGCGCGCCGAGGCTGCCAAGGATCAGCCCGCGCAGGCGCGCGGAAATGTCGCGGTACGCCATCGGTACGCTCGCCGTGAGCGTCGAAGCAAGACCCACCATGGGAACTCACGAGGTACAGGCAGCTGAGGGTACGGGTCGGACAGGTGACCGGCCATGACCCATTTGTCCCACGCGAGCGCGCGCTTGCCATCGGACGATTCATTCCGGGTTGTTCTCAGGGGTACACACGTTCGGCCCTCGACCGGCACGATGCGACCTCCGAGTACACATTCCCTTACCTGCACCATCGGCCCATGAACTCTCAGTTCGCAAACCGTTGGCTGAGCTCTCGAATCGTTAACTCCCTTGAAACACGGATGCTCAGGAACCACGCCGGACCGACGCCACCTGACCGATACAATCCCGGCATGACCCGCTACGAAACGATCATCGGGATCGAGGTCCACGCCCAGCTGAAGACTGCCTCGAAGATGTTCTGCGACTGCCCGACATCGGTCCTCGAGGACGAGCCGAACACGCGCGTCTGCCCCGTCTGCCTGGGCCTGCCCGGCAGCCTGCCGGTGATCAATCGCCGCGCCGTCGAGCTGGTGATGCTGACCGGGCTCGCGCTGGAGTGCCACGTCGAGACCGAGGCGGTGCGCTTCGAGCGCAAGAACTACTTCTACCCGGACCTGCCCAAGGGCTATCAGATCAGCCAGTACGCGCTGCCGTTGTGCTCGGGCGGCCGGCTTCGAGTGCCGGTCTCCGCCGAAGACCGCGAGATACAGGTCGGCATCACCCGTGCGCACCTCGAGGAGGACACCGCGCGCATGCAGCATGGCGGTCGCGACCACTCGCTGGTCGATTTCAACCGGGCGGGCGTGCCCCTGATGGAGATCGTCACCGAGCCGGACATCCGCTCACCAGCCCAGGCGCGCGCCTACGGCGAGACGCTGCGGGACATCCTGCGCTACATCGGGGCGAGCAACGCCGACATGGATGCCGGCTCCATGCGGATCGAGGGCAATATCAGCCTCAGACCGATGGGCACGGAGCGCTTCGGCACCAAGGTCGAGGTCAAGAACCTCAACAGCTTCCGCTCGTTGGAGCACGCCATGGAGTTCGAGATCGAGCGCCAGGCCGATGCGCTGGAGCGCGGCGAGCCGCTGACCCAGGAGACACGCGGCTGGGACGAGGCGAATGGACGGACCATCTCGCAGCGCAGCAAGGAAGAGGCGAACGACTACCGCTACTTCCCCGAGCCGGATCTGCCGCCGCTGCGGCCGTCGGTCGAGTGGGTCGATGCGCTGCGTGCCTCGCTCCCCGAGCTGCCGGCGGCGCGACGCATGCGCTACGCCGAGACGCTCGGCCTGTCGCCGTACGACGCCGGCGTGCTGACCGGCGACGTGGCACTGGCCGCCTACTTCGATGCGGTCGTCGCGGCCGGTGCCTCGAAGGGCGTGACGCCCAAGGCCGCCGCCAACTGGGTGATCGGCGAGTTCAGCCGGCTCCTCAACCAGCATGCTGCCGAAAGCCTTCGTGCGGACAGAGTGGCCCTGCAGCCGGCGTCGCTTGCGGAGCTGATCGCGGAGGTGGAGACCGGCCGGGTCAGCGGCACGAACGCGAAGGCGGTCCTGGCGCGCACGTTTGCATCTGGCGAGTCGCCGTCCGAGGTGATCGCCGCCGGGGGCCTCGGCCAGGTGAGCGACACGGGGCTGATCAGCGATGCGATCGCATCGGTCATTGCCGAGCATCCCTCGCAGGTGGGGGAGTATCGGTCAGGGAAGCAGCAGATCTACGGCTTCCTGGTGGGCCAGGTCATGAAGCGCACACAGGGTCGCGCTGACGCGAAGCTGGTCAACGAGGAGCTTCGTCGCCAGCTCTCCGAGGGCTAGCCCCGCCGGATACACTCGCTCGCATGCAAGCCTGCGCGAGCTGCGGTCAGACCAATCCCGTCGAAGCGCGATTCTGCTTCGCGTGCGGCACGCCGCTGACGGCCGCCGCGCCGAGCGAGGAGGTCCGCAAGCTCGTCACCCTCGTCTTCGCCGATATCAGCGGTTCGACGGCGATGGGCGAGCGGCTGGATCCGGAGTCGACCCGCGGCATCATGTCCCGCTACTTCGAGGCGATGAGCGAGGTCCTCGAGCGGCACGGCGGGACGGTCGAGAAGTTCATCGGCGATGCCGTGATGGCGGTGTTCGGCGTACCGATGCTCCACGAGGACGACGCGCTGCGCGCGGTCCGCGCCGCCGCCCAGATGCGCACGCGCCTGGGTGAGCTGAACAGCCAGCTGCGCCAGGAGCGGGGTGTGAGCCTTGCCATGCGCGTCGGAGTCAACAGCGGCGAGGTGGTCGCGGGCAGGGGTGGCGACCAGGTGCTCGTCACCGGTGATGCCGTCAACGTCGCCGCTCGGCTGGAACAGGCCGCGGCGCCGGGCGAGATCCTGATCGGTGCCTCGACCGAGCGCCTGGTGCGTGCCGCAATCCGCGCGGAGCCGGTAGCGCGGCTCACGCTCAAGGGCAAGTCGGAGGAGGTGTCGGCCTTCCGGCTGCTCGAAGTCCTGCCCGACACACCCGGCCGCGCGGGCCATCTCGACGCACCGCTCGTCGGGCGCCGGCGCGAGCTCAGCCAGCTGCGACAGGCATTCGACCATGCGGTCGAGGAGCGGGCGACGAACCTCTTCACGCTTCTCGGCAGCGCCGGGGTTGGCAAGTCTCGCCTGATGCACGAGTTCCTGACCGATGTGGCTCCCTCTGCCACCATCCTTCGCGGCCGATGCCTGCCGTATGGCGAGGGCATCACCTTCTGGCCCATCGTCGAGATCGTCCATGCCGCGGCCGGTGTCACGCCGGACGACGATCCGGCGAACGCGGCCGACAAGATCAGGGCACGGCTCGGCGACGAAGCAGAGGCCGACGACATCGCGCAGCGTCTCGGCGTTGCCATTGGCCTCAGCGAGGAGCGTATCGCCCGCGAGGAGACCTTCTGGGCGGTCCGTCGCTTCCTCGAGGTGCTCGCCACCGAGCGTTCGCTGGTCGTGGTTCTCGATGACCTGCACTGGGCCGAGCCGACACTGCTGGAGCTGGTGGAACACATCGCCGACTGGAGCCGCGATGCACCGATCCTGCTGGCGTGCGTCGCTCGCCCCGAGCTGCTGGAGCAGCAGCCGGGATGGGCCGGCGGCAAGCTGAACGCGACGACCGTCCTGCTCGAGCCGTTGAGCGACAGCGAAGCGGGGGAGCTCATCGACAACCTCATCGGCCGTGAAGGACTGCCCGAAGGCTTCGAGGCGCGAATCGCGCAGGCGGCCGAGGGAAATCCGCTGTTCCTCGAGGAGTTTCTCTCGATGCTGGTGGACGACGGCCTGCTGCGCCGTGTCGGCGATCGATGGGAGCTCTCACGCGAGATGGCATCGATGGTCGTCCCGCCGACCATCCAGGCGCTGGTCAGCGCTCGGCTGGATCACCTCGAGGAACCCGCACGAGAAGCAATCGGCCGTGCGTCCGTGGTCGGCAAGGTGTTTCAGCGTTCGGCCGTGGTGGAGCTTTCGGAGCCCGACCGGCGCGACGGGATTCCGACGCAGCTGCGCACTCTCGTGCGCCGCGAGCTTGTTCGTCCGGACCGATCGAGCGGCATGGCCGATGAGGCGTATCGGTTCCGGCACATCCTGGTGCGCGACGCCGCATATGCCGCCCTGCCGAAGCAGGTGCGTGCGACGCTCCATGAACGCTTCGCGGACTGGCTTGAGCAATCCGCAGGGGTGCGAGTGGGCGAGTACGAGGAGATCGTCGCGTACCACCTGGAGCAGGCCTGCCGATACCAGTCGGAGCTGGGCCTCGAGACCGATGCCTCACGTCAGCTCATGGAGCGTGCCGTCCGTGCGCTGGTCTCGGGGGCCCGGCATGCGGGCAAGCGCGGCGACCTGATGGCGAGCGCCAAGCTGACCCGACGCGCCGCCGAGCTCCTGCCGGTTCCGGACCCACGCCGAGGAGAGCTGCTGCTGGATTGCGCCGAAGGTTTCTTCCGATCTGGCGAGTTCGAGCTCGCGGCGACGCTGCGCGACACGCTGTTTACGGAGGCCAGGCAGGCCAACGACACGCGGCTGCTCGTGCTGACCGAGATGGTGGAACTCGAGCATCGCATCTGGGTCGACCCGACGGCCCGTCTCGACGACCTGCTCATCGCTGCCGAGCGCGCGTTGGCGGAGATCCAGCCAGCGGACACGTTCGGCCAGGCGATGTGCTGGTTCCAGATCAGTTCGGTACGCTTGGGGCAATGCCGGTGGGGCGAGTCGCTGGAAGCGGCGCGGCGAGCGCTTGACGCCGCGGTCGCGGGCGGCCACATCGGGATCGAGCGGCTGGCCCGCGTATGGTCGACGTTTGCCCTCAAACACGGCGCGACGCCGGCCGACGAAGCGCTCAATGCCATCATCGAGCTCTCCGATCCGTTTCGCGACCTCGATGCGGACTATTCGGACCTCCTCGCGATGCTCGACCGCGGAGAGGAAGCGCGAGCGATGCTGGCCGACCAGATCGCGAAGGCCGAACAGTTCGGGATGCGGAGCGTGGTCGGCAGCCTGATGGGCATCGAAGCAGCGACTGTCGAGTTGCTTCTCGGCAGCGAGACTGATGCTGAGGAGTACATGCGGTCGGGCCTCGACATTCTGGAATCGATCGGTGAAACGAGCGTCTACTCGACCGTCGCAGCCACTCTGAGCCTGCTGCTTGCACGCCAGGGACGCCTGGGAGAGGCCGGGGAAGCGGTCGAGCAAGCGCGCGCGACGACCGGCAGGGACGACGTGGCCTCCCTTGTCCTGTGGCGCCTCGCGCAGGCCCTGATCGACGCTCGCCACGGCAGGACCGAAGACGCTGATCGCCGTCTTGCGGAAGCTCGCGAGATCCTCGCGCCTAGCGACTTCCTCAGCCTGATCGCCGATCTTCACCTGACCGCGGCGGACGTCCTGCAAATCGAAGGGCGAGAACCGGAGGGCGTCCCGGAGCTGCGCGCAGCGCTCGAAGCCCACGAGCGGAAGCGAAATCTTCCGGGCGCACGCTCCGTCCGCGAACGGCTGGATCGACTGACCGGTTCCGCGTACCCGGCTCCCGCCCAGCCTTAGGGCGGCTTCGGCGGTTCGAATTCGCGTAGCAGGATTGCGATCTCTTCGCGGTGTCGCGCGCCTGACGCGTGGCGGCTCAGCCAGCGCAGGTAGTTGAGATCCCCTCGAGCGACCTCGCGCAGCGTCCAACCCTGGTAGCGGCCGAAGTCGAGCCGCGCGCTGCCCGCCTGCGCGGCGTCGGCGGACTGGATCCAGCGCGACGGCACCTTTTGGGAGGTCATCGACGACGAGACGGGCCGCGCCTACGGCTCCACGATGCTCACGCAGAGCGACGAGAGCATGCTCTGGTCCGCCGTCTTCCTGGACCTGCTGAAGCATTCGACGCTGCCGCCGGCAACCATGCGGGTCTGGCATCGATAGTCCCGTGCGGTCGCTTGGACACGAAACAGGACCGCCGCAGCGGTCCTGTTATCGCGGTTCCCCCAATCCTAGTGCCAGCGTCGGCCGGCCTCGAGGACCAGGGCGAGCCCGCTGAGGCTGCTGAGAATGACGATGAGGCGAACAGCACGGCACTTCATGGCGTTCATCCCTCTCATCCCCAGCGCACGCCAGCGCTGAGCGCCAATGCCAGTGCGGACAGTGAACCGACTACCAACATGAAGCGAGCCAGGACAGTCTTCATGTCAAACCTCCCATGCTATGGAGGGCCTGGCGTGGCCTCGGCAACCGGGCAGTCTTGCGAGCAAGATCCCTGGCTTTGCGTCCCCGTCTCACGGCGGGTTTGCCCTGGGCGATGTACACGTCGGCGGCGTCCATCGCCGCTGGCTGCACCCTATGGCTTGGCCGGTAATCGGCCAATGAGTAGCTAGTACTCCGCCGTCATTGATGGGGGATGACTTCCGTCGCCGTCTTCCGGGCGTCTGTGCATCGTCGAGTAGGCGAGCCAACCGATGCCAAGGCCGATGCAGACGTCGCCGATCGAGAACACGTTCGCGAGCGGCACCGCCGCCGGGATGGCAAACAGATCGGTGAGCGGGGCCAGCTGAGGCCGCTCGAGCTCGACGCTGTTCGAGTAGCCGCGGGCGGAATCAAGGCCGGCTGCCTGCAGCGCAGCCGGAGTGGTGGGCATGTAGCCGCCATTGGCCACGATGGCCGCCAGGTTCAGGACCGCGCCGATCACGACCGGGGCCACACCCGGACGTCGGATGTTTGCGAGGACTGTGAGGAGCACCCCAGCAGTCGACGCGACGTAAATGACCGGACCGATGCTCGCCAGCGCGGCGGCTGCCGGCGAGAAGAGCGCCACCTGCACGAGCAGCCCTGCGATCGCCAGCCCCCACCATCGGAGTCGCAGGTCGGCCAGCCGGTCGGGGCGTCCGCCGGTGAGCACCGCCAGCACCATCGCCATCAGCAGCGGGTAGAGGATGAACATGCGGCGGCTTAGCCTGCGCGGCGGATGGGACCGGGATGGTCCACATCACGCAGCTCGTCCCGCTCGCTCCCTACGAGATGCGGCCGAGACCCCGCAGTTTGCGGGGAGGTTATTGGTTCCCGGGCGGACGCGTCGGCCAGGCCAGGCAGGTCGGGCAGGCGTCCCTCGACGATCAGGTGCAGAAAGCCGCCCACCGCGACTGGGTCCCATTGCAGCCCGGAGCCGGCGCGCAGTCGGGCGACGGCCTCGTCGAGGGGTAATGCTGCGCGGTACGGCCGGTTGCTGGTCATAGCGTCGAAGGCATCAGCCACCGCGACGACTCGGGCACCGATGGGGATCCGCTCGCCGGCCAGCCCGCCGGGGTAGCCGCTGCCGTCGTACGACTCGTGGTGGTGGCGGACGATATCGGCTCCCTTTCGGAAGAGCTCGTAGCTGTCCAGGATATCGGCCCCGATGTCGGTGTGCCGGCCCATCAGGCTGCGCTCGTCGGGCGTCAGCGCGCTGGGCTTGAGCAGAATGTGGTCCGGGATGCCGATCTTGCCCAGGTCGTGCACGGAGGCAGCCTGCTCGATCAGTTGGACGGTCTCTTCCGACAGGTCGAGCTCCTCCGCCAGGGCGACGGCGTACGTTGCCACGCGTTCGGAGTGGTGGAAGGTCGAGGAGTCACGACGGTCGATGATCTGGGCCATGGAGCGCACGGCCTGGAGCGTCTGCGACTGCAGCTGGCGGATGTGATGCAGCGAGCGGCTGATGACCGCTCCGGGCAGGGCCAGGAAGGGCGTCCACATGGGCTCAACGATCCAGAGCAGGCCGAAGAGTCCGCCGAGCGTCGCGCCGCCGAGCTCGGTGAGACCGGTGTCGCGCGTGTTGCTGCGGAAGAGGTGCCAGAAGGAGTCGCCGGTCACCATCGCCAGCACTCCGGCCAGGAGCAGCGCGTTGACCAGGTAGTAACCGCCACCGGCGATGACGATCAGAGGAAAGACGAGCAGATGGCCCGTCGATCCGGGCGCCGCCAGCTCCGGCAGGTTGCCGACGAATCCTGCGGTGTGGCCGGCGACGAGGGCCGTGAGCATGAAGCTTCCGACATTGAAGGACGCCTTCAGGCCTGACCGACGGCCGATGATCTCCTCGATCGCCACCGCGCAACCGATCGACACGGCTGCCATGTTCGGCGGCAAGAGGACGATTGCGGCCACGTGCGGAATGGTGGCCACTGAGAGCATGCCGCCCTTGTTGAGCGGCACAGCGACGAACTCGGTGGCGGCCGAGATGGCCGTCAGGATCAGGAAGGTCGGCAGCAGGTGCAGCGGGTCCGCAGGAAGTGGCGAGAGCGCGAGCCAGAGCAACGCGCTTCCCAGCACGACACTGACGTAGAGCGCGGACCGGAGCGCGATGAGCGTCTGGCGCATCGATCGAAGGAGCTGCCATCGGTCGCGCTTGGCGGCGGCTGGCGTGACCGCGTCCGAGCCGACCGTCGGCGGAGCTGCCACGCCCGCGACGCCCTCACCATTCATCTGGAATGAGCCCTCGTCATGTGAGTGCGCCATGCGCAGCGCGATCGACCGGCCCGCGCCGGGTATGGCTGGGTCCCACGCGCAGGGTGCCGCAATGGACACCGGACCTCGATAGCGAATAAGTACCCGCGCGCCGTTCTGCGCGCCGTTCTGCGTCGGTCGAGATGCGGGAACGGCCCGCTAGGGCAGGACCTCAACCGGCGTCGCCCTGCCGCGCGCGCCTGTGCATCTGCTCGGGCGTGATGCTGCGATCGAACGCTCCTTTGGCGATGATCGCCGACAGCCCCCAGCAGAATCCGGCCAGCACCACGCCGAGCGTGGCGAGGGTGATGACTCGTGTATCGGTCGCCGGCGCCACGCTAGGCTGGAGCCGGCTCCGCCTGCGCCTGATCGATCTGCGCCTGATCGGCCTGCGCCTGCATGCCGCGCATGCGCAGGTATGCCTCATTTGATGGCGCGCGACCCAGGAAGTCGAGGAGCATCGCATCGGCCGAGCGCGAGCCATTCGGCTCGAGGATCGTGCGGCGGTACTCGCGGCCAACGGTGGGGGACAGGATGCCCTCAGAGGCGAATCGGCCGAACATGTCGTCGCCGATCACCTCCGCCCACAGGTAGCCGTAATAGCCGGCGTCGTATCCGCCCAGGATGTGCGCGAAGCCGGACAGGTAGAACGTGTCTTCGGGGTAGGCCATGCCGGTGACCGCCCACGCGTCGCGAATTACTGCGTCGAGGTCCGGCGACTCATCGGCCGTGTGCACTGCCAGGTCCATCGAGCCCAGCCAGACCTGGCGCGTCGCTCGGACGCCCACGTTCAGGTAGCGCGACTCGGCCATCTGCTCCGCCAGGCGGCGGGGTAGTGGTTCGCCGGTGCGGTAGTGACGCGCGAATCGCTCGATCACGTCGGGCTCCCAGGCCCAGTGCTGCATGATCTGGGATGGCGCCTCAACGAAGTCCCACTCGGTCTCGGCGCCGCTGAAGCGCACGAACTCGGCGTGAGTCAGGCTCATATGCAGGATGTGGCCGAACTCGTGGAAGAGCGTCTCGACCTCGCCATGCTGGCCGTGCCGCAGGAGCGATGGCCGGTCACCCGACGGTGGCGTCATATTCGCCACGATCGCATTCACCGGCTTCGCATAGTTGCCATCCGCCTTCACATGACCGATGCCCAACGGAAACGCCGCGGCATGACCGAACTTGCCCTCACGAGGGAAGAGATCGGCGTAGAAGTGCGCCAGCAGCTCGCCGCTCTCACGATCATGAATTTCGTACAGCCGGACCGATGGATGCCACGCCTTCGCGTCCTCCACGCGCCGGTAGTCGAGCCCGAAGACGTCGCCCGTGATCGCGAACATGCCCTCCAGCACGCCGTCGAGCGGCAGGTATTCGCTGACCTCATTCTGGTCGACGCCGTACTGCTCACGTGACAGCCGCGTGTCGTAGTAGTGCCAGTCCCAGGACTGCACGTCGTCGTCGTACCCGTCGGCTTGCAGCAGCGACCGCATCTCCGCCATCTCGCGCTGCGCCGCTTCCCGGAGCGCTGGCACGATTGTTTCGTAGAACTCCTCGACGCGTTCGGGACCGCCGGCCATCTTGAGCTCCATGGAGTGGTGCGCCCAGCTCGGCTTGCCGAGCAGCGCAGCAATTCGCCGTCGGAGCCCGAGCGCCTCGCCCAGCAGCGTCCGATTCGCGTCGACCGCCTTGTTCCAGTCCTTGCGGCTCAGCGTCTCGCGCAGCGATCGGTCCTTCGCCTGCTCCAGGAACGGGTTGATCTCCGGGTAGTCGAGGCTGACCCGATACGTCCCATCGGTCTCGCTCGGCTTCAGCTGCTCGACGTACTCGTCAGGCAGGCCGGCCAACTGCTCGCGCGTGACCTCGATCCAGTCCTCGTACTCGTTGACGTTGCGCTGGAAGGCGACCTCGATCTCGACCATCCGGTTGCGCCGCTCCTCGAGCTCGGCGCGCTGCTCGGGCTCCAGCTCCTGCCCGGCACGTCGGAAGTCGCGCAGCCAGAAGTCCAGCAGGCGGCGCCGCTCCCCGGAGAGCTGCTTCGCGTCGTCCGTCTCGGCGTACGTACGCACGGCCCGATACACGTCCTCGCGGAACGGCAGCCCCACGCGCCACTTGTTGATCCGCTCCTCGGCTTCCTGGCCGGCGTCGCGCACCGCCTCGTCGGAATGCACCTGCGCCATGAACGCGCCTGGGCCGTAGGCATCGGCCACCGCGGCGCCGGCGAGCTCCAGCGGACGGAGCGTGTCATCGAAGGTCGGCGCCGCCAGCGACGCGGCGGCGGCGGCCACCAGCTCGTCAGCACGGGCAATGGCCGCATCGGTCTCGGATGTGACCGATTCAGGGGTGATGTGGGTGTAGTCGTGCAGCATCGCGCCGCATGGTACGCCACCAGCCTGGTCGTCCGTGGCCCGAGCGCCCCGTGGAATCGTCAGATTCACATGGAGCGTGCGTTATGCATCCAAACCATGGCTTGAACCGTCCAGATTCACATCACGGCGGCACGCGGTACCGTCGGAGCCGGTCTCCCGCTCCCAACGGTCATGTGGTGTGAATTTGGGCAATTTGCTAGGCACGGCTGCCGAGACGGGCGGGGAGTTCGGTGCGGGCGAGACGACGGGGGCGCGCATTCAACTGACGCGATTGCGTCAAGCCGCGCGGCAAGCTGATAGCCCTGACCTGCACTTCGGCTCAAGTCAGCGCCCGCACCGGATGGTCAGTATGCGCCCGCCGCGCAACCCCCCGTCGACGTCGCGGCCGGCGCCTTCCGAGGCCGCTCGCCTGCGTAATGGGCCGATTCAGACCCCGTATTTCGCGATTCAGCCGAGAAACGTGCCCCTGAGCGCGATACCGGTTCTTTTGGCGCCCAATACAGGCCCACTCCGCGCCGAACCCGACCTAACGGTCCCCGTAACGCCCATTAGGTTGCCAGGCGTGAAGGCGTCTGGCCACGAGGTGGATCGCTAGTCGGCATGCGCGCCAATCCAAGTCGTGAGCCCGTCTTCGTCGAGCTCTCCCGCGGCGACCTTCGTCATCACCGCCACCACGTCCGGCTCATCGGCCGAGAGGGTCAGTCCGTTGAGATCAAGGAAGACAGCCAGGGCCAGGAAGGCGATCCGCTTGTTGCCGTCGACATAGGGATGGTTGCGCGCCAGCCCGAACGCGTAGGCCGCCGCCAAGGACGCCAGATCGGCATCTGGTTCGTGCGTCCGCAGTTGCTGCGGTCTGGCGAGCGCGGAATCGAGTCCGTTCTCATCGCGAGTTCCGACAAGTCCGCCGTGCTCGCGAATCTGATCGACATGGAGCGCGTCGACCGCCGCTCGCGAGAGCCATATCGGTTCGGGCACGGCCTACTTGGCGAGCTCCCTGAGCGCGTTCCGATAGCGCTTTGCGATCTGCCGCCCGCTGGTGACTGTACGCTCGGTCGCTTCGTCGTACGGCGTCAGCAGGATGCCGTCAGGCGTCTCCACTGCAAATACGTCGTCGCCGGCGGCGAGGTGCAGGCGATCCACCATCTCTTTTGGCAGCGTCGCGCTGATGGACCCGCCGGCCCGTCGAAGTCGAATGCGCTTGAGCATCGGTGAACGATAGCACAAAGATGCTACACAGGCCAGCCTGTTGGAAGACTGCTGTATAGTGTGCTGTATATGCCGAGTACGCGCACCCAGATCTACCTGACCGATGCCCAGCGCCGCTTGCTCGATGCCCGCGGCCGACGCACCAACGCGCCGCTGGCGCGCATGATCCGCGAGGCGGTCGATGCCTATCTGGTCGAAGATCAGGCCAATCCGGACGAGGCGCTTGACCAGACCTTCGGATCGTTGCCAGAGCTCGAGCTTCCGAGCCGCGAGGAGTGGGACCGTGGCGCGGATCCTGGTTGATAGCGACATCCTGGTCGATCACCTTCGCGGACATCGCCGATTCCTCCGCGGCCAGGACGAAGTTCACGTCTCGGCGATCACGCGCGCGGAGCTGTTCGCCGGTCGCGGAACAGAGGAGCGCCGCATCCGGCGTGTGCTCGAGCCGATGACCGAGCTCGCCGTGGATCGGGCCGTCGCAGAACGTGCCGGTCGTCTGCGTCGCGGCCAACGGATCCGTCTGCCGGACGCGCTGATTGCCGCCACGGCCCTGGAGCATCGGTTGCTGCTGGTCACGCGCAATGTTCGTGACTTCGAAGGCGTGAAGGGCCTGCGACTGCGGCCGGACGGCTGACCTACAACTAGCTCCGAGTTTGCGCACGAAGCCATAATCGTGGCTAACGGCGCCGAGCGGCACCGATCGGCAACCCAGAGAATGGATGGATCAGGTGGCACATCTGCAGATCACCGGTCTCGCGAGCGACACGAGGGATGTCGAAAGAGAGACCTTGGACAGCTTCGCGGCCGATCTCGAGGGCTCACTGCTCTACCCCGACGACGACGGCTTCGCCGATGCTACACGCCTCTGGAACGGGATGATCAAGAAGCGGCCGGCAGTGGTGGTCAGGCCCGGAACCACGCAGGACGTGGTTCGGACCATCAAGTTCGTTCGCGAGCACGAACTGCAACTGTCCATCAAAGGCGGCGGACACAACATCGCGGGCCTCGCATTGTCCGATGGCGGAATCACGCTCGACATGTCGGGAATGAGGGACGTCGATGTCGACGTTGATGCGCTGTTGGTGCGGGTCGGCCCAGGCTGCACGCTTGGCGACGTCGACCGGGCCACGCAGGAACATGGTCTGGCTGCCACGCTCGGCTTCGTTTCCGAGACCGGCGTGGCGGGGCTCACGCTCGGCGGCGGATTCGGCTACCTGACACGTCGATTCGGGTGGACGGTCGATGACCTCCAGGAGGTTGAGATCGTGACCGCCGACGGGACCGTACGACGCGCTTCCCGGGACGAGAACGCCGATCTCTTCTGGGCCCTGCGAGGTGGCGGCGGCAATTTCGGCGTCGTCACCGAGTTCGTCTACCGGCTCCATGCGGTCGGCCCACAAGTCACAGCGGGTCTGATCGCCTGGCCGGCGACCAAGGCGGACGACGTCCTGGACCTCTATCGCAAGGTGGTCGAGTCTGCCCCGCCCGAGTTGACCGCGGTCGTCCTGATGCGCAACGCGCCCCCCGCTCCGTGGCTGCCCGAAGCCGCTCATGGCAGACCGATGATCGCCATGGTCGTCTGCCACTCGGGAACCCCCGAACAGGCGGCGACGGACCTGGCACCGATCAAATCCCTCGGAGAGCCGCTGGCCGACCTGATCCAGGTCAAAGACTACGTCGCGCAGCAGACTCTGCTGGACGCGACCCAGCCCAAGGGAATGCACTACTACTGGAAGTCGGAGTTCCTCCCCGGTCTCAGCGATGGCATCCTCGAGACCTACAAGGCACAGTTCGTCGATATGAAGGCGCCGGCGAATCAGGTCGTCCTGTTTCATCTTGCGGGCGCGCTCAACGAGCACGCCGAAGATGACGGAGCGATGGGCAACCGTGAGGCCGCCTTTGCCTGCGTGATCCAGGCCATGTGGCGGGAGGACGACCCGCGCGGAGATGCCAACCGTGCGTGGGTTCGCAGCGCATGGGAGGCCCTGAAGCCGTATTCCACCGGCGGCAACTACGTGAACTTCCAGACCGAGGACGAGGCCAACGAGCGCACGGTGGAGTCGTATCGGAACAATTACAAGCGCCTGGAAACGATCAAGGCGACGTACGACCCATCCAACCTGTTCAGGGTGAACCGAAACATCCGCCCGTGACGGGCGCCGGGGTAGCCTAGAATCCGCCTCCGAACGGCGGGCGGGCGAGGGCCTGCTCGAACTCGGCGCGATCGTGGACCGGCTCGCCACGCGCTGTGCAGGGTGCGCAAGACCCACAGGCCCGGCGCGACATCGATGATGGTGGTGTCGGTCTGCATCGGTCCATCCTATGGGCGGCTCTGGCCGGCTGCAGCGCCGACCGATGAGTTTCGGCCCACGAGCCGGTCCAACATTCACACGCATTCCGAGGCACGGACCGAGCGGCTCCGCCTCGACCCACACCAACAATCGATGCTCACGGGTGATTGTCGCACGATCAATCGATGGCGCGGCCCCGGACTTATCGGACCGATTCTCGACAGGTCACGTGACGCGTTGACCCGACGTCAAACACGCGGCGTTGCAGCACGGGCGCCGCCCTAGACAGGGGGCGCCCGGCCCGGGGTCAGGCAGTCGGCGGCTTGTAGGCCTTGCGGGCGGTGTCGGCCTGCCTGACGATGGCCGCCTGTTCGTCGTGGTCGAAGATCTGATGCGTCTCGATTCCTTCCACGGCGCCTGCCGCACCGACCGCCGCCGACAGCGCCGCGGCTGCAACGCCGTCGGGCATGTTCGAGATCAGGAAGCCGTCGTGCTCCCCTTGCATCCAGTAGAAGGCCTCTTGCGTCCCGCCGAGCGATTCGGCGAGCGCCTTTCCGGCGGCGGATCGGTCGCTGGGACGTTCGATCATCGCCTTTGCGGATTCGGCCGTGTACGAGAAGAACGTAATGAACCTGGGCATGGAGGTTTGCTCCTTGTAGGTGCTCGGACGCTCCCCCTCGTCGATGAACGAGTATGCGCGTATCAGACGCGCCAGGCGACCATCAACGTGGCCGAGGGCGACGGGCAGTCGAACATCCTTCGCGCCGACGCAGTAAGCGCACAGTAACCGGGACATCGTCAATCGATGGCAACAAGAAACCCCTCGTCCACGCACGAACGAGGGGTCAGAACGGGTCGGATAACGGCGCAGTAAGCGTCCGCGGGTACGGTGCGCTCGTACAGCTGCGATTCGACTGGGATCCGAACAAGGCCGAATCGAACCGGCGAAAGCATGGCGTGACTTTCGATGAGGCGCGATCGGTATTCGCGGACTTCGGCTCGGGCACGATGCTGGATCCGCTTCACTCGGGGTGTCGAGGATCGCGTCGTGACCGTGGGACGTTCAGAGGCGCGTCGGGTGCTCGTGGTCGTGCACGCGGACAAGGGTGGTACAATCCGGATCATCAGTGCACGGCCCGCCACGAAGCGGGAGCGACATGACTATTTCGAACTCTGACCCCGATCTGCTCGACGAGTACGACTTCCGCGGGGCAGCGCGTGGCAAGTATGCCGAGCGCTATGCGGAGGGCACCAACGTCGTGTTGCTGGCGCCGGACGTTGCCGAGGCGTTCCCGACCGAGCGTGACGTCAATGCCGCTCTTCGGTCGCTGATGCGACTTCAGGAAGACCTTCGGATCCTGCACCGTAAAGGGACCAGCGTCTCCGCCCGGATGGCCTGGTGGATCGGTGCAGCGCAAAGTCGTTCAGCGGCCGCTGAAGTCTGGTTCTCGATCGGCGTCAGTGATGTCGAAGTCCACGTCAGGCCAGTTCGTGATGGCGGGCGGGAAGATCGACTCGGGCTTCGGCCATTTGAGGACCGAGCGAACCGGGATACGGTACGTGCCTGGGGACAAGGTGACCGCGTAGAGCTGGCCGTTGCGAATGCGGTCCAGGATGGCCGAAACGGGAACGCCGGCCATCGGGACAAGCTCCTTGGGCGAGTAGAACGGCTTGTCGAGGTTCATCTTCATCGCGCTGGCTCCGCTTGTTGATCCTGCGCCAGGTCGTATCCGGCCCGAAGCTCGGCGATCGCCTTGCGGCGGCTTGAACGGATCAGCCTGAGATCGGCACCCATGATCTGCGCGGCGCGTTGATGCGAGATGCCCAGGAGCTCACCGGCGTCGCGAAGCGGCACCCCGTCGCGCTGCAATGACCGAAGCGCGCGAGCCGCACTCTCCGCTGCCTCCAGCTGTGCCTCCTGGACCGCGATCCGTGAGCGGCGGGCCGCGTCTACCAGCGACTGGAGCCGGTCGTCGAGGACCGGTCGGATGACCATCGCGAACGATCGAGGGGACACGTCCAGGACTCCCGCAATCGCATCGCGGGCCATCGCCGCGATCTCACCGAGGCGCCGTGCCTGGGTGTGGGCGCCCTTGACCTCCGGGACATCGATCGCCCACCAGCGCCCGGATCGTCGCACCTCGATGGTGTACGTCGGCTTCATCGCCACCAGCCTTCTCCAAGCTTCTTCTCGAGCGTGCGCATGATTGCCCACGCCGTCCGTTCGTTGATCTCACGGTGCCGCGGAATCGAGATTCGAAGCGCATCGCATTCCCACATGTCGTACGCTCCGCCAGACCGCACCTTCGTCCACGAGACTCCAGCACCTCGTGCCGCTCGTCCGATGCGTCGGATAAGGTCGGCACGCTTCACTCTTTCAGTCTAGGATACTGGACAGAAGATATCTAGTCACATAGACTACACAGATCCCTCGGGCGGCCGCGGGTCACGCTGCGTGACAATGGCGGTGTGACCCAGCGACCCGAGAATCCCGGCTCGGACTCCTTCGTGCAGCTCCACGTGTCTATAGGTGGGAGTTTGAGCACGAAGGCGTGACACCTTCTAGTGGGGTGGCCCATCTCACGTCGAACGTCAGCCCCGGGGTGACGAACGGTAGAATCGCCGAAGCTCGCTGCATGACCGCGAGGCGCCCCAGGAGGACATGATCGTCGTGACGGCCAACGTCGATGGTCACGACATCAGCCAGGGGGTGACCACGTTCAAGTTCCAGTTCCTTAGGATGGGGGACTCGCCGGCAGCCTGAACTTCCTGCAGCACGGAAGCCCGAACGGGAATTACGAGGAGCTCTCGTCCGGAAGTTGCTCCTTCGCCTGAGGGCACCGGCACTCCAGTTGGGGGTCGCGTCCCAAGGGCCGCCCGCCTCCGAGATCGGCCCCCGTGCCCCGCCGCAGCGGTCACGCGCAAGCGTGCAGCGTCGACGGGTCCGCGGGGGTCGCACCGTGTCCGGTGGATCTGATCTCGTACCCGGACCGTCCGATCACACCCGTGACCATCAACATGGCACCATGCGCGGTGTTGGTGTGACAGGCCCCGCCCAGTCGAACGGCCGCATGGGGAAGACGATGAGCATGTCGACTGATCCGAGGGGTCTGGATCCGGACCTCGCCTACTGGCTCGAGATGTCCGAGGCGCTCGCGTACTAGGACACGTACGTGGCCGCAGCATCGAGGCCCGGCAATCCAACGGGCGTAGCCACCACGGCCGTCGGCGGCGCCGTCGCCTTCGGGCTGACGGCCATCGACTTCGGGTTCTTCAACCGGGCCGTCGGGCTCGGCAATGCGCAGCCCGCGACCGAGGCCAACGTCGAGGCTGCCTCGGAGTTCTATCTGGACCGTGGAGTGGCGCAGTCGGTCATCCACGTCGCACCGGGCGCCCAGCCGGCGGAGCTTGGGCCGTGGCTGAAGGAGCGCGGGTACGTCATGGGCGCGCGGTGGGTGAAGATGTGGCGGGATCTCGGCGACCTTCCCGCGCCCGATCCCTCGGCCGAGTCCGCGCCCGCCTCGGTGCTGCGCATCGAGCAGATCGATGGCTCAGTGGCCTCGGTCTGGGGCGACGTCTGCTTCACGGTTTTTGAGATGCCGGGCTCGGTCGGCGACATCGCGACCGCGACGATCGGCCGGCCAGGCTGGATCCACTACCTTGGATTCGAAGGCGAGACCCCCGTCAGCAAAACCTACGTCTAGCCGCGTCGGCCGGTCCTCCGCGGCCGAGCCGCCGACGCCGGTCCGGTCAATGCGATCCGCTCGAGGCGCAGGTGAGGCTGGGCGTGTCAAACCCGACCTGTGTTGCTGCCCTTCGGAAGCGTCGCCACCATCGCCATCGTCGTTCGCCCGGAGCCAGCATCACGCCGCAGTGCCCGAGCTGGCCGCCGGGCTACCATTGACCTCCCGAGACGATCCTCGTGGGCGTGGACCCCGAACAGGGGGCATTGCCCTTCGCAGTTGTCGCGCCGCCAGGCCGCTGGTCGTGTGCCGCTACGCCGGCGTCATCTCGTATGGCCGGCCGAAGAACCACATCTCCCTGAAGAGCGTCGTCAGGTGCCAGGTCGTCACGGCACCCTTCGGTAGCGGAGGCCATATCGCCGATGTTCAGTTCCAGCGTCGGCCCGCCCTGGATCTCGATACGAGCAGTGCCCTCGAGGACCAGGATGGTCTCCCGTTCCGGCAACGTCCAGGGCTGCGGTACCGCAACGCCCCTGAACCGCGACATACCCGCGTAGGCTGTCTCGTCCTCGACCAGGACATGCATCTCGCCGCCGACCTCAGGGTCGGGTTGCCACTCGTTCGTCGACACGTTCGACACGAAGGCTCCGGGATGAACCTCCAAGTGGATACCTCCTTGCGCGGAGACGCTACCACTTCGGGTCCTGGGTTTAGCGTCCACTTGGTCGTACGTGGGCGCTGATCCTCGCTGGTTGGTAGCATGCGGCATGGCAATCGACCTGTTCGCGGGAATCTCAGTCAACGATTACCGGGCGGCGTTACCTTGGTACGAACGGCTGCTGGGCTCTCCACCAACGTTCTTCGCGAGCGACACCGAGGCCGTGTGGGAGCTTGCCGAGCATCGGCGGGTGTTCATCGTGCAGCGGCCCGACCATGGGTGGGCGAGATCGAGGCTCGGGTCGGAGAGATCATGACGGCGAAACGTGTCCCAAACAGCGCGGCCGGTTCGAAGAACATCACGAAGAGGATCCAGGAGCTGGGGGACTGGAGGGGCGAGACGCTCGCCTGGGTTCGCCAGCTCATCCACGACGCGGACCCGGAGATCCAGGAGGAATGGAAATGGACCAAGCCGAATTCAACCGGGACTCCGGTCTGGTCCCATGACGGCGGCGTCTGTACGGGGGAGTCGTACAAGCAGGTCGTGAAGCTCACCTTCTTCCGAGGCGCCTCCCTCCAGGACCCTCAGAAGCTGTTCAACTCCAGTCTCGAGGGGAACACGCGCCGAGCCATCGACATTCGCGAAGGCGAGAAGCTCAACGAGGCCGCCTTCAAGGAATTGATCCGGTCCGCGGTGGCCGCCAACTCCGCGGCTCGGGCCTGACGCGCATCCCCGAAGAAGTAGCCCGGACTCCGGCGACACCCTCCCGCACCAGGCCAGCCGGGCCTGCCATTTGCCCTTGTGGTACCAAGCCTCGCGCGATGGCGCCTCATGGGCGAGGCCGCATTCCTCGGCGACCCGATGCGAGCCGACGTTGTCGCCAGCGATGTAGAGAAGCAACCGGTTCATCGATTGACTGTCGAAGAGCCGGCCTGTGAGCGGGTCCAGTGCCTCGGAGGCGGTTCGCCCTTGCTCGAAGCCCGACCTCTCCGTCGGCCTCTCAGCCCGTGACATGAGCCGGTGGCCCGGTTCGCGGGCTACCATTGACCTCCCGTGACGACCATCGCACCAAATGACTTCACGCACCTGCACGTTCACAGCGAGTTCAGCCTGCTCGACGGTCTGAGCCGCATCCCGGAGATGACCCAGCGCGTCGCCGACCAGGGCATGCCCGCGCTGGCGATCACTGACCACGGCAGCATGTACGGCGTCATCCCGTTCCATGCCGCCGCCAAGAAGGCCGGCATCAAGCCGATCATCGGCGTCGAGGCGTACGTCGCCCCGCGCGGCATGACCGACAAGGAAGGCAAGCAGGACGCTGACTACCACCATCTCATCCTGCTGGCCAAGGACGACGTCGGCTATCGCAACCTGCTGGCGCTGACCACCGCCGCGCACCTGGATGGCTACTACTACAAGCCGCGCATCGACAAGGCGCTGCTCGCCAAGCACGCGGCCGGCCTCATCGGAACATCAGCCTGCCTCGGTGGCGAGGTCCTGAAGAAGCTGGCACAGGGCGACGAGCGAGGCGCCGCTCAGGCGGCCGATGAGTATCGGTCCATCCTGGGCGACGGCAACTTCTTCATCGAGGTCCAGGAGCACGGTGTCGGGGACCAGCGGCGACTGCATCCGCAGCTCGTCGAGCTGGCGCGACGCAACAACATCCCGCTGCTCGCGACGAACGACACCCACTACACCCGGCCGGACCAGTACGAGGCGCACGACCTGCTGCTGTGCATCGGTACCGGAAGCAACGTCGACACGCCGGGCCGCATGCGCTTCGAGGCGAACGAGTTCTACCTGAAGAGTCCCGCCGAGATGCGGCGCCTCTTCAACGGCGAGCTCGACGAGGCGATGGACAACACGCTGCGCGTCGCCGAAATGTGCAATGTCAACCTCGAGCACTCCGGGCTGCGCCTGCCGCATTTCCCCGTGCCCGACGGCGAGACGGCCGCCAGCTGGCTGCGCATCGAATGCGAGCGCGGACTTCCAGACCGATACGGCACGGTCACCGATGCCGTCCGCAACCGGCTCGACTACGAGCTCGGGATCATCGACCGGATGGGCTACTCGGCGTACTTCCTGATCGTGGCCGACTTCATCCGCTTCGCTCGCGAGCGGGGGATCATGACGACCTGCCGGGGAAGCGCGCCGGGCAGCATCGTGACCTACACGCTCGGTATCACGCCGGTCGATCCGCTCGCCTACGGCCTGCCCTTCGAACGCTTCCTCAACCCGGACCGCGTGACGATGCCCGACATTGACATCGACTTCCAGGACAGCCGGCGCGACGAGGTGATCGAGTACGTCACGCGCAAGTACGGCGACGACCGGGTGGCGCAGATCATTACCTTCGGGACGCTCGGCGCCAAGGCGGCCATTCGCGACGTCGGGCGTGCCATGGGCCTGACCTACGCGGAGGCTGATCGCGTCGCCAAGGCGGTGCCCAACGAGCTGAACATCAGCCTCGACCGGGCGGTCGAGATCTCGCCGCCGCTGCGCGAGCTGATGGCCGGCGACGATCGGGTCGAGAAGCTGATCGGCATCGCCAAAAACCTCGAGGGCGTCGCGCGCCATGCCTCGACACATGCAGCCGGGATCGTCATCAGCCGCGAGCCGCTCACCGAGATCATGCCGCTGCAGCGCGCGACGGACGGCAAGACCACCATGACTCAGTTCGAGATGCACGCCTGCGAGTCGCTCGGCCTGCTCAAGTTCGACTTCCTGGGCCTCATCAACCTGACCATCCTGGCCGATGCCGTCGAGCTGATCCGGACGCATCGGTCTGAAGAGATCGACGTCGACAACCTGCCGCTGGACGACGTCAAGACCTTCGAGCTGCTGTCGACCGGCGAGACGACGGGTGTCTTCCAGCTCGAGGGCTCGGGCATGCGGCGCTATGTCAAGGAGCTGAAGCCGACCGAGGTGCGCGACCTGGCCGCCATGGTTGCCCTCTTCCGTCCGGGACCGATGGCCAACATTCCTGCCTACATCCGACGGAAGCACGGCGAGGAACCGGTGACGTACCTGCATCCCAGCCTGGAGCCCGCGCTGAAGGACAC